>NZ_VIUM01000005.1:0-456075 GCF_007828315.1 Burkholderia sp. SJZ089 | reverse complement strand
TCGTTGTAGCTGTCGGCGCCTCGCATGCGGTCTTCGCGTCTCGGGATCAGGGTGGCTATATCGTGACGAATCGGTCGAGGTATTTCAACGGCCTGCTAGGTTCAACGTAATGAATCGCGTCGGTACTGGCGTGTGAATAAATCCGTAGCCCACCTGTTGCATCGGACGATATCCAGAGAGGCGACACTTCGAATATCGCTCTTTCCCGCTTCTTGTGGATATGGACGCGACCATCCCGAGCGACGATAGTCGTTTCCTTAAGCGTTTCCTCAAGCAGTCTATCAAGGGTGTCGATCAACGAAATAAGGCTTTGTCGTATGGGAGACAACCCTTTCTCATCACTCGGTAATGGTTGTCCGTGCGCCAGTCGGTCGCGAAGAATTTTGAACGTTTTGTATCGCGGCGTCTTGAACAGGTCGATCGCAGCGACAGCGCCAGCAGACCATGACAAAACGAGATCACGAATCCACTGTGTTCCGACATCAGTTGAAAACTTTGCACCTTGCCTGACAACGGCCAGCATGGAACCGAAACCAGGGGCCGGTGATATTTTTATGGGAGTGACAAGCGGTCGCCGGCTAAACGAAATGACCAGCGTGTAAGCGATTTTGAGGTGAAAGTCTACCAGTGCTATCGACTCCCGGATGTCGATCTTGTCCGGGCTAGGGCGTGCCTTGAATTGCGAGAGAATCGGCCAAAGGGCGTCGCGCGCATTGATTGCGTCGTAGTTTTCTGGATATTCCTCGGCCATGATTTTCTGGGCGGAAAATAAATTTATGTGTGACGGTGCTGGCTCACAGAACAAACCAGCGGTAACGTGTAATCGTACTATATCGACGCCGGATCGGGTACCTTATGGCTTACACCGGTGTCTGGAGCCGGCCTGTTTTGATGCACGCGGGAAGCAAATCCAAGAAAGTGGTACTCGATGCTTGAATCCTATGGCCGGTATGCAATCGAACGCTGCCGCTTTCCGTCAATGCTCTCACCGCCCGTAGTGGGTCGAAATCGATCGGACCGGGCCTATCAGAATTCCCCACCCCGACGCGATCGACCCCGGACGATGAGCTTCGCGACCCAAACAACCCCCCCAACAACGACAATCGAGGCGATCAAAACCGCCATCATCCCGAGCGCCAGCAAATCGTCCTCATTGTCGAACTCTTCATGCCCCGTGATGCGCAGCAAAACCCGCAATGCATCTTCGAGCGGAGCAGGCATCTCCGCCGACAGCCCGACGACGATATGCGCAAGAACCCACCCACCGACGAGCGTCACGACGAGGTTCAACGCAAACAATCCGATTCTCTTCATTTCACCTCAACCGTGCCATAGGCCTTGAGCATCGATCCAGGCACCGGCAAATCGGCGCCTTTCTTCCTCAGAAATTCCGCGAATCGATCGAACGTAACCGGGTTCATGATCGTGATGCAGCCTTCGCTAGAACGGCGCGGCCCCATCGGGTGAATCCGAAAACGCCCGCGCCTTACTTTCCCGACAAAGGTCGTGTCGCCGGTGTTCGCATTCCACAACATAAACCACTTGGTGTGATCGGTGGTCCCCCAACCCTGCTTGCCCCAAGCGTCGTAAAACCAGCCGAAATGGCCGCCCGATTGCCGATCGACGATGTAGTACGTCCCTTTCGGGATCGGCCCGACTCCCTTCAAGCCTGTTGCCTCGGGATTGTCACGCGCGCGCCCCTTGCCGGAAAAAGCCGGAATCGTCCCGAATCCCGGACAGTTCAAGGTCGAAACGCGCTCCTTGTTCAAATCGAATGTGCATCGGATCGGCATGACTTCTCCCTTTGCAAGGGTTTCGAATCCGCGCAGTGTATCGACCAAGCAGATCGCTCCGACCCGCCATTTTCCCCAGGTGCGACAACAACAGCCCAATAAAAAATGCCGTCCCAAGGGACGGCATTTTTTCACCAGGCCAGCTCATCAAAAGCCGGCCCAAGCACATCAAACGAACCTCACTGAATCTTCGCCTGCGCGCGCAGCTTCTCTTCAAACGCCTGCAACTTCTGCTGCACCATCTGCTGCGCCAGTTGCGCCTTCACCTGCTCGAACGGCGGCGGGGCGATCGGGCGAACATCATCCACGCGGATGATATGCCAGCCGAATTGCGTCTTCACCGGCTCGTCCGTCATCTGCCCCTTCTGCAGGTGCGTTGCCGCATTCGCGAATTCCGGCACGAACGACTTCGGGTCCGCCCAATCCAGATCGCCGCCGTTCTTGGCCGAGCCCGGGTCCTTCGAGAACTGCTTGGCCAGGTCCTCGAACTTGGCGCCGGCCTTGATCTTCGCGATCAGATCCTTGGCCTGCTGCTCGTTGTCGACCAGGATGTGATGCAGGTGATACTCGCTACCCGTCGCGCCCTTGGCCAGCTCGTCGTACTTGGCCTTGACCTCGGCGTCGCTCGGCTGGTTCTTCTTCACGAAGTCCTCGATCAGCGCGCGCAGCACCACGGTCTGCTGGGCGATCGCCACTTGCTGCTTCACGTCGGGACGGTTCGGCAGGCCTTCCTTGAGCGCTTCCTGCATCAGGATTTCGCGGTTGATCAGCTCCTGGCCGACCATCTTGCGCAGCTGATCGGAATCCTGCTGACCTTGCTGGACGAGCTGAGCGACCATCGCGTCGACGCGCGACTTCGGGATCGGCGTGCCGTTCACCACGGCGACGTTCTGGGCGAAGGCCGGTGCGGCGACGAATGCGGCGGCCGCGACCCACAGGCGGGGGGATTTCAGGATCATCGGGAAGAATTCCTAGTGAAACGAATTATTGTGAAGACACGTTGAACTCATCGGGCGTGTAAGCCACGATCGCGAGCGCGTGAATGCCGCGCCGCATCGCATCAGCGAGCGCATCATACACCAGCCGATGCCGCGCCACGCGGGACTTGCCGGCGAACGCGGCGGCCACGATCGTCACCGTATAGTGCCCGCCTGCCGCGGCACCCGCGTGACCGGCGTGCTCGGCGCTGTCGTCGCTGACATGCAGGGATTCGGGGGAGAGCGCGCTGTTCAGGCGCGCTTCGATCAGCGCGATGCGCCCTTCGGGCGAGGCGCTGAGGAAATCGTCGGACATCGTCATTCGTCTTTCAGGTATTTCGCGAGCCACAGGCTCTGCAGGATGATGAACACGAACATCGCGCCGGTGGTGCCGAACAGCTTGAAATTGACCCACTGCGACGGCGTGTAGTGATTCACCACGTAGAGATTCACCACGCCCAGCACGGCGAAGAACAGGCCCCAGGCCAGGTTGAGCTTGTCCCAGATCGGATGCGGCAGGCTCAGTTGCTTGCCCATCATCTTCTCGATCAGGTTTTTGCCGAACAGGTAGCGCGCGGCGACCAGGATCACGGCGAACAGCCAGTACAGCACGGTCGGCTTCCACTGGATGAACTTCTCGTCGTGCAGCACCAGGGTCGCGCCGCCGAACACGACGATCACGCCCAGGCTGACCCACAGCATGGTGTCGACCTTCTTGTGGCGGAAGGCCACCCAGGCCACCTGCAACAGCGTCGCGACGATCGCCACGGCGGTGGCGGTGAAGATGCCCCAGACCTTGAAGGCAGCGAAAAACAGGATGATCGGAAACAGATCGAACAGGAATTTCATGGTGATCGGGGCTGCGTGGCGGACCGGGTTCGAGGCGCCCGGGCTGCGCCACCGTTAGGGGCCCCGCCCGGCGGGCCGCGGCGGCACGCAAGACGGGTTTGCGCCGGCGGCTGTTGCGTGTGGCCGAAGCGCCCGGGCCAGCCCGGGCGACGGCCTCACTTGCCGGCGTCAGGCTCGAAGTTTAACGCAGCCGAATTGATGCAGTAACGCAGGCCGGTCTTGTCGCGCGGACCATCCTCGAACACGTGTCCCAGGTGCGCGCCGCAATTGTTGCAGCGCACCTCGACGCGGATCATGCCGTGCGTACGGTCCATCTTCTCCTCGATCACCTCGCCGTTGAGCGGCTTGAAGTAGCTGGGCCAGCCGCAGCCCGAGTGGTACTTCGCGCCGGATTCGAACAACGGCGTGTCGCAAACCACGCAGTGATAGATGCCGGCATCTTCCAGGTCGGTGTATTCGCCGGTGAAGGCGCGCTCGGTGGCGGCATGCTGGGTGACCTCGTACTGCATCGGCGTGAGGCGCTCGCGCAGCTCGGCCTCGTCCTTCTGGTACGGGTAATCGCGGTCGTTGTGATCGTGGGACATGTGGGTCTCTCCAGGGGAATCGGGGCGCCGTCGCTCAGGACGAACAGCTGACCTCGAGCGTGCCGGCCCAGTCCGGCGGCAGCGCGGCGTAGGCTTCGTGCTCCGGTTGCTCGTCGAACGGCCGGCGCAGGATCGCCGCGAGCCGCTCGACTTCCGAATAGTCCTTCTCGGCCGCGCGACGGATCGCGGTCTCGGCCAGGTGGTTGCGCAGCACGTACTTCGGGTTCACGCGGTTCATCGCGGCGGCGCGCTCGGCGTCGTCGCGCGTCTCGTCGGCCAGGCGCGCGCGATATTGCGCGGCCCAGCCGTCGAAGGCTTCGCGGTCGATGAACAGGTCGCGCACCGGCGCATCCGAATTCGCGTCGTGCTTCGAGAGCTGCGCGAGGCGCCGGAAGGTCAGCGTGAAATCGGCGTGGCTGCCGTGCATGATCTCGAGCAGCCGGTTGGCCAGCGCGGCATCGCCTTCCTGCTCGAGCGCGAGCCCCAGCTTGGCGCGCATCGCGCCTTCCAGCGCCGGGCCGAAGGTTTCCGGGAAGCGCGACAGCACCGCCTGGGCGTCCTCCACGGCGCGCTCGGTGCGCGGGTCGTCTTCCAGGTCGACGCGTTGCTGGCCGATCAGCGGCAGCAGCGCCTGCGCCAGGCAGAAGCAGTTCCAGTGCGAGATGCGCGGCTGCATGCGATAGGCATAACGCCCCTGCTGGTCGGTGTGATTGCAGATGTGGCCAGCGTCGAAGGCATCGACGAAGCCGAACGGGCCGTAATCGAGCGTGAGCCCGAGGATCGACATGTTGTCGGTATTCATCACACCGTGGCAGAAGCCGACCGCCTGCCATTGCGCGACCATCTTCGCGGTGCGCTGCATCACGGCTTCCAGCAGGGCGAGGTACGGGTCCTCGGCCTCGCGGCAGGCGGGGTAGAAGCGGTCGATCACGTGGTCGGCCAGTTGCTTGAGCAGGTCGGGCCGATCGTTCGAGAAGAAATGCTCGAAATGGCCGAAACGCACGAAGCTCTCGGCCACGCGCGTGACCACCGCGGCCGTCTCGACGGTCTCGCGCATCACGGTCTGGTCGGAGCCGATCACGGTCAGCGCGCGGGTGGTCGGGATGCCGAGATGGTGCATCGCTTCGGAGCACAGGAATTCGCGGATCGAGGAGCGCAGCACGGCGCGGCCGTCGCCCATGCGCGAGTAGGGCGTGCGCCCGGCGCCCTTCAACTGCAGCTCGAAGCGGCGTCCTTCGTGCTCGATCTCGCCGACGTTCAGCGCGCGGCCGTCGCCGAGCTGGCCGGCCCAGACTCCGAACTGGTGTCCCGAGTAAACGCTCGAATAGGGCAGCGCCTCGGCGGGCCAGTCGCGGCTCGGGTTGCCGCAGAACAGCTCGGCGAAGCCCGGCAGCGCGCGGATCGCGGGATCGAGGCCCAGTTCCGCGGCCACGTTGTCGGAGAAGCCGACCACGTAAGGCGCGGGCAGCGGCGCGGCGGGCAGGCGCGTCAGGAATGCGGCGCCCAGCTTGAGGAAGGCATCGTCGCGCGGCGCGGCGAGCGAGGCGGCGAGATCGGGGAGGGTGGCAGCCAAATCGGATTCGCTTCTGGATAACGGCAAGTTGAACGACGAGTCACAAGTCGGTATTGTAAATCCGCGCCGCGCGGGCCGCTTGCGGCGAGGGAGAGGCATCTGTCGTAGTCGGATCCAACCGGGAGAGCTGGACGATGAGCACCACGATGAACCCGCCGCTGCTGGGCCAGATGATGGACATACCCTTGCTGGTGTCGTCCCTGATCACGCACGCGGCGCGCCACATGGGCCATGCCGAGATCGTATCGCGGCGGCTCGAGGGCGATATCCACCGCTACACCTACCGCGATTGCGAACGGCGTTCCCGGCAACTGGCGCAGGCCCTGCTGCGCGCCGGCGTCGAGCCGGGCGAGCGGGTCGGCACGCTGGCCTGGAACGGCTATCGCCACCTGGAAGCCTATTACGGCATCAGCGGGATGGGCGCGGTCTGCCACACGATCAATCCGCGCCTGTTTCCCGAGCAGCTCGTCTACATCATCAACCACGCCGATGACCGTTTCGTGCTGTTCGACATCAGCTTCGCGCCGCTGGTCGACCGGCTCGCGCCGCTGTGCCCGCAGGTGCGCGGCTGGATCGCGATGACCGACGAGGCGCACCTGCCGGCCGCCGCCACGCCGCTGCTGGCGTATGAAACGCTGCTCGAGGCCGAGGACGGCGACTATCAATGGCCGCTGCTCGACGAGCGCCAGGCTTCCTCGCTCTGCTACACCTCGGGCACCACCGGCAACCCGAAGGGGGTGCTCTATTCGCATCGTTCCACCGTGCTGCACGCCTACGCGGCCGCGCTGCCCGACGCGATGGGCCTGTCGGCGCTCGATTCGGTGCTGCCGGTGGTGCCGATGTTCCATGTCAACGCCTGGGGCCTGCCTTACGCGGTGCCGCTCACCGGCGCGAAGCTGGTGATGCCGGGCAAGGACCTGGACGGCAAGTCGCTGCACGAGCTGATGGAGGCCGAACGCGTGACCTGCTCGGCTGGCGTGCCGACGGTCTGGCTGGGCCTGCTCAACCATCTGCGCGAATCGGGCGCCGGCTTCTCGACCATGGAGCGCACGGTGATCGGCGGCTCGGCCTGCCCGCCGGCCATGCTGCGCGCCTTCGAGGACGATTACGGCGTGCAGGTGATCCACGCCTGGGGCATGACGGAAATGTCCCCGCTGGGCACCCTGTCGCGGCTGACCTGGGAGCAGACGCAGCGCGACGAGGCCGCGCGGCGCCGCTCGCTGGAGAAGCAGGGGCGCGTGATCTATGGCGTGGACATGCGCATCGTCGGCGAGGACGGCCGCGAGCTGCCCTGGGACGGCGTCGCGTTCGGCGAGCTGCAGGTGCGCGGGCCCTGGGTGGTCGAGCATTATTTCGACGGCAGCGGCTCGCCGCTGGTCGACGGCTGGTTCCCCACCGGCGACGTCGCCACCATCGATGCCGACGGTTTCCTGCAGATCACCGATCGCAGCAAGGACGTGATCAAGTCGGGCGGCGAGTGGATCAGCTCGATCGACCTGGAGAACGTCGCGGTGGCGCATCCGGCCGTGGCCGAGGCGGCCTGTATCGCCTGCGCGCATCCGAAATGGACCGAGCGGCCGCTGCTGGTGGTGGTGCCGCGACCCGGCATGGACGTCACGCGCGAGGAACTGCTGGCCTTCTACGCGGGCAAGGTCGCGAAATGGTGGATCCCCGACGACGTGGTGTTCGTCGAGACGCTGCCGCACACGGCCACCGGCAAGCTGCAGAAGCTCAAGCTGCGCGAGATGTTCCGCGAGCATGTGCTGCCCGGCATCGTGGCCGGCGAATGCCCGCTGGAAGGCGAGCCGCTGCGCCCGGCCGGGCTTTGACGCGAGAGCCCGCATCGAGTGGCGCGTCGTTGCCGTTTCCGCAATCATCGGCGGCCGGGTTTCGCTTCTGGCGATCCGGCCGCCGAAGCTGTTTACAGCGTGGTTCCGACCCGCATCCGGCACCTTCAAGTTGTAATTGAACGATCGTTCTTTTTTGTTGTATGCTGCCCCGGTTTCCTCGCGTGCGGCCACGGCGTCGCGCGCGCACAATCACCGTCGACGCTGACGAAGCGCGGCCTGGCGGCTCGCGCAACCGCATGGAGGCAGACAGATGGCAGTGGACTACACGACTCGTGACGGCGTGGCCGTCATCACGCTCAACAATCCGCCCGTCAACGGGCTCGGCTATTCGACGCGAGCCGGGGTGATGGACGGCCTCGATCGCGCGCTGCAGGACCGGGCGGTGACGGCCATCGTGCTCACCGGCGCGGGCCGCGCCTTCTCGGGCGGCGCCGACATCACCGAATTCAATACGCCCAAGGCGCTCCAGGAACCGAGCCTGCACACCCTGATCGCGGCCGTCGAGGCCAGCGCCAAGCCGGTGGTGGCCGCCGTGCACAGCGTGGTGATGGGCGGCGGGCTGGAACTGGCGCTGGGCGCGCATTACCGGATCGCCGCGCCGGGCACCCAGGTGGCCCTGCCCGAGGTCAAGATCGGCCTGCTGCCGGGCGCGGGCGGCACCCAGCGGCTGCCGCGCGCGCTCGGGCTGGAAACCGCGCTGAACATGATCGTGTCGGGCGCGGCCGTGCCTTCCGAGCAGCTCGCCAAGAGCGGCCTGTTCGACGAGATGGCCGAAGGTGACCTGCTGGAAGCGGCGGTGGCGCTGGCCAGGCGCGTCGGCGCCAAGCCGGGCCCGCATCCGCGCGTGCGCGACCGCAAGATCGAGCACCCGAACGCGGCCGGCTTCATCCAGTTCGCGCGCAACAGCGCCCGCGCCGCCGCACCGCAATACCCGGCGCCGCACAAGTGCATCGACGCGATCGAGGCCGGCGTGCTGAAGGGCTTCGACCAGGGCCTGATCGATGAGCGCGAGGGTTTCGTGGCGCTGGTGCAGACGCCGGAAAGCCGCGCGCTGCGCCATGCCTTCTTCGGCGAGCGCGCCGCCAGCAAGATCCCCGACGTGCCGGCCGACACGCCCGTGCGCGAGATCCGCAAGCTCGGCGTGATCGGCGCGGGCACCATGGGCGGCGGCATCACCATGAACTTCCTCAACGCGGGGCTGCCGGTCACGCTGCTGGAAACGAAGCAGGAAGCGCTCGAGCGCGGCCTCGCCACGATCCGCAAGAACTACGAGGCGCAGGTCAAGAAGGGCAAGCTCAGCGAGGAGAAGCTCGAGGCGCGCATGGCGCTGATCTCGCCGACGCTGTCCTACGAGGACCTGAAGGACGCGGACCTGATCATCGAGGCCGTGTTCGAGGAACTGGGCGTGAAGGAGCAGGTGTTCCGCAAGCTCGACGAGGTGGCCAAGGCCGGCGCGATCCTCGCCTCGAACACCTCCACGCTCGACGTGAACAAGATCGCGGCCTTCACCAGGCGGCCGCAGGACGTGGTCGGCATGCACTTCTTCAGCCCGGCCAACGTGATGAAGCTGCTCGAGGTGGTGCGCGGCGAGCATACCGCCAAGGACGTGCTGGCCACCGTGATGCAGCTCGCCAAGAAGATCCGCAAGACGGCGGTGGTATCGGGCGTGTGCGATGGCTTCATCGGCAATCGCATGGTCGAGCAGTACATCCGCCAGGCGCTGTTCATGCTGGAGGAGGGCGCGCTGCCCGCCCAGGTCGATCGCGCGATCGAGGCCTTCGGTTTCGCGATGGGGCCGTTCCGCATGAGCGACCTGGCCGGCAACGACATCGGCTGGGCGATCCGCAAGCGCCGCTACCTCGAGCAGCCCGACCTGCATTACTCGAAGATCGCCGATCGCCTCTGCGAACTGGGCCGCTTCGGCCAGAAGACCGGCGGCGGCTGGTACGACTACCAGGCCGGCGAGCGGCGCGCCAAGCCCTCGAAGCTGGTCGACGAGATGGTGCTGGCCTATTCGAAGGAAGCCGGCTTCGAGCGCCGCAAGATCGCCGACGAGGAGATCGTCGAGCGGCTGGTCTACGCGCTGGTCAACGAAGGCGCGAAGATCCTCGAGGAAGGCATCGCCTCCAAGGCTTCCGACATCGACATGGTCTACCTGACCGGATACGGCTTCCCGCTCTGGCGCGGCGGCCCGATGCTGTACGCGGACACGGTCGGCCTCTACAACGTCGAGCGCGCGATGCGCCGCTACGCGGCGGGCGCGAACGGCGATGCCTGGCAGCCGGCACCGTCGATCGCGAAGCTCGCGGCGGCCGGCAAGGGTTTCAACGGCTGAAGCGCGCGGAGGATACCAGCATGCGTAGCGACGATGTGCTGCTCGTGATTGACGTGCAGAACGATTTCATGCCGGGCGGCGCGCTCGCGGTGGCCGACGGCGACGCGGTGGTGCCGGTGATCAACCGGCTCGCGCGGCGCTTCGAGCAGGTGGTGATCACGCAGGACTGGCATCCGCGCGCGCACGTGTCGTTCGCCGCCAACCACCCGGGCCGCGAGCCGTTCTCGACGATCTCCCTGCCTTATGGCGAACAGGTGCTGTGGCCCGTGCATTGTGTGCAGGACAGCGAGGGCGCGGCGCTGCATCGCGCCCTCGACATCCCGCAGGCGCGGCTGGTGATCCGCAAGGGCCTCGACGCCTCGATCGACAGCTATTCGGCCTTCGTCGAGGCCGATCGCAGCACGCCCACCGGGCTGGCGGGCTACCTCGCCGCGCTCGGCGCGAAACGCGTCTGGTGCTGCGGGCTGGCCACCGACTACTGCGTGGCCTGGTCCGCGCTCGATGCGCGGGCGGCCGGTTTCGAGGCCGCCGTGATCGAGGATGCCTGCCGCGCGATCGACCTGAACGGCTCGCTGGCGCGGGCATGGCAAGAACTTCAGGCCGCGGGCGTGGCCCGCGTCCAGGCGCAGGCGGTGCTCGCCTGAGCGGGCCGCCTGCGTCGACAACCGTCTACAAGCAATTCGAACCAGGAGACTGGCATGAACGAAGCCGTAATCGTATCCACCGCCCGCACCGGGCTGGCGAAATCATGGCGCGGTGCGCTCAACATGACGCACGGCGCGACGCTGGGCGGGCATGTGGTGGCCGCCGCGGTCGAGCGCGCCAAGCTCGATCCGGCGCGCGTCGAGGATGTGCTGATGGGCTGCGCGAATCCGGAAGGCGCCACCGGCGCCAACATCGCGCGCCAGATCGTGCTGCGCGCGGGCCTGCCCGTGTCGGTGCCGGGCATGACCATCAACCGTTTCTGCTCCTCCGGACTGCAGACCATCGCGCTGGCCGCGCAGCGCGTGATCGCCGGCGAGGGCGAGGTGTTCGTGGCGGGCGGCGTGGAGTCGATCTCCTGCGTGCAGAACGAAATGAACCATCACATGCTGCAGGAAGGCTGGCTGCGCGAGCACAAGCCCGAGATCTACTGGAGCATGCTGCAGACCGCCGAGAATGTCTCCAAGCGCTACGGCATCGCCAAGGCGCGCCAGGACGAATACGGCGTGCAATCGCAACTGCGTGCGGCGGCCGCGCGCGAGGCCGGCCGCTTCGACGCTGAGATCGTGCCGATCACCGTGCTGGCCGGCGTGGCCGACAAGGCCACGGGCCGCCTCCACACGCGCGAGGTCACGCTCTCGTCCGACGAGGGGATTCGCCCCGACACCACGCTGGAAGGCGTCTCGAAAATCCGCTCGGCGGTGCCGGGCGGGGTGATCACGGCGGGCAACGCCAGCCAGTTCTCGGACGGCGCCTCGGCCTGCGTGGTGATGAACGCGAAGCTCGCCGAGCGCGAGGGGCTGGCGCCGCTGGGCATCTTCCGCGGCTTCGCGGTGGCCGGCTGCGAGCCCGACGAGATGGGCATCGGCCCGGTGTTCGCGGTGCCCAAGCTGCTCAAGCAGGCGGGGCTGAAGGTGTCCGACATCGATCTGTGGGAGCTCAACGAGGCCTTCGCGGTGCAGGTGCTGTACTGCCAGGACACGCTCGGGATTCCGGCCGACCGGCTCAACGTCAACGGCGGCGCGATCGCGGTGGGTCACCCCTATGGCGTGTCGGGCGCGCGCCTGGCCGGCCATGCCCTGATCGAGGGCAAGCGCCGCGGCGCGAAGTACGTGGTGGTGACCATGTGCATCGGCGGCGGGCAGGGCGCGGCGGGGCTGTTCGAGATCGCATGATCGCGTGACGGCGAGCTGATCGGCATGAAGGCAAAGGGCGGGCGGCGCTGCGGCGTCGGCCGCCCTTTGTGCTTGGCGCTTGACGATCGCCTTTCAGGCCCCGTATTCGACGACACGCCGCTGGATTCGCCGAATCGTCCGGCCCGCAAGTTTGGTAGGCTTCGGTTCTGGATCAGGGGCGCGCGGCCCGAGCCGGCGCGCACCCGCATCGACATTCACTGAATCCTTGATCGCTAGGCAAGAAGGCAACATGACACAGAAGGCATCGGCACACGCCGCGGCGCGCGAGTCGCGCGGATTGATCGGCCAGACGGCGCGAGGCGCGCGATGAGCCAGGACAGCAGCCCGCGCAAGGCGCCGCCCACCATCGAGAGCCCCTTCGTCGACGCGCTCGGTGTGCAACTCGTCTCGGCCAAGGATGGCGCCAGCGAGATCGCGCTGCCGCTGGCCGAGCAGCACATGAACACCTGGAGCATCGCCCACGGCGGCGTGACCATGACGCTGGCCGACGTGGCGCTGGCGATGGCCGCGCGCAGCCTGACCGACGACGGCGTGGGCGTGGTGACGGTGGAGATGAAGGTCAACTTCATGCAGCCGGGGCGCGGCGAGCTGCGTGCCTATGGCCGCGTGATGCACCGCTCGACCACCATGGCCTATTGCGAGGGCGAGGTGCGCGACAGCCAGGGCAATTTCGTCGCCAAGGCGATCGGCACCTTCAAGTACATGAAGCGGCTGGCTGTGGGCCGCGATATCGCCCGGCAGCGCTCGCGCACCGATCCGGGCGCGAATCCGGGGCCGAGCGACGCCTGACGGCCCCCGTGGCAGCAACGGCCCCGATCGGCGACGACGGGGCCGAATCGCGTTGGGCTCGCGCCAGGACGAGGCCGGGAAGCTCCTCTCCGGCGAGGCGGGCGTCATGACATGGAGACAGGAGACAGCGATGACCGACATCAATCGGCAGGTTCTGCTCGTGTCGCGCCCCGAGGGCGCGGCCAGCCTCGACAATTTCCGGCTCGTGGAAACGCCGCTCGCGCCGCTGCGCGAGGGCGAACTACGCGTGCGTAACCGCTTTCTCTCGCTGGACCCCTACATGCGCGGCCGCATGAGCGAAGCGAAATCCTACGCGGCGCCGCAGCCGCTCGGCGAGGTGATGATCGGCGAGACGGCTGGCGAGGTAATCGAGTCGCGTCATGCCGCTTATGCGGTCGGCGACCGCGTGGTCGGCATGTTCGGCTGGCAGACGCATGGCGTCTCGAACGGCAAGGGGCTGCGCAAGGTCGATGCGTCGCGCTTGCCGTTGTCGGCCCATCTCGGCGTGGTGGGCATGCCGGGCGTGACCGCCTGGTACGGCGTGAATCGCCTGCTCGAGCCGCGCGCGGGACAGACCTTGCTGGTCAGCGCGGCGAGCGGCGCGGTCGGCGGCGTGGTGGGGCAGCTCGCGCGGCGCGCCGGCTGCCGCGTGATCGGCATCGCCGGCGGCGAGCACAAGTGCCGCTACGTGCGCGACACGCTCGGCTTCGACGCCTGCGTCGACTACAAGGCCGGGCGCCTGGCCGAGGATCTGGCGGCCGCCGCGCCCGACGGCATCGATCTCTGTTTCGAGAACGTCGGCGGCCCTGGTTTCGACGCGACGCTGGCGCTGATGAACGCATTCGGCCGCGTCGCCTTGTGCGGGATGATCGCCGGCTACGACGGCGAGGCCGCGCCGATCCGGCAGCCCGGGCCGATCCTCAGGGCGCGGTTGCGCGTGGAGGGTTTCATCGTCACCGAGCATCCCGAGGTCTGGCCGGCCGCGCTGGCCGAACTGGGCGAGCTGGTGGCGCGCCGCGAGCTGCATTATCGCGAGACCATCGCGCAGGGCATCGAGCGCGCGCCCGAAGCCTTCCTCGGCATGCTCAAGGGGCACAACTTCGGCAAGCAGCTCGTCGCGCTGGGCTGAGCCGCGCCTAGGCGCGAAAAGCGAAAGGGCGGCGCGCGGGCATTGCCGCCCATCCTGCGCAGGCAAGCCGCCGCCTGGCCGGCGCGTGGCATCATGTGCCGCTATCGTCCACCCTTTGCCTATCCACCGCCGCCCCGATGCCGCTCGATCCCGGAATCGCCCAGGTGCTCGACATGATCGAGCGCGCCCGACGTCCCGCCTACGCCTCCCAGACGCCACAGGCCGCGCGTGCCGCCTACGAGCGCAGTGCGCCGATCCTCGATCTCGCGCCCGCGCCGATGGCCTCGGTGGAGGATCTGCGCGTGCCGACCCGCGACGGCGCCACGATCGGCACGCGGCTCTACCTGCCCGAGATGCCGAGCCTGGGCGAGCCGCTGCCGGCGCTGGTCTACTACCACGGCGGCGGTTTCACGGTCGGCAGCCTCGACACGCATGACGCGCTGTGCCGGATGTTCGCGCGCGACGCGTATTGCGCGGTGCTGTCGGTCGACTACCGGCTCGCGCCCGAGGCGCGCTTCCCGAGCGCGCACGACGATGCCGAGGACGCCTATGCCTGGCTGCACGCGCATGCCAGCGAATTCGGCGTCGACGCGGCGCGTCTGGCGGTGGGCGGCGACAGCGCCGGCGGCACGCTGGCCGCCGCGGTGGCGGTGCTGGCGCGCGATCGAGGGATCGCGCCGCGGCTGCAACTTCTGATCTACCCCGGGCTCACGGCGCACCAGCAGACGGCCTCGCACGCGCGGCTCGCTCACGGCTATCTGCTGACGGCCGAAACCATCCAGTGGTTCTTCTCGCAGTACGTGCCGAACCCGGCCGATCGCGAGGACTGGCGCTTCGCGCCGCTCGACGGCATGCGCGGCGCGCCGTCCTTCGCAGGCCTCGCGCCGGCCTGGATCGCGGTGGCCGAATACGATCCGCTCTCCGACGAGGGCATCGCCTATGCGGACAAGCTGCGCGCGGCCGGCAATCGCGTCGAGCTGGTCCGCTACGCGGGCATGATTCACGAATTCTTCAAGATGGGCGGGTACGTTCCGGCGGTCCGGCAGGCGCATGCGGACGCGGTGCGGGCATTGCGCGGGGCGTTCGAGCAGGACTGAGCGCCGCCGCGTCGATCAGGTCGACGAGGCGCAGCGATGGAGCGGATCGAGGTGGAAACGGGCGACTGGACGCGGCTCGGCGCCGATGCGGCGCGCATCCGCGACGCGGTGTTCGTGCGCGAGCAGCGCATCGCGCCGGAGCTGGAACTCGACGAGGAGGATCCGCTGGCGCATCACGCGGTGGCCTACCTGGTGCGAGGCGAAGGCGGCGATGACCGAGGCACGCGCCACGCGGTGGGCACCGCGCGCCTGTTGGCCGGCGCCACCATCGGCCGCCTGTCGGTGCTGCCGGAAGCGCGCGGCCGCGGCATCGGCACGCGCGTGCTGGGCGCGCTGGTGGCGGAAGCCGCCGCGCGCGGCGAGGCGCGCGTGACGCTCTATGCGCAGCCGGCGGCGGTGCCGTTCTACCGGCAGCGCGGTTTCGACATCGTCGGCGAGCCGTTCGACACGGCCGGCGTGATCCACGTCGAGATGGCGCGCGCGCCCTAGCGGCTAGGCGCGTCGATCTGTGCGAATCCTTGCGAGAGGCTGCGCGTCGAAACGGCGCGCGCCGGCCTCAACGCGTGCCGCCCAGCTCCACGTCGAAGCTCATCGCGCGCTCGAAGGCGCCGGGCCGCACGATCCGGTGCGAGCCGTCGTCGTCGCAGCGCTCCTTGATCTCGACTGTCAGCCGCGAGCGCTCCTTGACCGTCACGCGCAGCGCCGTGGTGCCGCGCGTGCCGTATTCGGGCGTCTCGATGAAGGCGGCCGACAGCGCGCGCTCGCGCTCCAGCGGAATGCCGGTATGCGGCAGCGCCTCGTCGGCGGCGGTGCGCGTGTCGCGCATGATCTCGATCAGCGCGTCGAGCGAGGGCGCGGCCTCGTAGGTCAGCAGGGTGCCGAGCTCGCTGCGCTTGTGGACCAGCTTGGGCCAGGGCGTGTCGAGCCGCGCGTTGGACAGCCCGTGCACGCCGGCGGCCAGCCGCAGCGGCGCGTCGAGCGCGGTATCGGGCTCGGCCGGCCGGTTGCAGTACCAGGCCAGCTCGCGGCGCCGGCAGTCACCGACCAGCAGGTTGAAGCCGTTGTAGAGCGCGGCGGTGCCGGCGATCTGCTCGAGGTAGTCGAGCGGCGCGAGGTTGCGCCCGCCGACGAAGTCCGACACCAGCTTGCCGCGCGTCGGGGCGCCGGCGCGGATGTCGAAGGGGGCGCGGTAGTTGGTCAGCGCGGCGAAGCGGCCGTCGCGCGAGACGCCGAGCCAGGTGCCGCCGCCTTCCAGGTCGCGCCCGGCCAGCACGCCGGGCACATCCTCCCACCAGGCCAGCGGCGCGCTCGTGCGGCGGAAGAATTCGTCACGGTTCGCGGTGAGCGTCAGTACCGGGCCGTCCTCGGCCTCGGGCTGCCAATCGAATACGATCAGGCACATCAGGTGATTCCCTCACTGGGATCGGGGTGCGCGGACCGGGCACGCGCCGTGGCTCGCGTTGGTCCGCGCGCCACGATAGCACGCGCGCTCAGACTTCGGTGGGGATGCCGTAGGGCAGCGGCAGGAAGGCGAGCGCCGGGCCGTCGGCGGCCCCGAGGTGGACCGTGCCGGATTCCTGCGCGGCCAGCTTGATCTCGGCCAGCGCGTCGACGCCGCCTGCCGGCGCGGCCGCCGCGTTGACGATCATCCCGCAGGGCTGGCCCGGATCCTCGCTGTGGAACAGCTCGACGCCGGCGCGCACCGTGTCGGTCTCGCCCTCGACGTGCACCAGCGCGGCACGGCGCTTGATGGTGCCGCGATACTGGCTGCGCGCGACGATTTCCTGGCCCGGGTAGCAGCCCTTGCGGAAATTGACGGCGCCGATCACGTCGTAGTTGAGCATCTGCGGCACGAACTGCTCGACCACCGGCTGGGTGATGCGCGGCTCGGCGGCGCGGATCTCGAGCCAGTCCCACACGGCCGGCGAGACGCGCGCGAGCTTGCCGTCGAGCACCGCGGCGCCGGCCTCGAACTGCTCGCGGCTGGCGATCCACAGGTGACGCGCGCGGCCGTCGGCGTCGGGCAGCCGGATCAGCGTGCCGGCCGGGCCGTCGAGCTTGGTATGGACGCCGTCGGGCAGCGCCTCGAACAGGCCCGACAAGGCCTCGCGAGCCTCGCCGGCGATGCCGACGGCGACCAGCCCGGCCGCGTCGCTCAGCTTCGCCTTGGCGCGCAGCACGAACATCGACAGGCGCTTCTGCACGGCGGGCTGGATGTCCTTCGAGACCAGCAGGCGCACGCCGGACTCGCTGCGCCAGGCCAGGAACGAGGCCAGCAGGCGGCCCTTGGCGGTGCAGTAGCCGGCCAGCTTGACGCCGGCCGCGTCAAGATGCTCGATATCGTTGGTCAGTTGGCTATGGAGGAAGGTCGCGGCATCGTCGCCGGCGACATCGATGATGCCGAACTGCGGCAGCGGCGCGTAGACGCCGCGCGTGAGCGCCGCCTCGAATTCGGCGGCCGCCGGACGCGGCAGGACGGGCAGGGCGGGGGCAGCCGCGGTCGGCGCCCCGTTGACGATCGGTGTGCTCATGGAAACGGGGAACAGTCAATCCTGACTTTGGCGAAGACAAGCAAGTATTATATGGACCTTCACCGAGTCCCGTTCCGCATGTCCCTACTCTCGAAATGCGCCGCGCTCGCGGCGGCGGCCGTCGTCCTGGCCGCTGCGCTGGCGGGCGGCGGTTATTACTGGGCGAACCAGCCGCTTGCCTTACCGTCACCGACCGTCGATGTCACGATCAAGCCGCACAGCAGCGTCAAGGGCGTCGCGCAGCAGCTCGTGCGCGGCGGCGTGCCCCTGCAGCCGCAGCTGTTCGTGCTGATGACGCGCGTGCTCGGGCTGGACAGCCGGCTCAAGTCGGGCAATTACGAGTTCAAGACCGGACTGACGTCGTACGAGGTGCTGCAGAAGCTGGCGCGCGGCGACGTCAACGAATACGTCGCGACCATCATCGAGGGCTGGACCTTCAAGCGCATGCGCGCCGAGCTCGACGGCAATCCGGCCCTCGTGCACAGCACGGCGGGCATGAGCGATGCTGAGCTGCTGCGCGCGATCGGCGCGACCCCCGCTCAGATCGAGCGGGGCAGCGGCGAGGGCCTGTTCTTCCCCGATACCTACCTGTTCGACAAGGGCACCAACGATATCAACCTCTACCGGCGCGCCTACCAGTTGATGCAGACGCGGCTGGACGAGGCATGGCGCATGCGCGCCCCGGGGCTGCCGTATCGCTCGATTTACGAAATGCTGACGATCGCCTCGATCGTCGAGAAGGAAACCGGCCACGCGGCCGACCGCGCCTACGTGGCGGCGGTGTTCGCGAACCGGTTGCGGATCGGCATGCCGCTGCAGACCGATCCGACCGTGATCTACGGCCTTGGCGACGCTTACGACGGGCACCTGCGCAAGCGGGACCTGCAGATGGACACTCCTTACAATACCTACACGCGCCGCGGCCTGCCGCCGACGCCGATCGCCCTGCCGGGCGCGGCGTCGCTGCAGGCCGCCGTGAACCCGGCCGCCACCCCGGCGCTCTATTTCGTCGCCAAGGGCGACGGCACGAGCGTCTTCTCGGATACGCTCGGCGATCACAACAAGGCCGTGGACAAATACCTACGAGGTCAATGATGGCGCGCGGTAAATTCATCACGTTCGAAGGGATCGACGGTGCGGGCAAGACCACGCACCTCGCCTGGTTCTGCGAGCAGTTGCGCGCGCAGGTCGCCGCCAGCGGCCGCCAGGTGGTGCAGACCCGCGAGCCGGGCGGCACCACGCTGGGCGAGTCGCTGCGCGCGGTGCTGCTGGAGCAGGCGATGGACCTGGAAACCGAGGCCCTGCTGATGTTCGCGAGCCGTCGCGAGCACCTGGCGCGCGTGATCGAGCCGGCGCTCGCGCGCGGCGACTGGGTGGTCTCGGACCGCTTCACCGACGCGACCTTCGCCTACCAGGGCGGCGGCCGCGGCCTGCCGCGCGACAAGCTGGAAACGCTGGAGCGCTGGGTGCAGGGCGGCTTCCAGCCCGACCTGACGATCCTGTTCGACGTGCCGCCCGAGGTCGCCAGCGAGCGGCGCGGCGCGGCGCGCGCGCCCGACAAGTTCGAGGCGGAAAGCGATGCCTTCTTCCTGCGCACGCGCGCCGAGTACCTGCGCCGCGCCGAAGAGGCGCCGTATCGTTTCCTGATCGTCGACGCCAGCCAGTCGATCGCCCAGATCCAGCGCCAGCTCGAAGGCGTGCTGGCTTCGCTCTGATCCACCCGCAAAGGGCCGACCCGATGATCTATCCATGGCAAACCGAGGACTGGGACCGCCTGCAGGCGCTGCGCGCGGCCTGGCCGCACGCGCTGCTGCTGCACGGCCAGGCCGGCATCGGCAAGCTGCGTTTCGCCCAGCACCTGGCGCAGGGCTTCCTGTGCGAATCGCCGCTGCCCAAGGGCGAGCCTTGCGGCAAGTGCGCGGCCTGTACCTGGTTCGAGCAGGGCAATCACCCCGACTACC
Source organism: Burkholderia sp. SJZ089 (assembly GCF_007828315.1). Lineage (NCBI taxonomy): Bacteria > Pseudomonadati > Pseudomonadota > Betaproteobacteria > Burkholderiales > Burkholderiaceae > Burkholderia > Burkholderia sp. SJZ089. Next base: position 436,709 of record NZ_VIUM01000005.1, on the reverse strand, counting down.
GGATCGTGCTGCCCGAGGCGCTGGCCGGCGAGGCACCGGGCGCGGTTGCCGACGAGCCCAAGGCTGACGCGGACGAGGGCGGCAAGAAGACCCGCACGCCGAGCAAGGAGATCAAGATCGAGCAGGTGCGCGGCCTGCTCGACTTCGTCGGCGTCGGCTCGCATCGCGGCGGCGCGCGCGTGGTGGTGCTGTACCCGGCCGAGGCGCTCAACGTGGCGGCCGCCAACGCGCTGCTCAAGACGCTCGAGGAGCCGCCCTCGGGCGTGCTGTTCCTGCTGGTGTCGGCGCGGCTCGATCGCCTGCTGCCGACCATCATCAGCCGCTGCCGGCAATGGCCGATGACGCTGCCCTCGGCGGCGGACGCCGAGGCCTGGCTGGCGGCGCAGCAGGTGCCCGACGCGGCAGCCTTGCTGGCCGAAGCGGGCGGCGCGCCGCTGGCCGCGCTGGCGCTGGCCGCCGACGAGAACCGGCCGCTGCGCGACTGGACCCTGACGCAGCTGGCGGCCGGCGCGGGCTGCGATCCGTTCGCCTGCGGCGAGTCGCTGCAGAAGCTGCCGGTGCCGGTGGTGCTGGGCTGGCTGCAGCGCTGGCTCTATGATCTGCTGGCGCAGCGTGCGGCTGGCCAGCCGCGTTATTTCCCCGCGCAGCGCGCGGCGCTCGAACGCTGCGCGGCGGCGCTCGACGCCAACGCCTTCGCGCGTTTCATGAAGACCGTGACGCGCCAGCGCGCGGTCGAGAACCACCCGCTCAATGCGCGGCTCGTGTTCGAGGAGCTGTTCCTCGGCTATCGCGAGCTCTACGCATGAGCCCGATCGCTCAGGCCTGAGCCCAGACAGGAAGCACCGATGTTCGTCGATTCGCATTGCCACATCAATTTCGAAGGGCTCGCCGAGCGCCTGCCCGAGGTGCTCGACAAGATGCGCGAGCACCAGGTCACGCATGCGCTGTGCGTCTCGGTGGACCTCGAGACCCTGCCGCAGGTGCTCGCGATCGCCGAGCGGCACGAGTACATCTACGCCTCGGTGGGCGTGCATCCCGATCACGAGGAGGTGCGGGAACCGACGCTCGCCGAACTCGTCGAACTGGCGGCGCATCCGAAGGTGGTCGCGATCGGCGAGACCGGCCTCGACTACTACCGGCTCGGCGAGCGCACGATCGCCGACATGGAATGGCAGCGCGAGCGCTTTCGCACGCATATCCGCGCCGCGCACGCCACCGCCAAGCCGCTGATCATCCACACGCGCGCCTCCTCGGAGGACACGCTGCGGATCATGGCCGAGGAGCGCGCCTCGGTGCCGGGCGGCGTGATGCACTGCTTCACCGAGCCCTGGCACGTGGCCGAGGCGGCGCTGGCGCAGGACTTCCATATCTCGCTGTCGGGGATCGTCACCTTCAAGAAGGCCGAGGAGGTGCAGGACGTGGCGCGGCGCGTGCCGATCGAGCGCCTGCTGATCGAGACGGACTCGCCGTACCTGGCGCCGGTGCCGTATCGCGGCAAGCCGAATGAACCTGCGTACGTCAGTTATGTCGGACGCTTTATCGCGGCACAGCGCGGCATCAGCGATGAGGCGCTGGCCGCCGCGACCACGCAGAACTTTTTCCGGCTGTTCAAGATCGCCGCCTGATGCGATCGCCGGCCGGAGCAACCCAGGGTAGGAGCCTAACAATATGAAACCGATCAACGGTCTGTCCATGATCCGCCCGGGCGCCGCGCTGCGCGCGCTCGTCCTCGCCGCTGCCTGCGGCACCGGCTTCGCCGCCACGCTCGCGCATGCCGAATCGCGCGACGCGATCGTCAAGGCCGTCAAGTTCGACGATATCGCCGACATCGGCAAGCAGCTCAAGAACGGGCTCGACCCGAACCTGACCGACGACCGCGGCAATCCGCTGATCGTGATCGCCGCGCGCGAGAAGTCGGACAAGGTGGCCGAGGCGCTGGCCTCGGCACCCAATATCGACCTGGAGAAGACCGATCCGGCCGGCGAGAACGCGCTGATGATGGCCTCGCTCAACGGCGACCTGCCGCTGGTGAAGTTCCTGGTCGACAAGGGCGCCGAAGTCAGCAAGAAGGGCTGGACGGCGCTGCACTACGCGGCCACCAACGGCCACGACGACGTGGTCAGCTACCTGCTCGACAAGTCCGCCTACATCGACGCGGGCTCGCCCAACGGCACCACGCCGCTGATGATGGCCGCGCGCGGCAACCACGACACCACCGTCACCCTGTTGCTCGACCAGGGCGCCGATCCGGCCATCAAGAACCAGGTCGGCGTCACCGCGCTGGAGTTCGCCAAGCATTACCAGGCGCCCGATGCGGTCAAGATCCTGTCCACGCGCACCGTGCGGATCGGCGACGGCCGCCCCGCCAGTGGGGCGGGTGGCCAAAACAGTGCAAAATAGCGGTTTTGGGCGCGGCCTTCGCCGCGCCGCTTTCGTCGTACCGGCCCGAGGCCGCCGACCTGACATAAGGAAGATCCAATGTTGCGGGCTCTGTGTTTTGCCGCCGCGTTCGTCGCGCCGCTGTCGGCGCACGCTTTCACGGCCGGTGATCTCGACAAGCTCTGTGCGAAGACCGACGTGAAGTCGCGCGCCTCGTGCGGCGCGTATATCGAGGGCGCGGCCGACGGCGTGTACAACACGATCGACGCGATCGGCGGCACCACCGGGCCGCGCGTCGGCCAGTACTTCTGCCTGCCGCCCGACATCAAGGCGCAGCAGATGACGGACGCGGTGCGCAAGTACGTCGCCGAGAACCCGAAGATCGTCGACTACAACGCCAGCACGGCCGTCTCGCTCGGGCTCGGCAAGGCGTTTCCCTGCCGCAACGGCAATTGAGGCGGCCGCGCGCCCGGGCTTAACTGAACTGAATTGAAGGCGAGGGCGGTTCCCGGCCCTCTGTTCCTGTTCCAACCAACCCCGGCGGAAGCGGGATCCGCGGATCCCGCCGCCCCCGCCCCAGACGACGACTCCCGCGCGATGACGATGACCATCGATCAACTCGCGGCCATCGCCGATGCGCCGCTCCACTCCTGGCCCGGCACGCTGTTCGTTGCCGCGCTCCTGCTGGCCGTCGTGACCGGCATCCACTGGCTCGGCGCGCGGATCCTGATCCCGCTGGCGCGCCCCTATCCCTTCATGAGCGTGATCGTGCGCTATATCGACCGGCCCGCGCTCGCGGTGCTGGCCTTCCTGGCGCTCGAATTCCTGTCCCTGCAGGTGGCCGACGAACTGAGCCACGCGGGCGGCCTGCGCACGCTCGCGGCGGTCGGCCTGATCATCGCGCTGACCTGGTTGCTGATGCGCCTGGCGGCGGCGGTCGGCGAGGCGATCGTGCAGGCCAACCCGGTCGACCGGCCCAACAACCTGGAGGCGCGCCGCATCCACACCCAGGCGCGCGTGCTGGCGCGCTCGGCGATGGTGGTGGTGGTGATCATCGGCACCGGCGCCGCGCTGATGGCCTTCCCCAATGTCCGGCAGATCGGCGCGAGCCTGCTGGCCTCGGCCGGCGTGGCCGGGCTGGTGGCCGGTATCGCCGCGCGGCCGGTGCTCGGCAACCTGATCGCCGGTCTGCAGATCGGCATCTCGCAGCCGATCCGGCTCGACGACGTGGTGGTGATCCAGGGCGAGTGGGGCCGGATCGAGGAAATTACTGGTACCTATGTGTCCGTGCGGCTGTGGGACCAGCGCCGGCTGGTGGTGCCGCTGCAATGGTTCATCGAGAACCCGTTCCAGAACTGGACCCGCAACAGCGCCGAGATCATCGGCACGGTGTTCCTGTTCGTCGACTACCGCACGCCGCTGGAACCGCTGCGCAGCGAGCTGTCGCGCATCGTCAGCGCCGCGCCCGAATGGGACGGCCGGGTGCAGGTGCTGCAGGTGACCGACGCCACCGAGCGCTCGATCCAGTTGCGCGCGCTGGTCAGCGCGCCCGATTCCTCGCTGGCCTGGGACCTGCGCTGCCGCGTGCGCGAGGGGCTGATCGCCTTCCTGCAGGCCAATTATCCGGACAGCCTGCCGCGCGGCCGGATGGAGCTGGCCACGCCGGACCAGGGGCGCGAGCCGGTGCTGCCCTCGTGGATGCCGCACGAGCCGGCGGCCAGCACGGCCGCCAACACGGCGGCCGATCCGACCGCCGCCGAGGCGCCCGCGCCGGAGGTGGTGCGCTGAGCGCCGCCGCCGCTTCCTTCCTCCTTCGCCGAGCGAGCCCCGCATGACCGATCCGAAGCCGGGCGCCGGCCCCTCGATGCCGCCGCTGACCGCGCTGGCGGTCGCCAACTACCGCTCGCTGCGCGACTTCATCGTGCCGCTGGCCGGGCTCAACGTGGTGACGGGCCCGAACGGCAGCGGCAAGTCCAGCGTCTACCGCGCGCTGCGCCTGCTGGCCGATACCGCCCAGGGGCGCGCGATTCCCTCGCTGGCGCGCGAGGGTGGCCTGGCCTCGACCTTGTGGGCGGGCCCCGAGCGCTTCTCGCGCGCGATGCTGGCGGGCGAGGTGCCGGTCCAGCCGCTGGCGCGCAAGGATCCCGTCTCGCTCAAGCTCGGCTTCGCCTGCGAGGATTTCGGCTATGCCATCGACCTGGGCCTGCCGATCGTCTCCGATTCGGCCTTCGGCCTCGATCCGGTGATCAAGCGCGAATGCCTGTGGAGCGGCGCCCTGCTGCGGCCCTCGACGCTGCTGGTCGAGCGGCACGGCGCGCAGATCCGCACCCGCGATGCAGCCGGCGACTGGCGCAGCGTGCCGCAGCCGGTCGCCTCGTTCGACAGCATGCTGACCGAATTCGTCGATCCTTCCGGCGCGCCCGAGATGATCGCGATGCGCGAGCGAATCCGCTCCTGGCGCTTCTACGACCATTTCCGCACCGATGCCGGCGCGCCGGCCCGCCAGGCGCAGGTCGGCACGCATACGCCGGTGCTGGCAGACGACGGCGCCGACCTGGCCGCCGCGCTGCAGACGATCCGCGAGATCGGCGACGCCGAGGCGCTCGACGCGACCATCGACGACGCCTTCCCGGGCGCGCGCCTGGCCGTCGAGAGCGGCGGGCGTGGCCGCTTCGAGGTGACCATGCAGCAGCCGGGCTTGCTGCGCGCGCTCGGCGTGGCCGAACTCTCGGACGGCACGCTGCGCTACCTGCTGCTGGCCGCCGCGCTGCTGACGCCGCGCCCGCCGGCCCTGCTGGTGCTCAACGAACCGGAAACCAGCCTGCATCCGGACCTGCTGCCGGCGCTGGGGCGCCTGATTGCCCGCGCGGCGGCGCGCTCGCAGGTGATCGTGGTCTCGCATGCGGCGCGCCTGGTTTCCACGCTGGAGCGCGAGGCCGGCAGTTTGTCGCTGGTGCTCGACAAGCGGCTCGGCGAGACGCGCGTCGACGACGAGCAGCTCGACCGGCCGGCCTGGAAATGGCCCGCGCGTTGAGCGGAAATCGGCCTGGGCGAGGCGGGGAGGCAAGCCATGTTGCGACGCGGTAAGTCTTGCCGAAACCGAATGTATCCGCGCTGTAACAAGGTCCAGAAAATGCAATCTCCCTGCCACCCTCGAGGTGGATCGCGAATAATGTCGGATTAGCGGTAGCGTGGATTTGTGCCGCGGCCCATGGGCGTTCCTGGAGAACATAACGATGAAGATTGCTCAGATCGCGCCTCTGACGGAATCGGTGCCGCCGAAGCTCTACGGCGGCACCGAGCGTGTCGTGTCCTACATCACCGAGGCGCTGGTCGACCTGGGGCACGACGTGACGCTGTTCGCGAGCGGGGACTCGCACACCAAGGCCAAGCTCGACGCGGTATGGCCGCGCGCGATGCGCCTGGACGTGTCGATCCGCGATCGCGTGGCGCCGCACATGCTGCTGATGGAGCGCGTGGCGCGCCGCGCCGCCGAGTTCGACGTGCTGCATTTCCACATGGACTACTACTCGTTCTCGGTATTCCAGCGCCAGCCCACGCCGTTCCTCACCACGCTGCATGGGCGCCTGGACCTGCTCGAGCAGCAGCCGGTGTTCGACCTGTTCAATACCGCGCCGGTGGTCTCGATCTCGAATTCGCAGCGCCAGCCGCTGCCGCGCGCCAACTGGCTGACCACGGTACTGCACGGCCTGCCCGACACGCTCTACACACCGCAGCCGGTGGAGCAGCGCTACCTCGCCTTCCTGGGCCGGATCTCGCCGGAAAAGCGTGTCGATCGCGCGATCCGGATCGCCGAGCGCTGCGGCCTGCCGATCCGCATCGCCGCCAAGATCGACGCGGCCGACGAGGAGTATTTCGAGCGCCGCATCAAGCCGCTGTTCGCGCTGCCGCACGTGGAGTTCATCGGCGAGATCGCCGACGAGCAGAAGGCCGAATTCCTGTCCGGCGCGCATGCGCTGCTGTTCCCGATCGACTGGCCCGAGCCCTTTGGCCTGGTGATGATCGAGGCGATGGCCTGCGGCACGCCGGTGATCGCCTTCAATCGTGGCGCGGTGCCCGAGGTGATCGAGGAGGGGCTGACGGGCTTCATCGTGGAGGACGAGATCGGCGCGGTGGCGGCCGTGAACCGCCTCTCGACGCTCTCGCGCACGCGCGTGCGGCAGCGCTTCGAGGAGCGCTTCACCTCGCGGCGCATGGCCCAGCAGTATGTCGACGTCTACCAGGCGCTGATCCGCGCGCAGAAGCGCTCGCGCTTCAAGGTCATCGATTCGGCCACCTGAGGATTCGATCCGGCCGCCGCATGGCAAAAAAGGCGCCTCTCGCGAGGCGCCTTTTTCATGTCCGCGGTTGCGCGGCCCTGGCAGAGGCCGCGCAGCCTTGCCGCCTGCCTTACAGGTCCAGCTTGGTGACCTTGGTGCCGTTGATCGACACGTCGCCCATCAGGCCGGCGTTGGTCAGCACGATCACCTCGACCGGCGCGGTGGCCGTGTTCGAATCGATCGCGCCGTTCGCGCCCATCTTCACCAGCGCGACCGAGGCGTCGGCGCCGGCCGACCAGCCGTCGGTGGCGCGGAACTTGTCGAGCGCGTCCTGCGTCATGAACAGGAACACCACCGCCTTGGATTGCGCGCCGGCCTGCAGGCCGACCGACAGCGAGGAGGTGTTGAAGTAGCCGATCGTGCTGCCGCCCACGCGCAGCGCCCCGTTGCCGGTCTGCGCGCCGACGATGAAGCCGGCCTGCAGCACGCTCGGGAACACCAGGATGCCGCGTGATTTGGCGGCCAGCTCACGCGAGCCCGGCACGGTCGAATAGAGGCGCGAGAGCGTGGCGTTCACGCTGGCGTCGATCGCCTGGCGCTTCGATGCGTTGGTCGACGCGCTGTCGGGCTTGTCCGGCGTGGTGGTGCAGCCGGTGAGCGCGAGGCTGCCGACGATGAGCGCGGCGGCGGCTTTCAACACGAGATTGCGTTTTTGCATCGTTTTTCTCCTTCTCCATCAGGTGTGGTCTTGAGGGTCGTCCCGCCAAAACTGGGCAATGCGTCCGGAGTTATATCACAGCGATCTGCGACTTTTTTCGGCATTTAAGTAAAAAAGCGTCAAATCGTTGAAATTCTTTAAATTGCCATTTTCCGAATTGAATCAGTGAATTCCGATTGCCGCTGAAAAGGCTGGGGAAGGGCCTGTCACGGGCCTTCACGGCGGGCCGGCGCGAGGATTTCGGCGGCCGGCGTTTGAATGCGCCGCAACATGGAGCGTGCTTAATGCGCGGGCGCGGGGGGATCGACGGGCGGCGCCGGGGCGCGGCCCAGCGCGCGCCGCAACAGGCCGATCAGCGCGCCGCAGGCGAGCAGCAACGCGGCCGGTGCCACCCAGTAGCCGATCAGCGCATGCAGCAGGTAGATGGCCAGCGTATGGCGTCGCATCGCGTAGTCGGCCCGCGCGTCCTGCCGGCGCGCGGCATTGGCGGCCAGCACCTCGGCCGGGCAGCCGGCCGCGCGGGCGTCATCGGGCGTGCCGCGGCAACGCGTGGCGAGGCCGGCGGCCTGCTGCGCATCGCCGAGCTGCCAGGTGTCGAGCGCGCGTTCGAGTTCGGCGCGGTTGTAGGCCGATTCGTCCTGAATCTCGCGCACCGCGACGATCGCGACCGGCACGGCCCAGAACACCACCACGATCAACCAGCGACGGATCCAGCGACGACGTCTGCTCGTGCTTGCCATGCTTGTCTCCAGGCTTGCCCGTTCGATGCGCGGGCGTGGCGGGATGGGCGACGCGGGGGCCGGGGGAAAGCGGGCACGGCGGGGCCGCGTGGCGCCCATCCATCATAGGAGAAAATCGAGCCGGCGACGGTGCCGGCCGGGCAGGGCGGCTTGGTGGACGCGCGACGGCGTGGTCCAAAGAAAAATGCCGCGCCTGCGAGCAGCAGGGCGCGGCATCGTGGTGCGGGCGGTGGAGCGTCAGGCCGCCGGCTGGTTCGACAGGCAGCTTTTCATGAAGGCCTTGCGATCGTCGCCCTTCTTGCCCGTCGCCTGCGTGTTGCAGGCCTTCATCTTGTCCTGTTGCGACATCTTGCCGGCCGGCTTGGCGGACAGGCAGTCCTTCATGAAGGCCTTGCGCTCGTCGCCGGACTTGCCGGCCGCCTGCGTGTTGCAGGCCTTCATCTTGTCCTGCTGGCTGTTCGCGGCGAAGGCGGGTGAAGCCAGCATGCCGCCGAGCAGCAGCACGGCCATCAGCGATCGGATTTTCATTGGACACTCCCGTTGGGTAATTGGCCCTGTCGTTGACACCTTGCGACGCGCGGCTGCGACGATCGCCGGGCCATTATGGCAAATCGCCTCGAAAACACCAGAACTACCTCCGCACTAACGCGCGGGGCGGCCGGGGCGTTGACGCGGGCCGCCTGCCGAAGTCGGCGCGCCCGAGTGTGGCCGGCGGCGATTCAGTGCGATTACAATCGCGGCCATGACACATACGACTTCGCCCCCCACCTCTCCGGCCGCGCCGGCCACGCTGCCGCGCATCGCAGTCCTGGCCACCGGCGGCACCATCGCCGGCGCCGCGCCCGACGCCACCAACACCGCCGGCTACCAGGCGGGCGCCCTGGGCCTCGCCTCGCTGCTCGACGCCGTGCCGGCGCTGGCGCGCGTCGCGCAGATCGAGGGCGAGCAGGTGGCCAGCATCGACAGCAAGGATCTCGAGCCGGCGCTGTGGGCCACCCTGGTGCAGCGCATCGAGGCGCTGGCCGCCGATCCGCGCATCGACGGCATCGTGATCACGCACGGCACCGACACGCTGGAGGAAACCGCCGCGCTGCTGCATCTGTGCGTGGCGACCCCCAAGCCGGTGGTGATCACGGCGGCGATGCGCCCGGCCACCGCGCTTTCGCCGGACGGCCCGCTGAACCTGCTGAACGCGGTGACGGTCGCGGCCAGCGCGGCTGCGCGCGGCCGCGGCGTGCTGGTCGCGTTCAACAACAAGATCCACGCCGCGCGCGACGTGGTGAAGACCAGCACCTATGCCGTCGACGCCTTCCAGTCGCCCGAGACCGGGGTGCTCGGCTGGGTGCAGGACGGCCGCGTGGAGTTCGCGCGCGGTATCGTGCGCGATGCGGCCAGCGCGCCGCGCTTCAGTATCGGCGCTTGGCCGGCGGTGGAGATCGTCAGCAGCTACGCGGGGGCTTCGCGCATCGGCGTCGATGCGCTGGTGGCCGCCGGCGTGAAGGGCATCGTGGTGGCGGGCACCGGCAACGGTTCGATCCATGCCACGCTGCAGGCCGCGCTGCAGGAGGCGGCACGCCGCGGCGTGGCGGTGGTGCGCGCCTCGCGCGTCGGCTCGGGCCACGTGATGCGCAACGGCGCGGCCAACGACGAGGCGCTCGGCTTCGTCAGCGCCGGCTCGCTGAACCCGTTCAAGGCGCGCGTGCTGCTGATGCTGGCGCTGGCGGCCGGCATTGACGACGCGGCGCGCCTGCAGGCGGCCTTCGATACGTATTGAGACCGGGCGCGGCTTCGTCGCGAAAAGCAAACGGGCCGCTCGGCCCGTTTTTTCATGATGCGCAGGGAGATCAGGCAGGGGCGGCGCGTGCCGCCCGCTTGCTACGGACTGCTTGAGGATGCGGATCCGACAGGCGGACACCCGACGACGACGTCTGACCGACCAAGGCTTCCCCGGCGTCGCCGGGTGCCGCTGCGGACCCCACCAGCCGCTCTCAGCCCAGAGCGGCCTTCAAACCGCCCGCCGGATCGCTGGATCCGGCGGGCGCCCCACGGTTCGGGCGGCGTGGCCCCCCGTGTCTCGCGCCTGCCTCGGGATTGTCCCCGGCGCTTCTCCTCGGTTTATTTCGCCTCGGCGATCTCGAGGTTCGACATGATCTCGAGCGCGCGCACGATCGCCGAGTGATCCCAGGCCTTGCCGCCATGCGCGGCGCATACGCTGAACAACTGCTGGGCGCTGGCGGTGTGCGGCAGCGCCAGGCCGAGGCGGCGCGCGCCGTCGAGCGCGAGGTTCAGGTCCTTCTGGTGCAGTTCGATGCGAAAGCCGGGGTCGAAGGTGCGCTTGGTCATCCGTTCGCCGTGCAGTTCCAGGATCCGCGAGGCCGCGAAGCCGCCCATCAGGGCGCGGCGCACGCGTTCCGGATCGGCGCCCGAGCGCGCCGCGAACAGCAGCGCCTCGGCCACCGCCTCCAGGTTCAGCGCGACGATGATCTGGTTGGCGACCTTGGTGGTCTGGCCCGCGCCGTTGTCGCCGACCAGCGAGATGTTCCTGCCCATCGCCTCGAACAGCGGCCGGGCGCGTTCGAAGGCTTGCTCCGGGCCGCCGACCATGATGGTCAGCGTCGCGTCGCGCGCGCCCACCTCGCCGCCCGAGACGGGCGCATCGAGGTAGTCGCAGCCGAGCGCGTTGATCTGCCTGGCGAATTCCTGCGTGTCGAGCGGCGAGATCGAGCTCATGTCGATCACCAGCTTGCCGGCCGTCAGCCCCTTGGCCACGCCGTCCTCGGCGAACAGCACGTTGCGCACGTCGGGCGTGTCCGGAACCATCGAGATGATGATCTCGGCGCTGTCGGCCACCGCGCTCGAATTGGCCACCACGCGGGTACGCTCGCGCAGGTCGTCGGGGATCGGGAAGGCGCCGTTGACCACCAGCGAGTGGCCGGCCTTCAGCAGGTTGCGGGCCATGTGCGAGCCCATGATGCCGAGGCCGATGAAACCGATCGTTGCCATGTGTGGATGTCTCCTGAATGAGGGATGGGTGGGGCTCAGGCGTATTCGGCGCTGCGCTGCTTGGCCTCGCGCAGCCAGCCGAGGCCTTCGCGCGTGCCCTTGAGCGGCTTGTACTCGCAGCCGACGTAGCCGTCGTAGCCGAGTTCGTCGAGCAGCGCGAACAGGTAGTCGTAGCGGATCTCGCCAGTGCCGGGCTCGTGGCGGCCGGGATTGTCGGCGAGCTGGACGTGCGCGATCGACGGCAGGTTCGCGCGCAGCGTGGCCGCGAGTTCGCCCTCCATGCGCTGCATGTGATAGACGTCGTACTGCAGGAACAGGTTGTCGGAGCCCACCGCGCGGATCACGTCGAGCGCTTCCGACGAGCGGTTCAGCGCGAAACCCGGGATGTCGAAATGGTTGCAGGGCTCCACCAGCAGGCGGATGCCTTCCTGCTGCAGCGCGCGCGCGGCGAAACGCAGGTTCTCGACGATCGTCACCAGGGTGGTGTCGCGCGGCGCGCTGGCCGAGGGAATCCCCACCAGGCAGTTCAGCTGCGGCACCTGCAGCGCCTTCGCGTAGTCGATCGCGCGGCCCACGCCGTCCTCGAATTCCGCGCGGCGATCGGGCAGGCAGGCGATGCCGCGCTCGCCCTGTTCCCAGTTGCCGGCCGGCAGGTTGTGCAGCACCAGCCTGAGCCGGTTGGCCGCGAGCCGCTCGGCCAGCTCGGCCTTGTCGTAGGGATAGGGGAACAGGAACTCGACGGCGTCGAAGCCGGCCTCGGCGGCCGCCTGGAAGCGGTCGGGGAAGGGCAGCTCGGTAAACAGCATGGTCAGGTTGGCGGCGAATTTCGGCATGGCGATGGAATCCGGTCGGTCAGCTGGGTTGGGGAAGCAGGCGCGCGGCGGGCTGGATCAGGCCGCCGCGCGCCGCGGGGCACGCTCAGTCGAGCAGCGTGATCGCGGTCGGCGCATGTTCGGCGCGTTCGGCCAGCGGCTCGAACTCGTTGATCGCGTCGATCTCGGCGCCCATCGCGATATTGGTGACGCGCTCCAGGATCACCTCGACCACCACCGGCACGCCGAACTCGGCGAGCAACTGCTTGGCCTGCTCGAAGGCCGGCGCGATCTGCTCGGGCTTCGACACGCGCAGCGCCTTGCAGCCGAGGCCCTCGGCCACCGCGACGTGGTCGACGCCGTAGCTGCCGAGCTCGGGCGCGTTGATGTTCTCGAAGGCGAGCTGCACGCAGTAGTCCATGTCGAAGGCGCGCTGTGCCTGGCGGATCAGCCCGAGGTAGGCGTTGTTGACCACCACGTGCACGTAAGGCAGCTTGAACTGCGCGCCCACCGCCAGCTCCTCGATCAGGAACTGGAAGTCGTAGTCGCCCGAGAGCGCCACGATCGGGCGCGACGGGTCGGCCGCGCGCACGCCCAGCGCGGCGGGGATGGTCCAGCCCAGCGGGCCGGCCTGGCCGCAGTTGATCCAGTTGCGCGCCTGGTACACATGCAGGAACTGTGCGCCGGCGATCTGCGACAGGCCGATGGTGCTGACGTAGCAGGTATCGCGGCCGAAGGCCTTGTTCATCTCCTCGTAGACGCGCTGCGGCTTGACCGGCACCTCGTCGAAGTGGGTCTTGCGCTGCAGCGTGCGCTTGCGTTCCTGGCACTCGGCCACCCAGGCGTCGCGCGCCGGGAGCTTGCCGGCCGCCTTCCATTCGCGGGCCACCTCGATGAACAGCTCGAGCGCGGCCTTCGCATCCGAGACGATGCCGAGATCGGGGCCGAACACGCGGCCGATCTGGGTCGGCTCGATATCGACGTGCACGAACTTGCGGCCCTTGGTGTAGACCTCGACGCTGCCGGTATGGCGGTTGGCCCAGCGGTTGCCGATGCCGAGCACGAAGTCCGAGGCGAGCAGGGTGGCGTTGCCGTAGCGATGCGAGGTCTGCAGGCCGACCATGCCCGCCATCAGCGGATGGTCGTCGGCAATCGCGCCCCAGGACATCAGGGTCGGGATCACCGGCACGCCGACCGTCTCGGCGAACTCGACCAGCAGGTCCTCCGCCACCGCGTTCAGCACCCCGCCGCCGGACACGATCAGCGGCCGCTCGGCCGCCGCCAGCATCGCGATCGCGGCCTCGGCCTGCTTGCGCGTGGCCTTGGGCTTGTAGACCGGCAGCGGCTCGTAGGTGTCGATGTCGAACTCGATCTCGGCCAGCTGCACGTCGATCGGCAGGTCGACCAGCACCGGGCCCGGGCGGCCCGAGCGCATCAGGTGGAAGGCCTGCTGGAACACGCGCGGCACCAGGGCCGGCTCGCGCACCGTGACCGCCCACTTGGTGACCGGCTTGGCGATCGATTCGATGTCGACCGCCTGGAAGTCTTCCTTGTAGAGCCGCGCGCGCGGCGCCTGGCCGGTGATCGCGAGGATCGGGATCGAATCGGCCCAGGCCGAGTAGAGGCCGGTGATCATGTCGGTGCCGGCCGGCCCCGAGGTGCCGATGCACACGCCGATATTGCCGGGCGCGGCGCGCGTGTAGCCCTCGGCCATGTGCGAGGCGCCTTCCACGTGCCGCGCCAGCACGTGGCCGATCGCGCCCGAGCGGCGCAGCGCCGAGTAGAACGGGTTGATGGCGGCACCGGGAACGCCGAAGGCGGTCTGGATGCCTTCCTTCTCGAGCACCAGGACGGCGGCGTCGACGGCTCTCATCTTGGCCATGCATGTCTCCTTGGGAATGGCGGATCACGTAGTCGGAGACACTTTATGGTTGCGTGAAAGCTTTGATAAGATCGGCTCTCGTCGCTTATTTCGAAACTAAAAGTATCGAATCGCGGCTGCGCCCAGGCGCGGCGGTGCTTCGAGGCACAAGGAGGCAGGCAGGCGCATGGACCGCTTCAAGCAGATCGAAACCTTCGTGAAGGTGGCCGATGCCGGCAGCCTGGCCGCGGCGGCGCTGGAGGAAGGCGTCTCGCCGGTGGTGCTGGGCCGGCGCATCGACGCGCTGGAAAAGCGCCTGGGCGTGAAGCTGATGTACCGCTCGACGCGGCGGCTGGTGGTCAGCGAGGAAGGCGCGGCCTTCCTGGAGCGCTGCCGCGGCCTGCTGGGCGACTGGGACCAGGCCGAGAACGAGCTGGCGGCCGGGCGCCGCGCCGTCAACGGGCACCTGATCGTGTCGGCGCCGGCCGCCTTCGGCCGCAAGCACGTCGCGCCGCTCGCGCCGGAGTTCATCGCCGACAAGCCGGACCTGCAACTGTCCTTCAACCTGACCGACCGCGTGGTCGATCTGGTGCGCGAGGGTTACGACCTGTCGATCCGGATCGGCGGCGCGGTCGACCCGAACTTCGTGGCGGTCAAGCTGGCCACCAATCGCCGCGTGGTGTGCGGCACGCCCGAGTATTTCCGCCGCCATGGCCGCCCGAAGTCGCTCGACGACCTGCTGCGCCACAACTGCCTGGCCTTCAACCTGCAAGGGGGCCAGAACCGCGGCTGGTATTTCCGGCGCAACGGCAAGCTGGTGACGATCCGCGTGGCCGGCAATCTCGACTGCAACGACGGCGAGCTGCTGCACCGCTGGGCCTCGGAAGGGCGCGGGCTGGGCTGGCGCTCGACCTGGGAGATCGCGCGCCAGCTCGAGACCGGCGAGCTGGAGACCGTGCTCGACGAATTCGCGCTGCCGGACTACGACATCCTCGCGGTCTACCCGCAGCAGCGCTACGTCCCGGCCCGCGTGCGCTACTTCATCGACTACCTGCGCGAGGTCTATGCGCGGCCCGGCTACTGGGGCGGCATGCCCTGAGGCGGCGGTTCGGGGCCGGATCGGCGGCCCGGTAGCGGGCCCAGAGCGGGCCAGGAACCTCAAGTCGTTGAAAACATGGCCGATTCGCGCCACGAAAGCAGGGAAACCATTGCGTGCGTCCCTCATTCGGGTTATGATCTTCGGCTTCTCACTTGCCACACCGGTTCCGACGCCCGGGTGGCTTCAATCCACAAGGAGTGTGTATGCGTCATTACGAAATCGTCTTTATCGTGCACCCCGATCAGAGCGAGCAAGTGCCCGCCATGATCGAGCGTTACAAGTCCACGATCACCACGCGCGGCGGCCAGATCCACCGCGTCGAGGACTGGGGCCGTCGTCAACTGGCCTACATGATCGAGAAACTCGCCAAGGCTCACTACGTCTGCCTGAACATCGAGTGCGACCAGGCTACGCTCGACGAACTCGAACACGCGTTCAAGTTCAACGACGCGGTGCTGCGTCACCTCATCGTCAAGATGAAGAAGGCCGAAACCGGCCCGTCGCCGATGATGAAGGAAGTTCAGCGCGAAGAAGCCAAGAAGGCGGCTGCTGCCCAGCCGACCGAAGCGCAGGCTTAAGACTCACAAGGTCAAGCCACCAAGGATCGCGTCAACCCCGTGAACAGGCTGCAACTGACGGCAAGCGTCGTCGAGCGACAGGTGGTGCGCTACACCCCCGCCGGCGTTCCGATCGCGAGCTGCACCTTGCAACACCGCACGGAGGTCGTCGAGGCAGGCATCCGCCGACAGGTCGAAATGACGATCGAGGCGATGGCGGCCGGCGAGGCCAGCGGCAAGCTGGAAGCCTGCGAGATGGGCGTCGAGACGCTCTTCACCGGTTTCCTGGCGAAAAAGAGCCGCAACGCGCGAACCCTGGTGTTTCACATCACAGCATTGCAGGACATAGGAAAGGACTGAATCATGCCCCGTCCCACTGGCAAGAAATTCGACAAGCGTCGTCAGCAACAAAACCCGCTCTTCAAGCGCAAGAAGTTCTGCCGCTTCACGGCAGCCGGCGTCGAGCAGATCGACTACAAGGACACGGAAACGCTGAAGGACTTCATCGGCGAAAACGGCAAGATCACGCCGGCGCGTCTGACGGGTACCAAGGCGCACTACCAGCGCCAGCTCGACACGGCAATCAAGCGTGCGCGTTTCCTCGCGCTGCTGCCGTACACGGATCAGCACAAGGCCTAAGGCCAGCGACGCAATAAGGAGAATTCGAATGCAAATCATTCTGTTGGAAAAAGTCGCGAACCTGGGCAACCTCGGCGACATCGTCAAGGTCAAGGACGGCTACGCACGCAACTTCCTGATCCCGAATCGCAAGGCTCGCCGCGCGACCAAGGACGCGATCGCTGAATTCGAAGTCCGCCGCGCGGAACTCGAGAAGGTCGCCGCCGAGAAGCTGGCCGCCTCGCAGGCCATCGGCGAGAAGCTGGCTGGCCAGTCGTTCGAGATCACGCAGAAGTCGGGCGTCGACGGCCGTCTGTTCGGCTCGGTGACGAACGGCGACATCGCCGAACTGCTCAAGAAGGCAGGCTACGACGTCGAGAAGGCGCAAGTGCGCCTGCCGGAAGGCCCGCTGAAGATGATCGGCGAGCACGGCGTGCAAGTCGCGCTGCACACGGACGTCGTCGTCGACGTCACGATCAACGTGATCGGCGACCACGCCTAAGCGTCACGTCGTTCAGGCGCGGGCAGCCTCCATCGCCCCGCGCCGTGAAAGGGCAGGGTCCGGGAAACCGGCCCTGCCTTTTTTGTTTTCCGCCGCATTTCATCCGCCCGACGCTGGCGCCCCCCCTCGCATTTCGCGATAATCCCAAGCCATGAACGCGCCGCAAGATCCCCAACTCGAATCGCTGAAAGTCCCGCCGCACTCGGTCGAGGCCGAGCAATCGGTGCTGGGCGGCCTCCTGCTCGACAACGCAGCCTGGGACCGCATCGCCGACTTTCTGTCGCAACAGGATTTCTACCGCTACGATCACCGGCTGATCTACGAGCACATCGGCCGGCTGATTGCCGGCACGCGCCCGGCCGACGTGGTGACTGTCTACGAGGCGCTGGTCACGGCCGGCAAGGCCGACGACGTGGGCGGCCTGGCCTACCTGAACGCGCTGGCGCAGAACACGCCGAGCGCGGCCAATATCCGTCGCTACGCGGAAATCGTGCGCGATCGCGCGGTGCTGCGCCGGCTGGTGTCGGTGGCCGACGAGATTTCCGCCGACGCCTTCAATCCGCAGGGCAAGGAAATCCGCCAACTGCTCGACGAGGCCGAGTCGAAGGTGTTCTCGATCGCCGAGGACGGCGCGCGCGGCACCCAGGGCTTCCTGGAGATCGGGCCGCTGCTGACCCAGGTGGTGGAGCGGATCGACACGCTGTATCACACGGCCAATCCGAGCGACGTGACCGGCACGCCGACCGGTTTTGTCGACCTGGACCGGATGACCTCGGGGATGCATGGCGGGGAATTGATCATCGTGGCCGGCCGGCCGTCGATGGGCAAGGCGCAGCCGCTCGATGCCCGCGTCAAGACATTGACCGGCTGGAAGGCGATGGGCGAATTGCGGGTGGGCGACATGCTCGCCTCGATCGACGGCAGGCCTTCCTTCGTCACCGGCCGTTATCCGCAGGGCGAACGCCAGGTGCATCGCGTGCGCTTCTCCGACGGCCGCTCGACCGAGTGCTGCGACGAGCACCTCTGGCGCGTCCATTACCGCGGCTGGGACAAGCCGCGCGTGCTGAACACGGCCGAGATCCGCAGCCTGCTGGCGCGCCAGCGCTATCGCAACCGGCTGTGGATCGACCTGCACGAAGGGGAATTCGGGCGCGCCGAGCCCTTGCCGGTCGATGGCTGGGTGCTGGGCGCCTTGCTCGGCGACGGCGCGCCGGGCGGCACGGCAGTGCGCTTCATCGTGAAGGCCGAGGCGACCCTGGCGCGGATGCGCGAGCGCGTCGACGCCTGCCTCGAACTCGAGCACGGCGGCCAATACGATTGGCGCATCGAGCGCCGGGCAGCCGGCGGCGAGATCGAGCGGCCGCCCGTCGATCCGCTCGAGGAGGCGCTCGAGGCGCTGGGCCTGTGGGGCTGCACGAGCCGTGACAAGTTCATTCCGCGCGCCTACCTGGACGCCGAGAAATCGGTGCGCCTGGACCTGCTGCGCGGCCTGCTCGATACCGACGGCTGGGTCGAGTCCTGGGGCACGGTCCGTTATTCGACGGCGAGCCCGCAACTGGCGCGCGACGTCTGCGAACTGGCGCGTTCGCTCGGCGCCTGGTGCTCGATCGGCGAGAAGGCGACCGCCCATACCTGTCAGGGCGAGCGTTGCGACGGCGTGACGGCCTATGTCTGCACCATCAGCCACCCTGATCCGCAGAGCCTGTTCCTGTTCGAGGGCAAGCGCGAGCGCCTGGCTGCAGGTCGCACGCGGCGCAAGATGCCGGTGATCGTCTCGATCGAGCCGACCCGTGTCACGCAAACGCAGTGCATCTCGGTCTCGCATCCGACCCGGCTGTATATCACGGACGACTACGTCGTCACGCACAACACCGCCTTCTCGATGAACATCGGCGAATACGTGGCCGTTGAATACGGCCTGCCGGTGGCGGTGTTCTCGATGGAAATGCCGGGCAGCCAGCTGGTGATGCGTATGCTCGGCTCGGTCGGGCGGCTCGACCAGCATCGCATGCGCACCGGGCGGCTGACCGACGAGGATTGGCCGAAGCTCACGCACGCGGTGCAGAAGATGAGCGAGGCGCAGCTCTTCATCGACGAGACCGGCGGCCTGAACCCGATGGAGCTGCGCTCGCGTGCGCGACGCCTGGCGCGACAATGCGGCAAGCTCGGCCTGATCGTGGTCGACTACCTGCAGCTGATGACGGGTTCCTCGCAGGGCGAGAACCGGGCCACGGAAATCTCCGAAATCTCGCGGTCGCTGAAGAGTCTGGCCAAGGAACTCGACGTGCCGGTGATCGCGCTCTCGCAGCTCAACCGCGGCCTGGAGCAGCGGCCCAACAAGCGCCCGGTGATGTCCGACTTGCGCGAATCGGGCGCAATCGAACAGGATGCGGACGTGATCCTGTTCATCTACCGCGACGAAGTGTACAACCCGGACAGCCCCGACAAGGGCACCGCCGAGATCATCATCGGCAAGCAGCGTAACGGCCCGATCGGCTCGGTTCGGCTCACGTTCCTGGGGCCTTACACGAAGTTCGATAATTTTGCCGGTTCGCAGCATTTCCAGAGCGACTAAGCCCCGCTTGTAAAGCCCTGGGCCGCGAAGCGTTGTATCTCGTCGCAGCCCAGGCGATCGCTTCATCCGTATTTCCGGGAAACGGTACAATGACGCCGCTTTTTATGACAGTCATTTGACAAACACCCGGAAAATTCATGTTCGGTCGATTCATGCCCACCGAGGGCAAGTTTTTCGAAATCTTCAATTCGCACGCGAACTTCATCGTGGCCGGCGGCCGCGAGCTCGAATTGCTGATCGACAATCTCGCCGATGCCGAGATCCACAAGCAGAAGGTCCAGTCCGCGGAAAAATCCGCCGACAAGCTCACCCATGAAGCGATCGACCTGCTGCACAAGACCTTCATCACGCCGCTCGACCGCGACGAAATCCACAAGCTGATCACCACCATGGACGACATCCTCGACCTGATGGAGGACGTCGCCACGGCCGTGTCGCTGTACGACGTGCGTGCCGTCACGTCCGAGGCCAGCCAGCTCGCGCACATCGTGCTCGAATCGGCCCAGCACGTGCAGGCCGCCGTGGCGCTGCTGTCCGACATGAAGCAGTCGGCGCGGATCCTCAAGGCCTGCGAGGAAATCGATCGCTGGGAGTCGGAGGCGGATCGCGTGCTGCGCTCGGCCATGTCCAAGCTGTTCCGCGAGGAAAACGACGTCAAGAACCTGATCAAGCTGAAGGCGGTCTACGAGCTGCTCGAGGAGATCACCGACAAGTGCGAGGACGTCGCGAACATCATCGAAGGCATCGTGCTGGAAAACGCCTGAGCCCGACACGATGCATTCGATACAACTCGCCATCTGGGCCGTCGCGACGCTGGTACTGGTCGCGCTCGTGTTCGACTTCATGAACGGTTTCCACGACGCGGCGAACTCGATCGCCACCGTCGTGTCGACCGGCGTGCTCAAGCCGCAACAGGCCGTCGCCTTCGCCGCGATGTTCAACGTCATCGCCTATTTCGTGTTCCACCTGAAGGTCGCGCAGACGGTCGGCAAGGGCACCATCGATCCCTCCATCGTCGATCACTACGTGGTGTTCGGCGCGCTGGTGGGCGCCATCGGCTGGAACATCATCACCTGGTACTACGGCATCCCCTCGAGCTCCTCGCATGCGCTGATCGGCGGCCTGGTCGGCGCGGCGGTGGCCAAGTCGGGCTGGGGCTCGCTGAACCTCGACGGGCTGATGAAGACGGTCGCCTTCATCTTCATCTCGCCGCTGCTCGGCTTCGTGCTCGGCTCGTTGTTCATGCTCGGCGTGTCATGGCTGTATTTCCGTACGCCGCCCAGCAAGGTCGACCGGCGCTTCCGGCGCCTGCAATTGGTGTCGGCCGGGCTCTACAGCCTGGGTCACGGCGGCAACGACGCGCAGAAGACCATCGGCATGATCTGGATGCTGCTGATCGCCACCGGCTATGCCTCGACCACGGCCGATGCGCCGCCGGTCTGGGTGATCGCCGCCTGCTACCTGTCGATGGGCCTGGGCACGCTGTTCGGCGGCTGGCGGATCGTGCGCACGATGGGGCAGAAGATCACCAAGCTCAAGCCGGTCGGTGGTTTCTGCGCCGAGCTGGGTGGCGCGCTGACGCTGTTCTCTGCGTCCTGGATGGGGATCCCGGTCTCCACCACGCATACCATCACCGGCGCGATCGTCGGGGTGGGTGCCACCCGCAAGCTCTCGGCTGTGCGCTGGGGCGTGGCCGGCAATATCATCTGGGCCTGGGTGCTGACGATCCCGGCCTCGGCGCTGATCGCCGCGGCCGGCTGGTGGGTCGGGCACCGCGTGTTCTGATCCCGGCACGAGGCGGCACGCCGCCGCCTCGCTCCGCAAAAACGAAGCGCCGCGAGCCGAAAGGCCGCGGCGCTTCGTTTTGGGCGCGCGAGAAGTGCGCGTTGCTCAGGACAGCGCGTCGAGCAGCGCGTACCAGGCGACGCCGGCGCTGATATAGAGCCGCTGCAGCGCATGCAGCGGAATCGGCCGGATCGGCGCGGGCGCGAGCGGCAGCTCGGGGGCGCTGCCGTCGATCGCGTCGGCGAGATGTCGGCCCAGCGTGGTGGCCAGCGCGATGCCGCGGCCGTTGTAGCCGAGCGCGATGGTCAGGCCCGGCGCCGGGCGATGCAGGTGCGGCAGGAAATCGCGGGTGATCGCGATCCGTCCCGCCCAGCGATAGTCGTAGCCGATGCCGCGCAGCTGCGGAAACATCAGGGCCGCCGCGCGTTCGAGATGGGCCCAGTCGGCGGCGGTGCCCGGTTCACGGAACGGCCCGCGCCCGCCCATCAGCAGGCGGCCCGAGGCGTCCTTG
Source organism: Burkholderia sp. SJZ089 (assembly GCF_007828315.1). Classification (NCBI taxonomy): domain Bacteria; kingdom Pseudomonadati; phylum Pseudomonadota; class Betaproteobacteria; order Burkholderiales; family Burkholderiaceae; genus Burkholderia; species Burkholderia sp. SJZ089. The sequence goes on along the minus strand of NZ_VIUM01000005.1, from coordinate 415,269 downwards.
CGGAAATACAGCAGCAGGCGCCGCGAATCGGAAGCCACCTCGCCGCCGGGCAGGATGCCGCGGCCGATCTCGTCGGGCAGCGGCGCGGTCGCGACGATGAAGCTGTTGGCCGCGATGATCGACTGCCGCAGCCCCGGCCACAGGCCGTCGGTATAACCATTGGTCGCGATCAGCACCTGGGCGGCGCGGATCGTCGCGCCCTGCGCGGTGCGCAGGCGCCAGCCGGCGCCCTCGCGCTCGAGGCCGAGCACGGGTGTGCCGCCATGCAGGATCGCGCCGGCGCGCTGCGCGGCGCGCGCCAGCCCGCGCGCGTAGGCGAGCGGCTGCACGCTGCCGGCGCGCCGGTCGATCCAGCCGCCGATGAAGGCGCGGGTGCCGAGCCTGGCCGCCACCTGCTCGCCGTCGAGCAGTTCGACCGGCGCGCCGCGGCGTTCCCATTGCCGCGCGCGTGCCTGCAGGGTCGGCAGGAGCCGCGTCGAATGGGTCGGCTGGACCCAGCCGGCCCGCACCGCGTCGCAGGCGATGCCATGGCGGGCGATCAGGTCGAACACGGTATCGGCGCCGCCGCCGGCCATTTCGATCAGGGCATGGCCGTTGCGCTCGCCGAAGCGGCGCAGCAGTTCGTCGGGATCGTACTTGAGGCCGGGGATCACCTGGCCGCCGTTGCGGCCCGAGGCGCCCCAGCCGGGTTCATGCGCATCGACCACGCGCACCGCGATGCCGCGCTCGGCCAGGTGCAGCGCGCTCGACAACCCCGTGTAGCCGGCGCCGACGATCGCGACGTCGGTCACCACCGATTCGGCCAGCGGCGGCGCGTCGACGCCGGGCGGCGCGGTGGCGGCCCACAGCGAGGGCGGCAGGGACGCAGCGAAGGAGGCGCTCATGTCGCGGACACGGTGGAGGAATGAGGATCGAGCATGCGGCGCAGGAAATCGCGCGTGCGCGGATGCCGTGGATTGCCGAGCACCTCGGCGGCGGCACCCGCCTCGCAGATCCGGCCGTCGTGCAGGAAGGCGACGCGATCGGCGACCTCGCGCGCGAAACCCATCTCGTGCGTGACCACGATCATCGTCATGCCGTCGGCGGCCAGCTGACGCATCACGCCGAGCACCTCGCCGACCAGCTCGGGATCGAGCGCCGAGGTGGGCTCGTCGAACAGGATCGCGCGCGGCTGCATGGCCAGGGCCCGCGCGATCGCGACGCGCTGCTGCTGGCCGCCCGAGAGCTGCGACGGATAGGCATCGGCGCGATGCGCGAGGCCGACCTTGTCGAGCAGCCGGCGCGCGCGTTCGAGGGCTGCCGCGCGGGATTCCTTCTTGACGTGGACCGGACCCTCCAGCACGTTTTCCAGCGCGCTGCGATGCGGGAACAGGTTGAAGCGCTGGAACACCATGCCGACCTGCGTGCGCAGCGCGTGGATGGTGGGCGAGGCGGGATCCACGCGCTGGCCGTCGATGGCGATGCTGCCGCCCTGGTGCGTCTCCAGCCCGTTGATGCAGCGAAGCAGGGTCGACTTGCCCGAGCCGGACGGCCCGATCAGGCAGACCACCTCACCCGCGCTGACTTCCAGGCTCACGCCCTTGAGCACCTCGGTCTCGCCGAAGCGCTTGTGCAGATCGTCGATGCGGATCATCGCGCCCCCTTCAGGCCGAGGCGGCGTTCGAGCCTGCGCAGGCTCCAGACCAGCGGCAGGCTCAGCGCCAGGTAGAGCAGGGCCACCAGCGTGTAGACGGTCATGTTCTGGAAGGTCGAGGAGGCGATCAACTGGCCGGCGCGCGTCATTTCCGCGACCGTGATGGTTGAGGCCAGCGAGGAATCCTTCAGCATCATCACCAGCGTGTTGCCGTAGGGCGGCAGCGCGATGCGGAAGGCCTGCGGCAGCACCACGCGGCGCATGATCATCGCGCCGCGCATGCCGATCGACTGCGCGGCCTCGATCTGGCCGCGGTCGATGGCCTCGATGCCGGCCCGGAAGTTCTCGGCCTGGTAGGCCGAGTAGGCGATGCCCAGGCCGATGCAGCCGGCCTGGAAGGCCGATAGCTGCACGCCGAGATCGGGCAGCACGAAGTAGATGTAGAACAACTGGACGATGATCGGCAGCCCGCGGATCACGTTGATCACGGCGGCCGCGCCGCCCGACAGCAGGCGGTTCGGCGAGACCCGCATCAAGGCGAAGGCGAGGCCGATCAGCGTGCTCAGCACGAACGAGCAGACGGTGATCTCGACCGTGACGATCGCGCCCTTGAGCAGGATCGGCAGGAAGTCGAGCAGGCTCTGCAGGGACATGGCGAACTCTCCTTGGACGCGACGCGCGGGCGCGTCACTCGACCTGCCATTTCTTGACGATCTGGTTCAGCGTGCCGTCGGCCTTGATCTTGCGGATGCCCTCGTTGAGCTTGTCGAGCGTGTCGCGATCGCCCTTGCGCACCACGAAGCAGACCTGGCCGAGCACCGAAGGCTGGTAGCCCTCGACCAGGCGGATCTTCGGGTTGGGATTCTTCTGCAACTGGTAGGCGAGGATCGGGCGATCGCCGAAGCCGGCCTGGATGCGGCCCAGCGCGACGTCGCGCAGGATGTCGGCGACCGAATCGTAGGTGCGCACCTCCTTGAAGATGCCCTTCTTGTTCAGCGCGTCGACGAAGGCCGTGCCGACCTGGGCGCCCACCACGGCGCCCTTCAGGTCGTCCATCGAGCTGTACTTGCCGGTGTCGCTGGCGGGCACCACCAGCCCCTCGCCGTAGGAATAGACCGTGTCCGAGAAGTCGACCACCTGCTGGCGCGCCGGCGTCTTCAGCATGGCGGCCGAGATGATGTCGATCTTCCTGGTGGTCAGCGAGGGGATCAGGGCGGCGAAGGTGGTCTGCTCGATCTTCACGTCGAAGCCGGCGGCGTGGCCGGTGGCGCTGATCGCGTCGACCAGCAGGCCCTGGATCGAGTTGCTCTTCACGTCGAGGAAGGTGAAGGGCACGCCGGTGGCGGTGGCGCCCACCGTGTAGACGGGCGGCGCGGCCTGGGCCGAAAGGGGCGCGACGGCGGCGGCCAGCGGGGCGAGCGCGCAGGCCAGGACGAGGGCGAAGCGTTTGGCGAACTGAAACATGGGATTGCCTCCTGTGCGGAAGACCGGCCGGTCAGAAATCGATGAACACCTACCGAGTCATGATATTCGAGTCAAAAATATCGATGAAAGATTTTTGCGTATCGATATTCGATATGATATCGTCGATGCCACATGATGACCATTGGGCGTTTCCATGAGTGAGTCCGACCGGACGCCGGCCGCCGAGGGCGGCGAGGCCAGCAGCGATGCGCTGTTCAACCAGTCGCTGGAGAAGGGCATCGCGGTGCTGCGCGCGTTCGGCGCCCAGCGCCGCTCGATGAGCCTGCAGGAGGTCGCCGACGCGACCGCGATCACCAAGAGTTCGGCGCAGCGGATGATCTACACGCTGGAGCGGCTCGGCTACGTGCGCAAGCATCCGCGCACGCGCCGCTACCAGCTCACGCCGCGCGTGATGCAGATCGGCTTCAGCTACCTGTCGGCGGACATGCTGATCGACGTGGCCAATCCGTTCCTCTCGGAACTGACCAACGTGACCGGCGAAACCACCAACCTGACCGAGCCCGACGGCACGGATATGGTCTACGTCGCACGTTTTGTCTGTACCAAGTTCGTGCCGATCCACATGCCGATCGGCAGCCGCATCCCGATGTACTGCACGGCTTCGGGGCGTGCTTATCTGGGCGCGTTGCCCGAGCCGGAGGCGCATGCGCTGCTGCTCGCCAGCGAGCGCGTGGCGCATACGCAGTACACCGTCACCGAGATCGCGCCTATCGAGGCGCTGCTCGGCCAGGCGCGGCTGCGTGGTTATGCCTCGAATCGCGAGGAGCTGTTCATCGGCGACATGACGATCGCGGCGCCCGTGTTCGACGGCGAGCGGCGGCCGGTCGGTTCGGTGCACGTGGTCGCGCCGTCGAGCCGCTGGAGCATCGAGGAAGCCGAGCGCCGGCTCGCGCCGGCCGTGATCGACTGCGCGCGCGGCGTGTCGAATTCGATCCGGACGCTGGCCTGAGCCAAGCGCCCTGGATGGGGGAAGGGAAGTCGGCGATGGCGGCCGTGAGCCGCCCGCTTGAAAGCGATGGGCTCAGTAGCTGCCGTTGGCGAAGCGCGCGATCGGATCGTCGCCGCTGCCGGGGAGGTTGCCGGACGCGGTCGAGGCGCGGATGATCCGCACGCCTTCGGGCGCTGCCGAGCGGGCCTGCTGGGCAGCGGCGCGGGCGGTTGGCGGGGGGGGCTCGAAGGCATCGGCCGCGGCGTCGATCGGATCCGGCGCGCGGTTCGCTGCCGTTGAGCTTGCCGTTGCCGTGACGGGCGGCGAAGAGAGCGGCGCATATTGCGGCGCGGCCATGGTGGTGTCGACCTCGGGCGCGCGTGGCGTCACCGCCGCGGTGGTGGCGCCGGCCGCGCGGGCCTGCTGCTGCGCGGCCGACAGCGCGGACGGCGGCGGCTCGAACTGATCCTCGCCGGCGGCGGCCGCGAGGCGCGGCGGCGGCGCGGCATCGATGGCTGTCGTCGTGGTCGCGATGGGGGCGGCAGTCGCCTGAATCGGCGTCGGCGCGACACGTGCCGGCCTGCTTTCCGCGCGCGCCGCGGCATAAACGGGCGCGGCGGCCGGCGCCGCCTGCGGTACCGGTGCCGGATCGGGTTGGCGATTGTCGGCCTCGTAGGTCGGCGTGTCGAACGGCGCCGGCGCGTGACGTGCCGGCGCGACGCGCCGGATACCGTCGAAATGCTTGGCCCAATACGGGTTTGTCAGGTAGTCGAGCCGCACCGTGCCGCCCGTCGAGGGCGCATTCACGAAGCGCAGCTTGCCGACGTAGATGCCGACGTGGGAATGCGGGCGGCCGGTGGTGTTGAAGAACACCAGGTCGCCGGGGGCGATCTCGTCGGGTTCGATCGATTCGCCGCGCGTGCTCATTTCCGCGGTGGTGCGCGGCAGCGAGACGTTGGCCGCGCGCGACACGATATAGCGAACCAGCCCGCTGCAGTCGAAGCCGCTGTCCGGCGTATTACCGCCCCAGCGATAGGGGATGCCGACCAGGCTCATGGCCTGGATCGGGATTTCCTCGCGGCCGATGCTGTGATCGACGAAGTTCGGGAAGCCGCGCGGCGGCGCGTAGGCGCGCGGCGTGGTGATGCGCGGGGCGGTGCCGGTGCGCGTCGACGACTGCTGCGGCGCGGTCGAGCACGCGGCGAGCAGGGAAACGACGACGACGGACAGCCAGATTCGCAGCATTGGAAGAGGGCAGGCGCCGGATGAGGCGCCTATCGTATGACCACGGGTAAAGCGGATGGTAGTCGCTCCGGCGCGGCTTCGGCAAGAATTCTTCATGAATGACATGAGAAGTTGCCCGATTTTCGAGCAGCGCATTGGAGTTTTTGCGCAAAAACCCTGGCCCCAAATGCCTCATGGTGAAATATGGGGGTGAATCAAACGCCGCTGCCACCATGAAAAAAGCGCTCCCGAGGGAGCGCTTTGGGGTGCCGCCGAGCGAAACGCCGCTCAGAGGATGTCGGACGCGTAGTCGGCCAGCCGCGAGCGTTCGCCACGCGCGAGCGTGACGTGGCCGCTGTGGCCCCAGCCCTTGAAGCGGTCGACCACGTAGGTCAAGCCCGAGCTGCCCTCGGTGAGGTAGGGCGTGTCGATCTGCGCGATATTGCCGAGGCAGACGATCTTGGTGCCGGGGCCCGCGCGCGTGACCAGCGTCTTCATCTGCTTGGGCGTGAGGTTCTGCGCCTCGTCGATGATCAGATACTTGTCGACGAAGGTGCGACCGCGCATGAAGTTCATGCTCTTGACCTTCAGGCGCGAGCGGATCAGCTCCTGGGTGGCCGCGCGGCCCCATTCGCCAGCCGCGTCGTCGGTCTTCTGCAGCACTTCCAGGTTGTCGTCGAAGGCGCCCATCCAGGGCTGCATCTTTTCTTCCTCGGTACCGGGCAGGAAGCCGATGTCCTCGCCGACCGGTACCGTCGCGCGCGTCACGATGATCTCGTTGTAGCGCTTGTCGTCGAGCACCTGGGCCAGGCCCGCGGCCAGCGCGACCAGGGTCTTGCCGGTACCGGCCTGGCCGAGCAGCGTGACGAAGTCGATCTCCGGGTTCATCAGCAGGTTCAGCGCGAAGTTCTGCTCGCGGTTGCGCGCCACGATGCCCCACACGTTGTTCTTGTGGTGGCTGTAGTCGCGCAGCGTCTGCAGCAGCGCCGTCTTGCCGTTGAGCTCGCGCACGATCGCATGGAAGGTCGGCTCGCCGTTCTGCGGCTCGAGGAACACGAACTCGTTGACCAGCATCGAGGCGACCATCGGGCCCGTCACGCGGTAGTAGGTGGTGCCCGTCTTGGTGTCCTGCCAGCTCTCCATGCCCTTGGCATGCTTGGTCCAGAAGTCCTGCGGCAGCTCGCGCACGCCCGAGTACAGCAGGTCGGTGTCCTCGAGCACCTGATCGTTGAAGTAGTCCTCGGCGGGCAGGCCCAGCGCGTGGGCCTTGATCCGCATGTTGATGTCCTTCGACACCAGCACCACCAGGCGGTCGCTGCGTTCGCGCTGCAGCGCGCGCACCACGCCGAGGATCTGGTTGTCGGCCTTGCCTTGCGGCAGGCCCTCGACCGGCTCGATATCGTTGAGCGTGGTCTGGAAGTACAGGCGGCCGACCGCTTCGCGGCTGCCCAGGCGCGACAGCGGAATGCCGGCCGTGATCGGGCCGCCGTCGGCCACCAGCGCGTCGAGCGTGCGGCTGACCTGGCGCGCGTTGCGCGCCACTTCGGACATGCCCTTCTTGTGGTTGTCGAGCTCCTCCAACGTCATCATCGGCAGATAGACGTCGTGCTCCTCGAAGCGGAACAGGCTGCTCGGGTCGTGCATCAGCACGTTGGTGTCGAGCACGAACAGCTTCTGCTGCTCGTGCGCGGCGGCCTTGCGTCCGCGCGTGGTCTTGCCGGCCTCGCGCGCCGGGGCGGCGTTGGTCGCGGGCGCGCGGCCGGCGGGTGCCTCGGCGCGGGCGACCGGCGCCGCTGGGGCGGTGGGCGCGGCCGCCGGGGTCGGTACCGGCGTGAGCAGGGCGGCGGTCTGCCTGGACTTGCGGCTGCGGGCCGGCGCCGGTGCGCTGGCGGGCGCGGCGCTGTCGACCGCGTGCAGCGCGGCCGGTGTGTTGGCGGCGGCGGCCATCGGTTCGGCGACGCTGGTGCTGGCGTAGTCGGCCGCGGCGGCGCTGGCCGTGTCCCCTTCGGCGGCGCGTTTCGCGGTCTTGGCCGGACGCGCTTTCACCTTGTATTCGTCGGGCGGCAGCAGACTGCCGAGCTTGCTGGGGGGAGTAGGCAAAGGCATGGTGTCCCTCGAGAGGAATCGTGTCGCTTGGGGTGCGCCGCGGTTCGCATCCTGTCACGCGAGGCGTGCAGTTTGCGCGCGGTGGCGCACAGGAGTATCAAATCGCCGGTTCGCCTAGTTTTCGGTCAGCTCCTTGATGGGAAGAGACGCGGCGGGCGCAGCGTGCCGCAAAAGACCATGAAAAAAGCCGCTGCCCCCGAACAGGGACAAGCGGCTCGGCTTCTTGCTGCGTAGCACTGCGCGTCACGGGCCAACGAAACTCGCGCCGACCGACTGCGCAGCTACGAAAAAGGGTGGACTGACGGGCATTCATTGCGGCCCAATATAACCCGCCTCAAAGCGCTTGTACAGCGCCGAGCACCTCGTCGACGTGGCCCGGCACCTTGATGCCGCGCCACTCGCGGCGCAGTACCCCGTCGCCGTCGATCAGGAAGGTCGAGCGCTCGATGCCGCGCACTTCCTTGCCATACATTTTCTTCAATTTCATGACACCGAACATCGCGCAGAGCGTTTCATCGGGGTCCGAGATCAAGGGGAAGGGCAGCTCCAGCTTGGCCTTGAAATTGTCGTGCGAGCGCAGGCTATCGCGCGAGACGCCGACGATCTCGGCGCCGGCCTTCTTGAACTTCGGGTACAGATCGCGGAACTGCAAACCTTCGGTGGTGCAGCCCGGCGTATTGTCCTTCGGGTAGAAATACAGCACGAGCTTCTTGCCGTTCAGCGCCGACAGCGTGAAATCGCCGCCGGTCGCCGGTGCGGTGAAATCGGGAATTTGACGGTCGATTTCGACGGACACGGGATTCTCCTGTTGTTATCGGCGGCACGACGCTTCGTCGTGCCGGACATAGGCGGGAAAGAGGACGGCGCGCTGGCTGGCGATCAGTCGGGCTGGACGATCAGTTCGCCGGAGCGGCCGGGGATCTCGCCCCACGTGACAGGGTACGATGGCAGCGAGTCGAGGTCCAGCGCGGCATGATAGTCGCCCATCGTCGCGAAGGTGTGACCCTGGGCGCGCCAGCCGGCCAGCAGTTGCTCGAATACCGGCGCGAGCTTCTGGCCTTCGAGCTCGGCATGCAGCGTGAACACCTGGTCGTGCGGATTGTGCTCGGTGCGCGCCAGCAGATGGGCGGCGACGTTCGATTCGTCGATGCCGTCGATGCCGAGCACCTCGTCGAGCGTCGGCAGGGTGGTGGGCAACTGCACGTGGTTCAATGTGCGGCCCGCCAGTACCGGGCGATACGGCCCGTGGCCACGACCGTCGGAGGCGTAGCGCATGCCCCAGGCGTCGATCTGCTCGAAGGCGGCCGGGTTCATCTGCCAGCCGGCCGCGCCGTGCGTGACGGGCGGCGCACCGAAGATCTCGATGAAGCGCGCGTGGCTCTTGCCCATCTCGCGGGCCGTCCACTCGCGCTCGCGGCTGCGCACGTTGTCCTGCCAGTAGACGTGATCCCAGGTGTGGATGCCGCATTCGAAGCCGGCCTCGTGGATCGCGCGCATCTCGCCCACGGTGCGGCGCCCGATGTCGGGCCCCGGCAGCAGCACGCCGTACATCAGCTGGCGGATCCCGTAATGCTCGACCACCGAGGTGCGCGAGACCTTCTTCAGGAAGCCGGGCCGCAGCACGCGGCGCATCGCCCAGCCGGTGTGATCGGGGCCGAGGCTGAACAGGAAGGTCGCGCGCGCGGCATGGCGATCGAAGATGCGCGCCAGATTCGGCACGCCCTCGCGCGTGCCGCGCAGCGTATCGACGTCGATCTTGAGGACGATGCGGGCCAAGGCGTCAGTATTGCTGTTCGACCAGGGCGCGCGCGTCGGCCACGTGGCCGCGATACGCTTCGAAGATGTTGCGCAGCGCGTCGTCGAAGGTCGACTGCGGCGCCCAGCCGAGCTCCTGCATGGTGTTGTCGATCTTCGGCACGCGGTTCTGCACGTCCTGGTAGCCGTTGCCGTAGTAGGCGCCGGAGGTCGTCTCGACCAGTTGCACCTGCTTGGCCGAGGCCGCGTACTCGGGGAATTCGGCGGCCAGCTCGAGCATCTTGTTGGCCAGCTCGCGTACCGAGTAGTTGTTGTGCGGGTTGCCGATGTTGTAGATCTTGCCCGAGGCGATGCCGTCCGGGTTCTCGATGATCTTCATCAGCGCGCTGATGCCGTCGTCGACATACGTGAAGGCGCGCTTCTGCGAGCCGCCGTCCACCAGGCTGATGTTCTCGCCGCGCACGATGTGGCCGAGGAACTGCGTGACCACGCGCGAGCTGCCTTCCTTGGGCGTGTAGATCGAGTCCAGGCCCGGGCCGATCCAGTTGAACGGACGGAACAGCGTGAAGTTCAGGCCTTCCATGCCGTAGCCCCAGATCACGCGGTCCATCAGCTGCTTGGAGCAGGCGTAGATCCAGCGCGGCTTGTTGATCGGGCCGTAGGTCAGCGCCGAGGCGTCCGGGTCGAACTGCTCGTCCGAGCACATGCCGTAGACCTCGGAGGTCGACGGAAACACCAGGTGCTTGCGGTACTTGACGGCCGAACGCACGATCGGCAGGTTCGCCTCGAAGTCGAGCTCGAACACGCGCAGCGGCTGCTGCACGTAGGTGGCGGGCGTGGCGATCGCCACCAGCGGCAGGATCACGTCGCACTTCTTGACGTGGTATTCCACCCACTCCTTGTTGATCGTGATGTCGCCTTCGAAGAAGTGCATCCGCTCGTGGTTGACGAGATCGCCAAGCCGATCGGTCTGCATGTCCATCCCGAACACTTCCCAATCGGTGGTTTCAAGAATGCGCTTCGACAGGTGATGGCCGATGAAGCCGTTCACACCGAGGATCAGGACTTTTTTTGCTTTCATGACTGACGGGAAGAATCAATGAACTGCGCGAATTGAGCGGGAGACAGGACCGTCTCGTGGTCCGGACGGCCAGGATGCTGCTCGCGCAGCTCGAGGATGGAGACGGCGCGGCTGTCGCCGCAGACGCCGAATAGCGCATTATCGCTTACGTGCAGCCCCGGCGGCAAATCCCGCGCGGCTTGCGCGGCGGGCGAGCCGGGCGCGGCCAGGCGCGCGCGGGCCACCACGAAGCGGCGGCCGTGCAGCTCGGTGAAGGCGCCCGGATAAGGGGGCGCGACCGCCCGGATCAGGTTGTAGACCTCGGCGGCCGGCTTCGACCAGTCGAGGCGGCCGTCCTCGGGCTTGCGCCCGCCGAAGTAGCTGCCCTGCGAGAGATCGTTCGGCAGATGCGGGGCCTCGCCGGCCAGCAGCGCCGGCAGCACGCGCCAGAGCGTCTGCTCGGCGGCCACGGTGACCTTGTCGAACACCTGGGCGGCGGTGTCGTCGGGCAGGATCGGCACCGCGGTCTGGCCGAGGATGGCGCCCGCGTCGGGCTTGGCGGCCATCTCGTGCAGGGTCGCGCCGGTTTCGGTCTCGCCGCGCAGCACCGCCCAGTTGGTCGGCACGCGGCCGCGGTACTTCGGCAGCAGCGAGCCGTGCATGTTGTAGGCGCCGCGCGCGGCCAGCGCGAGCAGCGCGACCGGCAGCATGTGCCGGTAGTAGAACGAAAAGATGAAATCCGGTTGCGCGGCGGCCACCGCCTCGCGCAGTTCCGCGCCGGCTGGGTCGGCCGGCGTGATCACCGCGATGCCGTGCTCGCGCGCCACCGAGGCGACGCTGCCGAACCAGATGTTCTCGCTCGGGCTGTCCTCGTGGGTGACCACCAGGGCGACCTCGACGCCGCGCGCGAGCAGCACCTGCAGGCAGCGCACGCCGACGTTGTGATAGGCGAAGACGACCGCGCGCGGCTTCATCGCGCGGCCTCGCCGGCGGTGCCCGGCAGCGGCAGGTGGGCGCGCTCGGCGCGCTCCTCGAGCACGGTCTGGATCAGGTAGCGCGGCCGCGCGCGCACCTGCTGGTAGATCCGGCCGATGTACTCGCCGAGCAGGCCCAGCGCGAAGATGATCACGCCGAGCAGGAAGAAGGTGATGGCGAACAGCGTGAACACGCCCTGGACTTCCGCGCCGACGATGAAGCGGCGGATCAGCAGCAGCAGGAACAGCGCGGCCGAGCCGATCGAGAGGATCACGCCGACGAAGGACAGCCATTGCAGCGGCACCACCGAGAAGCCGGTGACCAGGTCGAAGTTCAGGCGGATCAGGCTGTACAGCGAGTACTTCGATTCGCCCGCGAAGCGCTCCTCGTGCGCGACGTCGATCTCGGTCGGGTTCTGCGCGAAGGTGTAGGCCAGCGCCGGGATGAAGGTGTTGACCTCGCCGCAGCGGTTGATGGTGTCGATGATCTGGCGGTTGTAGGCGCGCAGCATGCAGCCCTGGTCGGTCATCTTGATGCGCGTGATGCGCTCGCGCAGCCGGTTCATCGCGGCCGAGGCCTTGCGGCGGAACAGGCTGTCCTGGCGCTGCATGCGGATCGTGCCGACGTAGTCGTAGCCGTCGCGCATCTTGTGCACCAGCTTGCCGATCTCCTCGGGCGGGTTCTGCAGGTCGGCGTCGAGCGTGATCACGATCTGGCCGCGCGACTGCTCGAAGCCGGCGAGGATCGCCATGTGCTGACCATAGTTGCCGTTGAGCAGGACCACGCGCGTGGTGTCGGGGCGCTTGCGGAACTGCTCGGCGAGCAGGGCTGCCGAGCGGTCGCGGCTGCCGTCGTTGATGAAGATCACTTCGTACGTCGCATCGAGCGCGTCGAGCGCGGGATACAGTCGGGCGAAGAGCGCGGCGAGCCCGTCTTCCTCGTTGTACACGGGGATGACGATCGAGACTTCCGGGTTCGTGGCGCGTGTTTCAGGGTGAGTCATTTCCGCTTATTTTCCGTATCGTTCGCAAATCTGGTTGATCGCCTCGACCACGCGCCCGACGTCCGCCTCGCTCATCTGCGTAAACAGCGGCAGGGTGACGGTCGACGCGCCGAAGCGCTCGGCGTGCGGGAACATGCCTTCGTGGAAGCCGCGCGCGCGATAGAGCGTGAACAGGTGGATCGCCGGGTAGTGCACGCCCGAGCCGATGCCGGCTTCCTTCAGTTGCGCCATGAATTCGCCGCGCGTGAGCGAGAGCCGCTCCAGCGGCAGCGTGATCTGGAACATGTGCCAGTTGCCGTGCTCGAAATCGGCGAGCGGCAGGCCCACGCCCAGCGCCACCGCCGGGCTCGCCTCGAAGGCGGCGAAATAGGCGCGCGCCAGGCGCCGGCGCTGCTCGGTGAAACGCTCGATCTGCGCGAGCTGGCCGAGGCCGACGCGGGCCGCGACATCGGTCAGATTGTACTTGCCGCCCAGCACGTCGCAGTCCATGCCGTCCAGGCCGGTGCGCGTCACGCCCTGCAGGCGGTACTTCTGGGCCAGGATCGCCTCGTCCTCGTTGTTGAGCACCAGCGCGCCGCCCTCGATCGAGGTGACGTTCTTGTTCGGGTGGAAGCTGAACGAGACGATGTCGCCGAACGCGCCGATGCGCTTGCCCTTCCAGGTCGAGCCGAGCGCCTGCGCGGCGTCCTCGATCACGCGCAGCTTGTGTTCGCGCGCGATCGCGTAGAGCCGGTCCATGTCGACCGGCAGCCCGGCCAGATAGACGGGGATCACGGCTTTGGTGCGCGGCGTGATGGCGCGCTCGAGCGCGTCCAGGTCGAGGTTGCGGGAGGCCGGGTCGATGTCGACGAACACCGGCGTGGCGCCCACCTCGAGGATCACGTTGGCGGTGGCGACCCAGCTCGCCGGGGTGGTGATCACCTCGTCGCCGGCGCCGACGCCGGCGATGCGCAGGCCGATCTCGAGCGTCGCGGTGCCCGAGTTGAAGCTGCGCACCGGGCGTGCGCCGCAATACTCGGACAGGGCGGCCTCGAAGCGCTGGTTCTGCGGGCCGGTGGTGATCCAGCCGGAACGGAGCACCTCGGTCACGCCCTGGATGGTTTCCTCGTCGATTTCCGGTCGGGTGAGCGGCAAGAACGGCACGGATGTCTGGCTCATGGCGGCGATGGTCTTTAAATGGGGTTGGATCGTATGCGATCCGGCATGCGCATTAAACACTGGTTCGCGAGATTACAACGTCTCTTTTTGTGGGGGGAAGAGGGGGAAGCCGCGATGCCGCGGCTTCGTGCCGTCGCTGGGTCCCTTCCTCGTTCCTTGCGCTCCCCGGCGCTCAGCTGCGCGCGAGCACCAGCACGCCGATCAGGATGATGCCGATGCCGATCAGGCGCTGCATCGACAGCACCTCGCCGAACAGGTACCAGGCGGCGAAGGCGTTGACCACGTAGCCGAGCGAGAGCATCGGGTAGGCGATCGAGACGTCCACGCGCGACAGGCCGACGATCCAGACCACCACGCTCAGCACGTAGCAGCCCAGCCCGCCGATGATCGGCAACTGGGTGGCGATCTTGAAACCGACCGGGATGATGTTGGCGCGCGAGAATTCGAAATGGCCGACGGCATTGACGCCGGCCTTCAGCAGCAGTTGCGCGCAGGCGTTGAGCAGCACGCCGGTGACGATGCAGACAAGCGAGACGGGATTCATCGGTGCGGCTTTCCTCAGGATTGGGGCTTCTCGACGACCACTCGGCGGTTGTCGCGCGCGATCAGCTTCATCGGCAGGCCGGCCTTGAGCAGCGCCTCGTAGCGCTCGGGGCGCATCACCGCGATCGCGGCGGGCTCGGCGCGCCAGCGGCGCTCCCATTCCTCGATGGTCGGCACCCATTTCTGCGGCTCGCGCGAGATGCCGAACGTGAGTTCGTCCTGGTAGGCCACCAGGGTGGTGGTATGGCCGACGTAGAAGGGCAGCGTGTGATCGAGCATCTCGACCGCGTAGAACGGCGTGTCGGGCGGCAGCCTGGCGAATTCTGCGCGGATCGCCGGCGCCAGCAGCGCGCCCGAGCTGTAGCGGCCGAAGGCGTCGTGGCCGGTGCCGCCGATGGTGCCGAGCAGCAGCCAGGCGAGGCCGAACACGAAGGCGGTGGCGGCGATGCCGGCCTTGCCGCGGCGGTTGACCCACAGCGCCACCAGGGTCAGCACGAAGGCGACTGCCAGCGCCGCCCACACCCAATGCTGGAATTCCACGTACTGCGAATTCGGGGTGCGTTCGTCGCCGAGCTGGCCGAGCACCGCGCAGCCGGCGGCCGCCGCGACCAGGAACAGGAGGTAGCCGATCAGGTGCAGGCGGTAGCGCTCGCGCGCCACCAGCGGCAGGTAGGCGCCCATCACCAGGGCCAGCGAGGGCGCGATCGGCAGCACGTAGGACACCAGCTTCGAGTGCGAGGCACTGAAGAACAGGAAGATGAAGCCGCTCCAGACCAGCAGCACCATCATCGGCGCGAAGCCGTTGGGCTGGCGCGGCATGCGCCAGGCATGGCGCAGGCTCTGCACGGCGATCGACAGCCAGGGCAGGAAGCCCACCAGCAGCACCGCCACGAAGTAGTAGACGGGGCCCGGGCGGTTCTGCTCGGGCGTCAGGTAGCGGCGGAACTGCTGGACCACGAAGAAGAAGTCGAAGAACTCGGGATTGCGCTGCTGCACCAGCACGAACCAGGGCGTGGCGATCGCGAAGAAGATCACCACGCCGCTGACCAGGTGCAGGCGCTTCCACAGCGCCCAGTCGCGCGCGATCAGCGTGTAGAGCACCAGCACCGCGCCGGGCAGGATCACGCCGATCAGGCCCTTGGAGAGCACCGCGAGCGCCATCGAGGCCCAGCACAGCCACATCCAGCCGCGCGTCGCGCCGGTGGCGAGGCCCGGGCGCTGGGCCAGCAGCAGCGCGCAGAGCGTGACCGCCATCCAGAACGACAGGCCCATGTCGAGCGTGTTGAAGTGGCCCATCAGGTTCCAGTACGGCGAGGCGGCCAGCACCACCGCGGCGCACAGGCCCGCCACCGGGTTGAACACGCGCGCGCCGGTGTAGCCCACCAGCAGGATCCCGCCGAAGCTGACCAGCGCCGTGTAGAGCCGCGCCTGCCAGGCGCCGATGCCGAACCAGGCGAAGCTCAGGGCATTGAGCCAGGTCTGCAGCGGCGGCTTTTCGAAATACTTGTAGCCGTTGTAGCGCGGCGTGATCCAGTCGCCGGTCACGAACATCTCGCGCGCCATCTCGGCGTAGCGGCCTTCGTCGCTGGGGATCAGGTGGCGCAGCCCGAGCGGGCCGAACCAGATCAGCGCGAGGCCCAGCAGGATCAGTAGGAGTACGGCACGGTTGAGCGGCAGCCTCGATGGCGTATCGGTCATGGAGTCGGTCAGCCTGTCAGACGAACGGAAAACGGAATTCGGAATCGGAAAAGCGGCATGCCGCGGGCGCGGCGCCGCCGGCTTTGTAACGCATCGCGCCTTAACGTTCAATTAAAGGCGCTTCGATCCCTCGATGTCGATTCGGATGATGGGAGGGATCGGAGGGATGATGGAGCCAGGCCGGGATACTGGGACGAGCGGCGAGCCTCAGGCGGCCGGACGTTCGATCAGCAGCGCCGCGGCCACCTTGCGGCCTTCGCCCATCAGGATGTTGTAGGTCCGGCAGGCGGCCTGGAAGTCCATGGTCTCGACGCCGATCCGGCGCGCGGCCAGTGCGGCGGTCAGCCGCGGATGCGGGAAGCGCAGGCGCGCGCCGCTGCCGAAGATCACGACTTCCGGGGACGGATCGAGCAACAGCTCGAAATGGCGGGCTTCCAGCGCCTCGAAGGCGTCGACCGGCCAGGCCATCACGGGCGCGGCCGGCAGCACGATCACGCTGTGCTCGTGGCGTGCCAGGTTGATGTCGACGTAGTCGGGGCCGTAGCCGGTGACGGTATTGAGCGCCTCGCTCGGGTCCTGATGCAGTTTCAAATCGTTGTCCGCGGTATCGGTTGGGCCGGTTGCACCGTTTTGGCCCGCGCCCGGTCGGAGCGGGCCCGGCCGGCGCGCCGGCCGCCAGGGGCTCGGGTGGGCGCGCCGCCGGCCGCGCGCGGTGCCGGTGGGCGCCGCCCCGGCCGGCGAGCCGGAATGGTGCATTGCGAAAGCGGGTTAAAATCCGCTAAATTATAACTTTTAAGTCGCCCCCGGGCGGCATTTGCGTCGCGCGTCGCCACAAGCCGCGTCCGGCCGCGCTCCCCGACCGCTTTCCTAGACAGCGCGCATCCACCCGCCGCTTTCCAGTTTCGCCCCCCTTTTCTTGCCCCGCAGGCCTTGCCCAGGAACGTGCCCGCCGTGAAACCGATTCAGAAATCCAACAAGCTGCTCAACGTCTGCTACGACATTCGCGGCCCGGTGCTCGAGCACGCCAAGCGCCTCGAGGAGGAAGGGCACAAGATCATCAAGCTGAACATCGGCAACCTGGCGCCCTTCGGTTTCGAGGCGCCCGACGAGATCATCCAGGACATGATCCGCAACCTGCCGGCTTCGTCGGGTTATTCGGATTCGAAGGGGGTGTTCTCGGCGCGCAAGGCCGTGATGCACTACACCCAGGAAAAGGGCGTGAAGGGTGTCGGCCTGGACGACATCTACATCGGCAACGGCGCCTCGGAGCTGATCGTGATGGCCACCCAGGCGCTGCTCAACAACGGCGACGAGGTACTGCTGCCGGCGCCGGACTACCCGCTCTGGACCGCTGCCGTGAGCCTGTCGGGCGGCACGCCGGTGCACTACATGTGCGACGAGCAGAACGGCTGGATGCCCGACACCGACGACATCCGCCGCAAGATCACGCCGAACACCAAGGCGCTGGTGGTGATCAACCCGAACAACCCCACCGGCGCGCTGTATTCCGACGACCTGCTGCGCGAGCTGATCGCGATCGCGCGCGAGCACGGCCTGCTGATCTTCGCCGACGAGGTCTACGACAAGATCCTCTACGACGGCAAGACCCACACGGCGCTGGCCTCGCTCACCGAGGACGTGATCACGGTCACCTTCAACAGCCTGTCCAAGAGCTACCGCTCCTGCGGCTACCGCGCCGGCTGGATGTCCGTGGCCGGCCTGAACGGCGAGAACCGCGCGCGCGCCAAGGACTACCTGGAAGGGCTCGGGATCCTCTCGTCGATGCGGCTGTGCGCCAACGTGCCGGGCCAGTTCGCGATCCAGACCGCGCTGGGCGGCTACCAGAGCATCAACGAACTGCTGGTGCCGAGCGGGCGCCTGTACCGCCAGCGCGAGCTCGCCTACGACATGCTGACCTCGATCCCGGGCGTGAGCTGCGTGAAGCCCGACGCGGCGCTCTACATGTTCCCGCGCCTGGACCCGAAGCTCTACC
Organism: Burkholderia sp. SJZ089; assembly: GCF_007828315.1. Classification (NCBI taxonomy): domain Bacteria; kingdom Pseudomonadati; phylum Pseudomonadota; class Betaproteobacteria; order Burkholderiales; family Burkholderiaceae; genus Burkholderia; species Burkholderia sp. SJZ089. The sequence continues at coordinate 397,708 of NZ_VIUM01000005.1, read as the reverse complement.
CGATCCGGAACGACCAGGAATTCATTCTCGACCTGCTGCTCAAGGAGCGCGTGCTGCTGGTGCAGGGCACCGGCTTCAACTGGCCCACCCCGGATCACTTCCGCGTGGTGTTCCTGCCGAACATCGACGATCTGACCGACTCGATCAATCGCATCGCGCGATTCCTCGACGGCTATCGCAAACGTCACGCGGCCTGAGCGGCCGCATCCGTCCTTCAACTTCAAAACGCAACCACACGCAGCATGGAACCGATCAAAGTCGCCCTGTTGGGCTTCGGCACCGTCGGCAGCGGCACCTTCGAGGTGCTGCGCCGCAATCAGGAAGAAATCAAGCGGCGCGCCGGCCGGGGCATCGAGATCACGCGCATCGCGCTGCGCAACCCGGCCAAGGCGCAGGCCGCGCTGGGCGGCGCGAGCGTCGATCTGAGCACCGATTTCCAGGCGGTGGTCGACGATCCCTCGATCTCGATCGTCGCCGAGATGATCGGCGGCACCGGCATCGCCCGCGAGCTGGTGCTGCGCGCGATCGCCAACGGCAAGCACGTGGTGACCGCCAACAAGGCCCTGCTCGCCGTGCACGGCAGCGAGATCTTCGCGGCCGCGCGCGAGAAGGGCGTGATGGTCGCGTTCGAGGCCGCCGTGGCCGGCGGCATCCCGATCATCAAGGCGCTGCGCGAGGGCCTGACCGCCAACCGCATCCAGTACATCGCCGGCATCATCAACGGCACCACCAACTACATCCTGTCGGAGATGCGCGACCGTGGCCTGGACTTCGCCACCGCGCTGAAGGCCGCCCAGGAGCTCGGCTACGCCGAGGCCGACCCGACCTTCGACATCGAGGGCGTGGATGCCGCGCACAAGGCCACCATCATGAGCGCGATCGCGTTCGGCGTGCCGGTGCAGTTCGAGCGCGCCTACGTCGAGGGCATCAGCAAGCTGGCCGCCACCGACATCCGCTACGCCGAGGAACTCGGCTACCGCATCAAGCTGCTGGGCATCGCGCGCCGCACCGAGGCGGGCATCGAGCTGCGCGTGCATCCCACCCTGATCCCCGAGAAACGCCTGCTGGCCAATGTCGAGGGCGCGATGAACGCGGTGGTGGTGCACGGTGACGCGGTCGGCACCACGCTCTACTACGGCAAGGGCGCCGGTGCCGAGCCGACCGCCTCGGCCGTGGTGGCCGACCTGGTCGACGTCACGCGCCTGCACACGGCCGACCCGGAACATCGCGTGCCGCATCTCGCGTTCCAGCCGGAAAGCCTGTCGAACACGCCGATCCTGCCGATCGAGGCGGTCACCAGCGGCTACTACCTGCGCCTGCGGGTGGCCGACGAAACCGGCGTGCTGGCCGACATCACGCGCATCCTGGCCGAATCGGGCATCTCGATCGACGCGCTGCTGCAGAAGGAATCGGACCAGGTCGACGGCGGCAGCGACGAAACCGACATCATCCTGATCACGCACGTGACGGTGGAGCGCAACGTGAACGCGGCGATCGCGAGCATCGAGGCGTTGCCGACGATCCGTTCCAAGGTCACGAAGCTGCGCATGGAAGCGCTCAACTGAGGACGACATGAATTACATTTCGACGCGCGGTGCCGGCATCGGCGAGCGCCATACGTTTTCGGACATCCTGCTGGGCGGCCTGGCCAAGGACGGCGGGCTCTACCTGCCGGCCGAATACCCGCGCGTGAGCGCCGGGGAACTGGCGCGCTGGCGCGAGCTGCCTTACGCGGAGCTGGCCTTCGAGGTGCTCTCCAAGTTCAGCGACGACATCCCGGCCGAGGACCTGCGCGAACTCACGCGCCGCACCTATCGCGCCGAGGTCTACGCCAACACGCGCCATGGCGAGAACGCCGCCGACATCACGCCGATCAAGACGCTCGGCAGCGAGGGCGGCACCACGCTGGCGCTGCTGGAACTGTCGAACGGCCCGACCCTCGCGTTCAAGGACATGGCCATGCAACTGCTCGGCAACCTGTTCGAGTACACGCTGGCCAAGCACGGCGAGACCCTCAACATCCTCGGCGCGACCTCGGGCGACACCGGCAGCGCCGCGGAATACGCGATGCGCGGCAAGGCCGGCGTGCGCGTGTTCATGCTCTCGCCGCACCGGAAGATGAGCGCGTTCCAGTCGGCGCAGATGTACAGCCTGCAGGATCCGAACATCTTCAACCTGGCCGTGGAAGGCGTGTTCGACGACGCCCAGGACATCGTCAAGGCGGTCTCGAACGACCACGCCTACAAGGCGCGCCACAAGATCGGCACGGTCAACTCGATCAACTGGGCACGGGTGGTCGCGCAGGTCGTCTACTACTTCAAGGGCTACTTCGCCGCGACCCGCAGCAACGACGAGCGCGTCTCGTTCACGGTGCCCTCGGGCAACTTCGGCAACGTCTGCGCCGGCCATATCGCGCGCATGATGGGCCTGCCGATCGAGAAGCTGGTGGTGGCCACCAACGAGAACGACGTGCTCGACGAGTTCTTCCGCACCGGCAGCTACCGCGTGCGCGGCGCCGAGCAGACCTATCACACCAGCAGCCCCAGCATGGACATCTCGAAGGCCTCCAACTTCGAGCGCTTCGTGTTCGACCTGCTGGGCCGCGATCCGGCGCGCGTGCTGCAACTGTTCCACGACGTCGAGCACAAGGGCGGCTTCGATCTCGCCGCGAGCGGCGATTTCGCGCGCGTGGCCGAGTTCGGCTTCGTCTCGGGCCGCAGCACGCACGCGGATCGCCTGGCGACGATCCGCGATGTCCATGCGCGCTACGCGACCATGATCGACACGCATACGGCCGACGGCGTGAAGGTGGCGCGCGAGCACCTGCAGCCGGGCGTGCCGATGGTGGTGCTGGAGACCGCCCAGCCGATCAAGTTCGGCGAGACGATCCGCGAGGCGCTGGGCCGCGAGGCCGAGCGTCCCGCCGCGTTCGACGGCATCGAGGCGCTGCCGCAGCGCTTCGAGGTGGTGAAGGCCGATGTGCAGCAGGTGAAGGACTTCATCGCCGCGCATACCGGCGGCTGAGGCGTCGGGCGAGCCACCGGCGGCGGGTGCCGCGGCTCGCGCCGCGCGCCTGGTGTCTCGCCCGTGCGCAGCCGTGGCACGTCACGAGGCCGCGACCGGGCTTGCCCGGCGCGGCCTCGTCGTTTTTGGGCCACCGGACGTGCTGCCGGGCGTTCCGACGGCGCCGGCATGCGCGCCTCGACATGCGCGTCATATCGCACCGTCGCCCGGCTCGCTCGTTACAATGTGGCTTCCGCTCCCCCCACGACCACCCAGATGTCGACTCCCGCTCCCCAGGCCCCCCGTCCCCCCATGCTGTCGACCGCCGACGCGCTCGCCGCGCTGCTCGGCGCGGCGGTGCCGCTGGCCGGCTCCGAAACCGTGCCGACGCTCGACGCGCTCGGCCGCGTGCTGGCCGCCGACGTGGTGTCGCCGCTCGACGTGCCGCCGATGGCGATCAGCGCGATGGACGGCTACGCGGTGCGCGTCGCCGACCTGACGCGCGGCGAGCGCCGCCTGCCGGTTTCGCAGCGGATTCCGGCCGGCCACGCGGCCGAGCCGCTGGCGGCCGGCACCGCGGCGCGCATCTTCACCGGCGCGCCGGTGCCGCTCGGCGCCGACGCGGTGGTGATGCAGGAGCAGGCCGCCGCGGCCGGCGACGAGGTCGATTTCCTGCACACGCCGAAGGCGGGCGAATGGATCACCGCGCAGGGCGCCGATATCCGGCGCGGTGCCGTGATCCTGCCGGCCGGCACGCGGCTCGCGCCGCAGGCGCTGGGACTGGCGGCCTCGGTCGGTTGCGCGAGCCTGGCGGTGCGGCGTCGCCTGAAGGTGGCGGTGTTCTTCACCGGCGACGAGCTGACCATGCCGGGCGAGCCGCTCAAGCCCGGCGCGATCTACAACTCCAACCGCTTCAGCCTGCGCGGCCTGCTGGAGCGCTTCGGCTGCGAGGTCAGCGACTACGGCATCGTGCCCGATTCGCTCGAGGCGACGCGCGCGACCTTGCGCGATGCCGCGCGCGAGCACGACCTGATCGTCACCAGCGGTGGCGTGTCGGTCGGCGAGGAAGATCACGTCAAGCCCGCCGTCGAGGCCGAAGGGCGGCTCGCGCTGTGGCAGATCGCGATGAAGCCGGGCAAGCCGCTCGCCTACGGCGCGGTGCGCCGCGAGGCGGCGGGGGCCGAGGCCGGCGGCGAGGCGCATTTCATCGGCCTGCCCGGCAACCCCGTGTCGAGCTTCGTGACCTTCCTGCTGTTCGTGCGGCCGTTCCTGCTGCGCCTGGCCGGCGCCACCCAGGTGGCGCCGCGCGCGCTGTCGCTGCGCGCCGATTTCACGCAGCGCAGCGGCGATCGCCGCAACGAGTTCCTGCGCGCGCGCATCAACGAGGCGGGCGGGCTCGATCTCTACCCGAACCAGAGCTCGGCCGTGCTGACCTCGACCGTCTGGGCCGACGGCCTGATCGACAATCCACCGAACCACGCGATCAGCGCCGGCGAGACGGTCCGTTTCCTGCCTTTTTCCGAACTGCTCGGCTGAACCCGCCGGGCCTGCGAATCCGATGAAGCGATGAAGATCGAACTGAAATTCTTTGCCAGCGTGCGCGAGGCGCTCGGCGTGGCCGGCGAATCGGTGACGGTGCCCGACGGCATCGCCACGGTGGGCGACGTGCGCGACTGGCTGCGCGCGCGCGGCGGCGCCTGGGCCGAGACGCTGGCCGAGGGCCGCGCGCTGCGCATGGCCTGCAATCACGTGATGACCGACGCGGGCACGCGCATCACGGATGGCTGCGAGGTGGCCTTCTTCCCGCCCGTGACGGGCGGCTGAGGAGGCGCGATGACAAGGCTCAGGGCAAGGGTCCAGACCGGGGATTTCGAGGTCGGCGCGGAATTGGCGGCCTTGCGCGCGCGCAATCCGAAGATCGGCGCGGTGGCCTGCTTCGTCGGCACGGTGCGTGACCTCAACGAGGGCGAGACGGTGGCCGCGATGGAGCTCGAGCACTATCCCGGGATGACCGAGAAGGCGCTCGAGGCGATCGCCGACGAGGCGATCGCGCGCTGGCCGGGCATCGAGGTGGCGATCATCCATCGCGTCGGTCGGTTGCTGCCGCTCGACCAGATCGTGTTCGTCGCGACGGTCGCCGCGCATCGCGGCGACGCCTTCGCCTCCTGCGAATTCGTGATGGACTACCTGAAGACCGAGGCGCCGTTCTGGAAGAAGGAAAGCACGCCGTCGGGCGAGCGCTGGGTCGATGCGCGCAGCAGCGACGACGCGGCGCTGGCGCGCTGGGGCCTGCTCTCCGGCAACCGGCGCGAGCCGGGCTGAGGGCGGCGGCAAGCCGGGCGACGCGACTCGGCTGACTTCATTCGGCTCGGCTCGACGAAGGCCAGCCGGCCCGCTACCATCGCGCCTCGCCCGAACTCCCGCGCAGTGTCTCCCCGATCATGACCGAATCCCCATCCGGCGCCATCCTGCTGGTGCCGCAAGACGGCAGCGCCGGCTTGTCCCCTTCGCAACGCAGCTTCAACGCGCTGACCCGGCAGGTGGCCGCGCGCCGCGAGCGGCTGCGCGCCTGGGAGACGGTCTGGCCGCCGTTCCAGCAGCGCTACGTCGACGAATGGGTGCCGCTCGCGCGCGAACTGAGCGCGCGCGAGACGGAGTTGGTGCGCCAGCTCGATGTCGCCGCCGAGATGAAGGGGCTGAGCCGGGCCGAGCGCGAGCTGGTATCGCAATTGATCGTGCATTTCGCGCGGCCGCTGCTCGGCGCCGACGCGGATCGCGAATTGCGCGCGATCCTCGCCCGCCATGGCGCGGCGGCGATGGGGCAGGCTGCAGGCGATGCCGGCCGTCGTGGCGGCAAGTCGCGCCGGCGCGACGCGGCCGCGGCGGAGGATGCCGCGCCGGGGCATGCCGCGGCCGAGCCGCCCGAGGACGAATCCGAGGAAGCGATGATGCTTCGGATCCAGGCCGAGCTGGACGCGCAGGAGGCGCGCGCCTCGGCCGACGCGCAGGCGCGCCAGGCCCAGCGTGGCGAGCGCCAGCGGGCCTCGAGCTCGAAGCGCAAGGCGGCCGAGGCGGCGCGTGCCGCCGCCGCGCAAGCGCAGCCGGAAAGCCCGGCCGAGGCGGAGGCGGATCGCACGGACACCGAGGCGGTGCCCGAGATGGCGCCGGCGCAGGTCAGCCGCTCGCTGCGCGATCTCTACCGGCGCCTGGCCAGCGCGCTGCACCCCGATCGCGAGCCCGACGCGGACGAACGCGAGCGCAAGACCGCGCTGATGCAGCGGCTCAACCGCGCCTACGACAAGCAGGACCTGCTGCAACTGCTCGAACTGGAGCGCGACCTGGGCGCCGCCGATGCGGACCGGCTTGCCGGTGCCGGCGACGAATTGTTGCGGCATTACAACGGCATTCTGAAAGCCCAGTTGGCCTCGCTCGATCGCGAACTGCATCGCGTCGAGGCGGATTTCCGGCATGGCTACGGGATCGGCGCGAATGCCATGCTGTCGCCCGACACGGCGCTGCGCACGCTCGGCGACGATATCGCCGGCCTGCGTCGCGCGCTGGCCGAGTTGGAGCGCGACTTGCTCGCGCTGCGCGAGATCGGCGCCTTGAAGGACTGGCTGGCCGGCTTCGTCGGCTAGGCTTCGAGGATTCCGGGGAAGGGCTGGCTCAGGCGCCGTCGTCGGCGCCGCGGCCGATGATGCGGGCCGGGAACGGCTCGCCGCGCGGCCGTGCCGGATGCGCGTCGTCCTCGCGTGGTCGTTTCGGCGCGATCGCGTCGAGCAGGGCCTGCTGCTCGTCGGGAATCCGGTAGTCCCAGCCGAAGCGGCTCAACTGCAGGCTCTGCGCGATGCGCAGCGCCGGCTCCATGAAGCGCACCGCGGCGGCCGGCTGGTAGCGCGCCTCGACGGTCCTCAGGAACAGGGCCAGCCAGCGGCTGAAATGCGCCGGCTCGATGCCTTCGAGCGGCTGGTGCCTGGCCTGCAGGTTGCCGCGATATCCCTTGGTGCCGAGCACCAGGTTCGACCAGAACGCGACCATCTTCGGCAGGTGCTCGTCCCAGCGGCCGTCGAGCCGGGCACCGAACACGGGGCCGAGCAGGGGATCGGCGCGCACCTGCAGATAAAACGCGTCGACCAGGCCGCGGATATTGTCCTCGCTCGGCTCGGCCTCGCGCGGGCCGGCGGGCGCGGGCGAGACCGCTTCGGGGGAGGGGCTGGCGGCCAGGTCGAGGGCCGGATTGGTCGGGATCATGGTCGAAGGGAGAACGGGGCCGCTACACTGTCGCGATTTTGTCGCACAATAGCGAACGGCCACCCGCCAAAAAGTGCTTCCAGGGCGCATATTATCGCGCGATTTCCGTTTCGGCAGGCGCCTTATCCGGCGGCGGCCGCCGACGCTGGCACCTCAACGACACGATCGACTTCGCTCATGAGACTGACCGACTACACCGACTACTCGCTGCGCGTGATGCTGTTCCTGGCGGTGCGCAGCGAAGGCCTGTCGACGATCCAGGAGATCTCGGATGCCTACGGCATCTCGAAGAATCACCTGATGAAGGTGGTGCAGCGGCTCGGCGAGCTCGGCTGGGTCGACACCGTGCGCGGTCGCAACGGCGGCCTGCGCATCAACGCGAATTCGGGGCGGCTGACGATCGGCGAGGTGGTGCGCGCCACCGAGAGCGATTTTGCCCTGGTGGGCTGTTTCGGCGGCGAGGGGCAGGGCGTCGAGCACCGTTCCTGCGTGATCGAGCCGCATTGCCGCCTCAAGGGCGTGCTGTACGCCGCGCGCGAGGCCTTCTTCTCCGAACTGGACCGCCACACGATCGCCGAACTCTCGCGCCCCGCCTCGCCGCTGGCGGCCGCGCTCGGCATCGTGCCGATCGTCGTCGAGCCGGCCTGAGCGCCCGCGCTTCCTCCCAACGGCGGCGTCCGCCGCCATCCAGCCTCGTTTCTCGCTATCCTGACGCAGCCAGGCTGGCGCCGTCATCGAGCCTGGACGCCGCCCGGGCAGACCGAATCCCGCGCCTGCTCCCTGCCTGCGCCTCGCCGGGCTCGGGCCCCATTCGGCCAAGCCATGCCGGGCGGGGCTGAACGCCGCAAGGCACACATCTTGCCTAGCGAGCGCTTGAAACCCCGGCAAGCAGCCTCATGTTGGAGCTATTCGAAAATTGGAGGTCTCTTCATGAGAATCGACAAGCTCACCACCAAGTTCCAGGAAGCGCTGGCCGACGCCCAGAGCCTCGCGGCCGGCCGCGACAATCAATACATCGAACCGGTCCACGTGCTGGCCTCGCTGATCGGCCAGACCGATGGCTCGGCGCGCTCGCTGATGTCGCGCACCGGCGTGCACGTGCAGGCGCTGCAAGGCGCGCTGAACGAGGCGATCTCGCGCCTGCCGCAGGTCACCGGCACCGGCGGCGACATCCAGATCGGCCGCGAGCTGGCCGGCCTGCTGAACCAGGCCGACAAGGAAGCGCAGAAGCTCAACGACAGCTTCATCGCCAGCGAAATGTTCCTGCTCGCGGTGTCCGACGACAAGGGCGAGGCCGGTAAGCTGGCGCGCCAGCACGGCATGACGCGCAAGGCGCTGGAAGCGGCGATCGCGGCCGTGCGCGGCGGCTCGCAGGTGCACAGCGCCGATGCCGAGAGCCAGCGCGAGGCGCTCAAGAAGTACACGGTCGACCTGACCGAGCGCGCGCGCTCGGGCAAGCTCGATCCGGTGATCGGCCGCGACGACGAGATCCGCCGCTCGATCCAGATCCTGCAGCGCCGCACCAAGAACAACCCGGTGCTGATCGGCGAGCCCGGCGTGGGCAAGACCGCCATCGTCGAGGGGCTGGCGCAGCGCATCGTCAACGGCGAGGTGCCCGAGACGCTGAAGAACAAGCGCGTGCTCTCGCTCGACATGGCCGCGCTGCTGGCCGGCGCGAAGTACCGCGGCGAGTTCGAGGAACGCCTGAAGTCGGTGCTCAACGACATCGCCAAGGACGAAGGCCGTACCATCGTCTTCATCGACGAGATCCACACCATGGTGGGCGCCGGCAAGGCCGAGGGCGCGATGGACGCGGGCAACATGCTCAAGCCGGCGCTCTCGCGCGGCGAGCTGCACTGCATCGGCGCGACCACGCTCGACGAGTACCGCAAGTACATCGAGAAGGATGCCGCGCTCGAGCGCCGCTTCCAGAAGGTGATCGTCGACGAGCCGAGCGTGGAGGCGACCATCGCGATCCTGCGCGGGCTGCAGGAGAAGTACGAGCTGCACCACGGCGTGGACATCACCGATCCGGCCATCGTGGCCGCGGCCGAACTCTCGCATCGCTACATCACCGACCGCTTCCTGCCGGACAAGGCGATCGACCTGATCGACGAGGCCGCCTCGAAGATCAAGATGGAAATCGATTCGAAGCCCGAATCGATGGACAAGCTCGACCGTCGCCTGATCCAGTTGAAGATCGAGCGCGAGGCCGTCAAGAAGGAGCAGGACGAGGCTTCGCAGAAGCGCCTGCAACTGATCGAGGAAGAGATCGAGCGGCTGGGCCGCGAGTATGCCGACCTCGAGGAGATCTGGACCGCCGAGAAAGCCGCCGTGCAGGGCAGCGCCCAGCTCAAGGAGGATATCGACCGGGTGCGCGCCGAGATCGCCAAGCTGCAGCGCGAGGGCAAGCTCGAGAAGGTGGCCGAGCTGCAATACGGAAAGCTTCCGCAACTCGAGGCGCAACTCAAGCAGGTTACCCAGGCCGAGGAGCAGGAGCAGCACAATCCGAGCAAGCCGCGTCTGTTGCGCACCCAGGTCGGCACCGAGGAGATCGCCGAGGTGGTGTCGCGTGCCACCGGCATCCCGGTCTCGCGCATGATGCAGGGCGAGCGCGAGAAGCTGCTGCATATCGAGGAAAAACTGCATGAGCGGGTGATCGGCCAGGACGAGGCGATCAGCGCGGTGGCCGATGCGATCCGCCGCTCGCGCGCGGGCCTGTCGGACCCGAACCGGCCTTATGGCTCGTTCCTGTTCCTGGGCCCGACGGGCGTCGGCAAGACCGAGCTCTGCAAGGCGCTGGCCGGCTTCCTGTTCGATTCGGAGGATCACCTGATCCGCATCGACATGAGCGAGTTCATGGAGAAGCACAGCGTCGCGCGCCTGATCGGCGCGCCGCCGGGCTACGTCGGCTACGAGGAAGGCGGTTACCTGACCGAAGCGGTGCGTCGCAAGCCGTATAGCGTGATCCTGCTCGACGAGATCGAGAAGGCGCACCCGGACGTGTTCAACGTGCTGCTGCAGGTGCTCGACGATGGCCGCATGACCGACGGGCAGGGCCGCACCGTGGACTTCAAGAACACGGTGATCGTGATGACCTCGAACCTCGGTTCGCAGGTGATCCAGTCGATGGTGGGCTCGCCCCAGGAGGCGGTGAAGGACGCGGTGTGGGAGGAGGTCAAGCTGCACTTCCGCCCCGAGTTCCTGAACCGGATCGACGACGTGGTGGTGTTCCATGCGCTCGATCGCAGCAACATCCAGTCGATCGCGAAGATCCAGCTGGCGCGCCTGCACGAGCGGCTGGCCAAGCTCGACATGCAGCTGGAGGTGACCGACGCGGCGCTCGACCAGATCGGCAAGGTCGGCTACGACCCGCTGTTCGGCGCGCGCCCGCTCAAGCGCGCGATCCAGCAGGAGATCGAGAATCCGGTGGCCAAGCTGATCCTGGCCGGGCGCTTCGGGCCCAAGGACGTGATTCCGGTCGACGTGCAGGACGGCAAGTTCGTGTTCGATCGCGTCGTGCACTGAGGCGAAGCCGCACGATTGGCAAGGGCTTCGGGAACCCCGCTTCGGCGGGGTTTTTTTTCGGCCGTCGCTTGTTTCGGCGGTTGCCGGCGCCTCAGCCGGCGCCGAACAGGAAGCGCTCGCAATACACGGCGTCGAATGCGAGCGAGCCCCGTTCGAAATCAGGACTGCGATGGAAGCCCGCCCGCGCGGCCTCGGGCAGCCCGGCCTCGAAATCGGGTGAGAAGACGAAGCCTGATTTCATCGACAGCAGGTACTGCGCGACCTTCTGTCGGCCCTCCGGGGCGCCGAGATCGTGATGGTCGAGGATGCCGTCGGCGTGAGCATTGTCGAGCGCGCCGACGAAGAAGGCGCTCTCGTCGGCGAAGTCGGCTTTCAGCAGGAACACCACGAAGGGCTCGGTGTCGCCCGGCTGGCTCAGGTCCACCACGCCGGAGAACAGGTAGCCGGGCGCCGCGAGCCGGTGGCAGCGCGAGCCGACGGCGGGGCGGCCCGCTTCCAGGCCGGCGCGGACCTGCTCGTAGACGCGTTGCCAGCGCGCGAGCGACTCGCGCAGCTCGGCGAGGTTGCGCTCGACGCGCTCGCTCGCGGCCGCCAGCTCGGCATGCGAGGCCTCGTCGAGCTGGCGCAGTTCGACGGCGATGTCCTGCCAGATCGCGATCTGGCGCTCGGTCTCGTAGGCGCGCTTCTTCAGCGAGCGCAGGTACTGCGCGTTGAGCCGGGTGTCGTCGTAGCGCGTCAGGCCGTTGTCGAGATCGCGGAACAGCAGGTTGTCGTGTTCCTGGCAGTAGCCGAGGAAGGTGGTCGCCGAGCGGGTCGCGACATGCTTGAAGGCGTAGCGATAAGGGTTGCCCGACAGGTCGGGCGCGAGCACGTCGACATAGCGCCGCCCCTCGATGTCGCGCGCCAGGCAGCGCGTGATCTTGCCTTCCGAGATTTCATGCGACCAGATCGAGGCGCGCGTGCAACCCGCGTGCCGGCAGGTCCAGGCCGCGCTCTTGCCGGGGCGCGCGAACTTGCCGTAGACGGCGCGCGCGCTTTTCTTGATCGCGTCGCCGGGGTGGCTGAAGAGGATGGCCGAGAGGAAATGCGCGAGCAGCGGATCGTGGATCGCGGCGTCGGAGATGGTTGCCTGGGCGCTGGTGAAGTCCATGCGGCGGCTCGTGGGGGCGGCCGGTTCGCCGGCTCGCGGGTTGCGCCGCCGCGGGCCCGGGGCAGGCTGCGGCCCGGGCCCGCGCCTTCGACCGCGCCCCGGCCTGGCGACCGGTGCGGGCGAGGGCTGGCGGCGAATCAGGCGGTCTTGTTGCCGCCGCCGAACAGGCCGGCCAGCTGCGAGAGCGTGCCGAGCAGGTTCGGCGCGTCGACCTGGCCGTCGGCCGGCACGTTGCCGTCCGGGGTGGCGTGATTGACCAGGTGCGGCAGCACCTGGGCCAGCAGGTTCGAGGCCGTCGAGGGATCGACGCCGGCCTTGTTGGCGAGCGAGGTGACGGTGTCCGAGCCGAGCACGTTCTGCAGCGTGTCGGGCGAGATCGGCTGGTTCGCGCCGGTGCCGACCCACGAACCGATCACGTCGCCCACGCCGCCCTGGCGGAACTTCTCGATCAGGCCGTTCAGCCCGCCGGGCTGGTTGTTGACGAATTCGAGCGCGGCGGCGAGCAGTGCGCCCTGATTGCCGCCGCCATTCTGGCCGCCTAGCGCGCCAGTCACCATATCGAGCAGACCCATGATTTCTCTCCGATGCCGGGTTTCCACTTCCTGAAACGGCGTCGCGAGGGCGGCGCCGGGCTTGTGTTCGCGGCCAGCCGCATCTCGCGCGGCGGGCCGACGGGTCAGGCGCCTGACGCGGCCGATGCGGCCTGACTCTTCTTCGACTTCCTGGGCTTCTTGGCCTTGGGCTCCGAGGCGCCGGCCGTGGCGGTTGCCGCGGCCGGGGCGCTGCCTGCCGCCGCGGCGCTGGCGGCGGCCGCCGCCTTGTCCTTCTTGCGCGAGGCACGGCTCGCCTTGGCGGGCTTGGCCGGCTGCGAGGCCGCGTTGGCGGCGGCCGCGCCCGTCTGCGCGGTGCTTGTCGTGGTGGACGGGGCCGGCGTGGTCGCGCTCGGCGCGGGCGCCGGCGTGCCGGTGCTGGTGCCGGCCTGGGTCTTGGTGGCGCGCGTGGCGGGCTGGCTGGCCTTGGCGCCGGTCGGCGGCGCCGAGGAGCCGCCGATCGTCAGGCCGGCGGCCTCGAGGTTGGCGACCGATTTCTGCCCGAGCCCCTTGACGCGGCTGGCCAGGTCATCGGCGCTCTTGAACGGGCCGTTCTTGGCGCGTTCGTCGATGATCGCCTTGGATTTCACCGGGCCGAGGCCCTTCACCGATTCGAGCGCGGCCTGGTCGGCGGTATTGACCTCGACGGCCGCCGCGAAGGTGGCGCCCAGCGAGAGCGACAGGGTGAGCAACAGCAGCAGCAGTTTTTTCAGCATGGCAAGGACTCCCCAGTAGAGCGGTGGAACCGCTGTTATGACGGACAGGCGATGACGCGATGCGAACGGCCGATGTCGTGCGATCAAGCATAGGACAAATGCGTGCCCTTTTTGAGGCAGCGCGCGCAGTGTTGCGCATCGCGACGGGGGCTGTAAAGGGGAGAAGGGCCGGCGGCGGGCCGTTTTGACCAAGTTTGACGGAAGCCTCCAGTCGGGCGGTGGATTTCCGGGAGGTCGGGAGCCGCGGGACGCGGGCAGGATGGGCTTTGGCGCAGCCAATCGCGCCGATCGTTTCGCCAGGAAGTATTCGGGCCGCCGTCGCGGCTGGCCCCTTGGCGCACGTCAGGTCGAATCCGGCGGCTGGCGCGGCGCCTGGCCATTCCGGCTCACGCCCCGGCCGGTCGTTCAGCCCGCGTCGCGCAACTGGCGCCGGCTGACGTGGCGCAGGTAGAGCACCAGGGCCGCGCCGGCGATCAGCAGGCTCACGAAGTTGGCGCTCCAGAAGCCGCGCGCGCCGGTCAGCGCGGCCGGCACCCAGCCACCGACGTCGAAGCCGAGCAGGTAGCCGCCGCCCACCCCGACGCCCCACAGCGCGACCGCGTAGATCACGGTCGGCACCACCGCCACCTTGTAGGCGCGCAGCACGAAGGCAGTGGTGACCTGGATCGCGTCCACGCAGTGGTAGAAGGCAACGATCGTGACCAGCGGCAGGGCGGCGGCCATCACGGCCGGGTTTGGCGTGTAGGCGCCGATGATGCGCTGGCGCAGCAGCAGCACCACGCAGGCATAGCCGATCGCGGTCATCGCCGCGAAGCTCACGCCGTGCCGCGCCAACAGCCGCGCCTCGTCGGGGCGGCCGGCGCCGAGCGAACGCGCCACCAGGGTCGAGGCGGCGATGCCGATCGACAGCGGCGTCATGTAGAGCACCGCGCCGAGGTTGCCGGCGATCTGGTGGCCGGCCAGCGTGGTGGTGCCGAAATGCGCGATGAACAGCGCCATGAAGGTGTAGGAGGTCACCTCGATCAGGTAGGACAGCCCCATCGGCAGGCCGAGCTTGAGCAGCGCCTTCTGGCGCTCCCAGGTCGGCGTGCAGAAGCGCGCGAAGATGCCCAGCGGCGCGAACACGTTGAGCCGCGCGACCAGGGTGAATCCGATCAGCGCGAGCGCCCAGTTGATCAGGGTGCTGGCCAGCCCGCAGCCGGGGCCGCCCAGGGCCGGCACGCCCAGGCCGCCGAAGATGAACCAGATGTTGAGCGGGATCTTCAGCGCCAGCGCGCCGATCTGCAGGATCATCGCCAGCCGCGGCTTGCCGGCCGCGTTGGTCAGCGCGTTGTAGATGCGGAACATCAGGCTGGCCGGCAGCCCGAAGGACAGGATGCGCAGGTAGTCGACGGTGCGGTCGTGCAGCTCGGGCGGCGTGTGCGCGAGGCGCAGCAGCAGGTTCGGGAAGTGCAGCAGCAGGAAGCCGGGCACTGCCAGCATCGCCGCCAGCCACATCGCCTGGCGCACCTCCTCGCCGATCTCCTGGAAGCGGCGCGCGCCGTACAACTGGCCCGCGATCGGCTGCAGCGCCGAAAGGATTCCGGTCAGGCCGATGAAGACCGACACGTAGATCGACGAGCCGAGCCCGAGCGCGGCCAGGTCGACGGCCGAGTAGCGGCCCACCATCGCGGTGTCGATCACGCCGAAGGCGATGATCGCGAGCTGGCCGATCAGCACCGGCCAGGCGAGGCCGGCGATGCGGCGCACGTCGGCGAACATGCTCAATCCCGCGCGATGCGGGCGCCGCGTCCCGGATGACGGCGGATCGGCGTCTTGGGCCGCTCGATCCGCTCGTAGAGGCGGAAGCGCTCGTCGCGGTCGGCCGCGCGGCGGCCTTCCCAGATCAGCCGCCAGACGTATTCCGACATCGAACTCGGCTCGCCGTAGTCGGCCGGGTCCTGGCGCAGGATCACGTCGCAGTCGTCGGTGAAGGAGAAGTGCATGTCGCCGAAGTAGGCGAAGGTGGCGATCTGCGCGTCGCCCAGGCGCACCGGCGAGATGCACTCGTAGTCGGCCGGCAGGTGCGCGGCGATCTGCACCGCCACGTCGCGATAGGTCCGGCTGTAGTTGACGAAGGGCAGCCACAGCGTCATCAGCAGTACCCACATCAGGGTGGTGCCGGCGCCTGACAGCACCACGCTGCGCCACAGCACCTTGGGCTGGCGCGAGATGCGCCAGCGCACCAGCGCGCACCAGCAGAACGTGGCAATCAGCGCGCAGGCGAAGGCGAGGATGTTGAAGTGCGATTCGTAGCCGGGCACCAGGCGCGCCAGGTTGCGGGCCAGCGGATGCGGGAAGCCGGTGATCGAGGCCAGCCAGACCAGCCACACGAAGCTGCCGAGGATGGTGAAGCTGAGCACCGCGAACCAGTCGATCGCGTTGATCGCGCCGCGCTTCAAGGTGGGCAGGGCAAAGGTGGCGAGCACCGCCAACGGCGGCAGCAGCAGCATGTAGACGCGGTTGGTTTCCTGGCTCTGCAGGATCACCAGCGCGACCAGCGGGGCGGCCACCGCGAGCGGCACGGCGATGTGCGGCCGGCGGCGCCAGCCCTTCCAGCTCACCCAGGCCCAGATCGCCAGCGGCCAGGCCGGCCAGGTGAACAGCGGCAGGTTCTTGGCGGCGTAGCGCAGCACCGTGGTCGGCGGGCCCGAGAAGCGCATCAGGCTGCCGTGCAGCCACTGGTTGAAGAACCAGTTGGCGTCGTCGGGATAGAGCGTGAGGGCGGCGAGCGGCCAGAGCGCGAACAGCAACACGGCGATCGGCACGCCGACCAGCAGCAGGTGGCGATGCCGGACCTCGGGCGTGGCCAGCATCAGCACGGCGGTGCCGACGATCAGCGCGGCGGCCAGTACCGGGTTGCCGGACAGCAGCAGCAGGCCGACCGCGATGCCCCACCAGGTGGCGCCGTGCAGCGGCTTGTCGGTCAGCCGTACCAGGCCGTAGACCAGCATCGCGACCCAGGCGAACTGGGCCAGTTGCGGGGTGGTTTCATGGCCGCGCTCGGCCAGCCCGAAGCAGGCCAGCAGCACCAGCAGCGCGCCGTCGGCCAGCGTGCGGCCGTAGTCGCGTGGCTCGGGCTCGCCGCCGAAGGCGTACTTGAACGGCTGCACCTCGGGGCGGCGGCCGAGCAGGTAGGCGGTGTACCAGACGAAGGCGCAGGCCACGCAGAACAGGATGCCGGTGGCGATCCGCGAGGCGTTGCTCGCCGAGAACCAGGGGCCGAAGGCCTCGACGCCGAGCGCGCCGAGCCAGTAGCCGAGCGGGCCGTCCGTGGTGATGAACTTGCCGACCAGGTTGGGCAGCAGCCAGTCGTGCAGCGAGCCGCCCGCCATCGTCCACATCACGCCGAAGCCGGCGGCATCCTCGTTCTTCCACGGATCGCGGGCAAACAGGCCGAAGCCCGCGTAGACCAGGCAGAGCGTGAGCAGCAGCCAGCGCGGCAGGGCGCGCGTGGCGGAGGCGGTGAGACGAACGACAGGCTTCATGCAGTGATTGGCTTGTTATGAGTAGGCGCCGGGCGGCGCCGCTGGGCACTGCCGTGTTACGAGCATCCGGCATTGTAGACGTTGCGCGCGGGCGTTGCCGCAAGCCCGGTGCCGCAACACGCGCACACGAAAAAAGGGCAGCCTGGGCTGCCCTTTTTTCGGTTCGGACCATGCAGGCCGGCGTTGCCGCCGGCCCGGGTCTCGCGAGGCTGGCTTACGAGGAAGCCTTGCCGTTCGCGCGCGAGCCGAACTTGTTCTTGAACTTCTCGACGCGGCCGGCCGTGTCCATGATCTTTTGCTGACCCGTGTAGAACGAGTGCGATTCCGACGAGACTTCGATCTTGGCCAGCGGGTAGGTCTTGCCGTCGAGTTCGATGGTTTCGCGCGTCTGGATGGTCGAGCGCGTCACGAACTTGAAGCCGTTCGACATGTCTTGGAAGACGACTTCGCGGTAATCCGGGTGAATGCCAGGTTTCATGATGTGTCCTGTAATGGAGCGGTAGCCAACCCGCCGCGTCGTCCTGAACCGCAAACGATGCCTGGCGAGCCACTTGCCTAGGGTCGAAAAACGGAGATTATGCCAGAAAATCAGGCGGTTGGCGATTTTCGCGCACGGCGCCCTGATTTGTCGCGCGCTTCAGACGGCCGGCAGCTCCGCCAGCGCGCCGGTGCCGGCCGGATCCTGGCGGTAATAGTGCGCGAGCAGCCGGTACAGCTCGGGGAATTCCGCCTCGAAGGCGGTCGGCCGCACGAACAGCGCCTCGCTGCAGACCGCGAAGAATTCGGAAGGGTGGTCGGCCGCATAGGGATCGATCAGCGAGTTGCGCTCGAAGCGCGCCCAGGCGCGATCCGGCACCGCGTCGACGCGGTCGCAGAAACGGTCGTAGGCGTGGTCGAAGACGTTTTCCCAGCGCGTCGCGTCGAGGTGCGGCGCATGCAGGCGGCGAAACAGGGGCGGATGGCCATCGGCCTCGCCGCTGATCATGTCGATCTTGTGCGCGAATTCGTGGATCACCACGTTGTAGGCGTCGCTGCCGTCCGACATCTGCACGTCCTCCCAGGACAGGATCACCGGGCCGCCCTGCCAGGCCTCGCCGCTGGCGTCCTGCTCGACCTCGTGGACCACGCCGTCGTGGTCCTCGACGGTCTTGCGGATCACGAACTCGCCCGGATAGACCACCACGCCCACCCAGCCGCGGTAGAGGTCGAGCCCGAGATTGAGCACGGGCAGGCAGGCCTGCACGGCGATGCCGACCGTCATGGCCTCGGTCAGCTCCAGTTCATGCGCGGTCGAGAAGGATTTCTCGGCGAGAAAGCAGCTTGTCATCTCGCGCAGGCGGGCCAGGTCGGCGGCCGACAGCGTGGCGAGGAACGGCAGCCGCGCGAGCGTGTCGTCCCAGAGCGGGTCGGGAATCGGGAAACTGCGCAGCGCGCGATCGCGGCGGCGCGCGTCGAGCCACCGGGAGAGTCGGGAGAGCATCGGAGCGAGGGGCGTGACGAAACAGGCGCACGGTACCTCAATCGATCGCTTTTTGCCAGGCGGCGATCAGGCCGCCGCAGACGGCCACGCCCGCCACGAACAGGAAGCCGTCGAGCGAGGCGAGGAAGGCGGCCTGGCGCAGGAAGGTCTGGTTCAGCGAGGCGAGCGCGAGCGCCTGCGCCTCGCCCGCCGCGTGGCCGGCGGCCGCGAAACCGCGCGTCAGCGTGTCGAGCGTCTGCGCAAAGATCGGGTTGAGCGGGCTGGCCTGCTCGAACAGGCGTTCGCGGTGCAGCGCGTCGCGATGCTGCTCGACGATGATCACCGAGGCGGTCGCGAAGGACAGCGTCAACTGCTTGAAGATGTTCTTGAGGCGGTAGCTGTGCGTGTAGTCGTCGAGCGCGAAATCGCGGAAGGTCAGGTTCGCCACCGGCAGCACGATGAACAACAGCAACAGCCCGCGCATCAGCAGCGGGGCGATCAATTGCGCCTCGCTGACCTGGGGCGTCATGCGCGACATCACGAAGGCGGTGCAGGCGGCCAGCGCAAAGCCCGGCACGATGATCCATTTCTTGCGCGTGACGTGTTTCGCGTAGCGCAGGTAGACGAACAGCGCGCTGGCGGCGATCAGCGAGGTGGTGCCGGTCAGGCGCCCGGCGTTCTCGACCGGGTAGCCGAGGCCGGCCTCGAGGAAGCGCGAGCTCAGGTAGCTGAACGAGGTGGTGATGTAGTAGTAGAAGACATAGAGCAGCAGGCCGACCTGGAAGCTGCGCTGGCGGAACGCCGACATGCGCACCAGCGGCGAGGGATGGTTCCACTGCTGGCGCGCGAACCAGGCCAGCGAGGCGAAGCCGGCGAAGCTGAGCAGGATCAGCGAGGGCGAGGACAGGAACAACTGGTAGCGCACCTGCTGCATCACGATCTGCAGGGCGCCTTGCGCGAAGGCGAACACCACATAAGGCCAGATGTGGCTGTTGGTGCGTTCCTCGGGCGGCGCGTGGCCGCTGTCGGGCAGCGCGCCATAGGCCAGCGCCGAGAACAGCAGCGCGGGCGGCACGGTGCAGGCGAACACCGCGCGCCAGGTGAAATGCGCCACCAGCTCGCCGCCGACGATGGGGGCGAGCGAGGTGCCGAGCAGCAGCATGATCAGGAAGGCGCGCGTGGCGCGCGGTCGTTGCGGCGGCGCGTAGGTGATCTGGATCAGGATCCGGCAGGCGCCCATCATCGGGCCGATGAAGTAACCCTGCAGGCCGCGCGCGAAGGCCAGTTGCAGCGAGGTGTCGGCCGCGGTGGCGGCGAGCGCGCCCAGCGCGTAGAGCAGCATGCAGCCGCTGACGTAGCGGCGATGCCCGACGCGATCGATCCACCATTGCTGCTGGAGGATGCCGAGCACGGCCGCCATCGCATAGGTGCTCGAGGACCAGACGAGTTCGTCGGGCGAGGCGTTGATGCCGCCGGCGATATGGCTGGCGAAGAACGAGAAGATCGCGTTGTCGAAGTAGTCGAGGCCGGTGACCAGCGCGATCACCCAGGGAAACAGCTCGCCGCGCAGCGTCTCGATACGCCAGAACGAAGGGCGGGGTGCCGCCGTGTTCATGGGCGTGGCTTGCCGGAGTGGCTCCGGGCGCGGCGCTCGGGTTGCGCCGCTTGGGTCGGTTTGGCCTGTTTTGCCGCGGCCTGGCGTTTGGCGATCAGCTCATCGGGATTGTCGCCGGCGATGCGCCGCTCGATGTAGTCGAGGTCGTGCCGCAATTCGGCGCGCACCATCTCGACTTCGCGCAGTTCGCGGCGCGCTGCGGCGATCCGCTCGTCGAGCCGGGCGACCTGCGCGGTCAATTCCGTGTGGATGTCGCGCAGCGAGTTCTCCGAGTAGCGGCGGCGCCCGCCGCTTTCGGCGGCCGGCTCCAGCGGCCGTTTCAGCATCTCGGTGATGCCGTGCAGCGAGAAGCCGATCGCGCGCAAGCGCAGGATGCGCGAGAAACGATCAAGGTCGGCCTCGTCGTAGAGACGGTAGCGACCCTCGCTGCGGCTCGGCGTGACGAGCCCGCGTTCCTCGTAGTACTTCAACGTGCGCGGCGTGACGCCGAGGCGCTCGGCGGCATCGCGCACGGTCAGCAGGCTGGGATCGGAGGGGCGGGGCATCGGCAGCGGCGATTCGAATGGAACGTGGCCGATTCTAGATCAACGTGTACGTTCACGTACAGGTTGGAATGCGCAATAGACCGCTGCGCCGGTTGAAGCGGATGCGAGGGGGCGGGATGCAAAAAAGCCGCCCCAAAGGGCGGCTCTTGCTGGCGCCGGCGCGATGGCCGGCGGTGGCGGGGCTTCAGCCGCCGCGGCGCATCAGGTCGAAGAACTCCGAATTGCTCTTGGTCTGGCGAATCTTGTCGAGCAGGAATTCCATCGCCTCGACTTCGTCCATGTCGTGGATGAACTTGCGCAGCACCCAGATCTTCTGGAGGATGTCCGGCTTGATCAGCATTTCTTCGCGACGCGTGCCCGACTTGTTCAGGTTGATCGACGGGTAGACGCGCTTTTCCGCGAGACGGCGCTCGAGGTGCACTTCCATGTTGCCGGTGCCCTTGAACTCTTCGTAGATCACGTCGTCCATGCGGCTGCCGGTTTCGATCAGGGCCGTGCCGATGATGGTCAGCGAACCGCCTTCCTCGATGTTGCGCGCCGCGCCGAAGAAGCGCTTCGGACGCTGCAGCGCGTTGGCGTCGACACCGCCCGTGAGCACCTTGCCCGAAGCCGGGATCACGGTGTTGTAGGCACGGGCCAGGCGCGTGATCGAGTCCAGCAGGATCACCACGTCATGCTTCATTTCCACCAGACGCTTGGCCTTCTCGATCACCATTTCGGCGACCTGCACGTGACGCGTGGCCGGTTCGTCGAAGGTCGAGGCGATCACTTCGCCCGCCACCGAACGCTGCATTTCGGTCACTTCTTCAGGGCGCTCATCGATCAGCAGCACGAACAGGATCACGTCCGGGTGGTTCTGCTTGATGGCGTGCGCGATGTGCTGGAGCATGACCGTCTTGCCCGACTTCGGCGAGGCCACCAGCAGGCCGCGCTGGCCCTTGCCGATCGGCGCGATCATGTCGATGATGCGGCCCGTGACGTTTTCCTCGCCGCGCATTTCGCGTTCGAGCGAAAGCGGCTTGTTTGGGTGCAGAGGCGTGAGGTTCTCGAACATGATCTTGTGTTTCGAGGCCTCGGGCGGCTGCCCGTTCACCTTGTCGACCTTCACCAGCGCGAAATAGCGTTCGCCGTCCTTCGGCGTGCGCACTTCACCTTCGATGGTGTCGCCGGTGTGCAGGTTGAAGCGGCGGATCTGCGACGGGCTGATATAGATATCGTCCGTGCTTGCGAGGTAGGACATTTCCGGCGAGCGCAGGAAGCCGAAGCCGTCCGGCAGGACTTCGAGCGTGCCGTCGCCGAAAATCGTCTCGCCCGTCTTGGCGCGCTTTTTTAGAATGGCGAACATCAACTCCTGCTTGCGCAGGCGGTTCGCGTTTTCGATCTCCAGACCATTGGCCATTTCGATCAATTCGGAGACGTGCAGAGACTTGAGCTCGGATAAATGCATACGGAGAACCCGCCAGGGAGGAGATGCTACGAAAGATATAGGGAGGAGGGCGAGCGGAATCGCTCAGAGACTTTTGCGTCGGATGGCGACGTCGAATGAAATTCTAGCACACGCCGATTCGGGCTTGCTTTGCCGTTCGGCGCTTGCGCAAAAAGCCTGTTGCCGGTTGGCAACAGGCTTTTTGCGGCAATACGGATTTACAGGTGGCTGTCGAGGAAGGCCGTCAGCTGCGACTTGGACAGCGCGCCGACCTTCTGAGCGGCGACCACGCCGTTCTTGAACAGGATCAGGGTCGGGATGCCGCGCACGCCGAACTTGGCCGGGGTGGCGGTATTGTCGTCGACGTTGATCTTCGCGATCTGCAGCTTGTCGCCGTAGTCCTTCGAGACTTCGTCGAGAATCGGCGCGATCATCTTGCAGGGGCCGCACCATTCCGCCCAGAAATCGAGCAGGACGGGCTTGTCGGATCTGACGACGTCCTGTTCGAACGATGCGTCGTTGATGTGTTTGATCAGTTCGCTCATTTGGTCAATACCTCATTCGTTTCGGGGACTGCCTGCGCTCGCCGGTCTTTGCACCGGCTGCCGGTCCAGGCAGCTCCGCCCCGTGGAACACGGCGGCGTGAAGCGCTTGCAAACCGTGGCTCGCGGGTCACTCGGGCGTCATATTAGCCTAAATTGCTATCCACCGTTGGCGGCGATAGTATCCGCTTCGCGAGTAGGGCTGTCGGCCCTTGCCGGCGACAACAGGGAGATGGGGTAGGCGCTTCGGAATACAAGAGGCGGCGCTCGCCGCGGTAATGCCATGTAATCGCGGCGCGCGTCGATGACAATGCGGCGCATCGGAAGGCGAGTGTCCTATTCTTTATTCTTCCGATTGTGCGAGCGGGTGGAAATGCCTGAGTCCGGCTCATGAATCGCGCCTTCCTTTCCTGCGTGTTCGTGTGGATCGATTGCGTTGCAGGGCATCGAATCGCGCGGCCGCACGGCGTCTCGCGATGCGTACGATAAATCGGTCGCGTTCAGCGTGAAGCGGTGATAGAATTCACCGTGACGGGCCTCCTCGCATGGTGGGCCGGTGAACCTGGTCAGGTCGGGAACGAAGCAGCCACAGCCGTTTTCCGCCAGTGCCGAGGGTCAGGCTCGTCACCTTCCCCTTTCTTCCTGTTCGATCAGCTGCCGCCGCGGCGTGTTCGCCTACTCCAGATCCCGATTGTCCTGCCTGCCCGCCACGTTCTACATGGCCGCATCGCGCATGCCGTTCATCTCGGCGCGCGTTCGCGCGGCGAGGATTTCGATGGCCGCTTGCCTGTCGGCGACGCCATACGTTACTGATACAATTTCCCGATGACCTATCAAGTTCTCGCACGCAAGTGGCGTCCGAAGGATTTCGCTTCGCTCGTCGGCCAGGAGCACGTCGTCAGGGCGCTCACGCACGCGCTCGACGGCGGGCGTTTGCATCACGCCTATTTGTTTACCGGTACGCGCGGCGTCGGCAAGACCACGCTATCCCGGATCTTCGCCAAGGCGCTCAATTGCGAGACCGGCATCACCTCGCAACCTTGCGGCGTCTGCCGTGCCTGCCGTGAAATCGACGAGGGGCGTTTCGTCGACTACGTCGAGATGGACGCGGCGAGCAATCGCGGCGTCGACGAAATGGCCGCGCTGCTGGAGCGCGCCGTGTACGCGCCCGTCGATGCGCGCTTCAAGGTCTACATGATCGACGAAGTGCACATGCTGACGAACCACGCGTTCAACGCGATGCTCAAGACGCTGGAAGAGCCGCCACCGCACGTCAAGTTCATCCTCGCCACCACCGATCCGCAGAAGATTCCCGTTACCGTGCTGTCGCGCTGTCTTCAGTTCAACCTGAAGCAGATGCCGGCCGGGCATATCGTCATGCACCTCGAGCGCATCCTCGGCGAGGAGCAGGTCGCCTTCGAGCCGCAGGCGTTGCGGCTGCTCGCGCGCGCGGCACAGGGCAGCATGCGCGATGCGCTGTCCCTGACCGACCAGGCGATCGCCTACTCGGCCAACGAGGTGACCGAGGCGGCGGTGTCGGGCATGCTCGGTGCGCTCGACCAGACCTACATGGTGCGTCTGCTCGATGCGATCGCGGCGGCCGATGGTCCTGAAATCCTGACGATCGCCGACGAGATGGCGCTGCGCAGCCTGTCGTTCTCGACCGCCCTGCAGGATCTGGCGGGCCTGTTGCACCGGATCGCCTGGGCCCAGTTCGCGCCCGCCTCGGTGCTCGACGAGTGGCCCGAGGCGGGCGACCTGCGCCGTTTCGCGGACTTGCTGAGTCTCGAGCAGGTGCAGCTCTATTACCAGATCGCGACGGTCGGGCGTGGCGAGATGGGGCTCGCGCCCGATGAATACGCCGGCTTCACCATGACCCTGCTGCGCATGCTCGCCTTCGAACCGGCGGGGCCGGGCGGCGGCGGGGCGGTGCCGGGTGTATCGCCGGCCGCGGCGGGCAACCGGCGCGCTACGGCAACTGCCGGTGCAGCAGCGGCGCCACGCGTAGCCTCCTCGGCGAGTGCCACGCCCGCAGTGCCCGCGATCGAGCCGAAGCCGCTGGCCAAGCCGGCGGCTTCTTCGGTCTCGCCGGCCGCCACGGTGCCTTCGAAGCCGCTGGCCCCCGAGGTGTCAGTGCCGGTCGCGTCGGTCGAAGCCGCCGCGTCGAGCGAGCCGGTGCCGAGCGTCGCGTCGGTAACCGAGCCGCTCGTCGAGCCTGCGCCGGAATCGACCGATGTTCCTGCTTCCCCCGTAGCCGCCCAGACCGACGCGGCCCCGGCTGCCGCCGAGGTCCCGGCCGTGCCCGGGCCGGCGGTAATCGCGCCTGTCGAGGCGAAATCCGAACCCGCAGCGCCGGTCGAATCCGTCGAACCTGTCGCGGCACCGATCGCAAGCCAGACGACTGTGCCGGCCGCAGCGGTCGAGCGTCCGGCGCCGGCACGCGGCGGCGGCGGCGCCGCCGCCGCGCTGGACGTGCTGCGCAGCCGCGGCATGCGCGTGTCCTCCGCCTCCGATCGCGAGCGTGCCGCCGCCGCGCCTAAATCAGCCGCGCCGGCCCCGAAGGCTGCCGCATCCGCGCCGCGGGTGAACGTGCCGACGCCGCGTCCGCGTCCCACGCCGGCCGCCGCGGCATCGCAGCCGGTAGGCGCGTCGTCGCCGGACCTTTCGGTACCGCCCCCGTGGGACGACATTCCGCCCGACGATTACCTGCCGATGTCGGCCGACGACAATTACGGCCCGCCGCCCGACGACGGCTACATTCCCGTCTTCGACAGCGGCCCCGACGACGTGCGCGTGGCCCCGCAGCCGGCGCCCGCGCCGGTCGACACGCGGCCGCTGCCGCCGGCCGTGCCGCTCGACGCGATCGGCTACCAGGGTGAATGGCCGCAACTGGCCGCGAGCCTGCCGCTCAAGGGCGTGGCCTACCAGCTCGCCTTCAACAGCGAGCTGACCTCGCTCGAGGGCGGCGCGCTGAAACTGGCGGTGCCGGTGCCGCAATACGCCGATGCCGCGCAGGTCGCCAAGCTGAAGACCGCGCTCGCCGAGGCGCTCGGCAAGCCGGTCGAGCTGAGCGTCGAGGTCGGCCCGGCGCGTCGCACCGCGGCTGCGCTCGACGCGGTCGAGCGCGCCAAGCGCCAGCGCGAGGCCGAGCAGGAGATCGGCGCCGACCCCTTCGTCCAGCAACTGATCCGCGATTTCGGCGCGCGCATCGTCGAGGGCTCGGTGAAGCCGGTCGCCGCCGACGGCGCCGGCGGCGCGCCCACGCTGCACTGATCGCGCGCAGCCCATTCCCTAATCCCGGAACCGGCGCTAAGATCGCGCCGGTCTCACACGAACACCAAGGAGCACGTCCATGATGAAAGGCCAACTCGCCGGGCTGATGAAGCAAGCCCAGCAGATGCAGGAAAACATGAAGAAGATGCAGGAGCAGCTCGCCCTCATCGAAGTCGAAGGCCAGTCGGGCGCCGGGCTCGTGAAGGTCACCATGACCTGCAAGAACGAGGTGCGCCGCGTGGCGATCGACCCGAGCCTGCTCGCGGACGACAAGGACATGCTCGAGGACCTGGTCGCGGCGGCGTTCAACGACGCCGTCCGCAAGGCCGAAGCCACCTCGCAGGAAAAGATGAGCGGCATGACCTCCGGCCTGCCGCTGCCGCCGGGCTTCAAGCTGCCGTTCTGAGGCGGCGCCCACGTCGACCGGTATCGCATGAAGCAGCCCTCCGCCCTGTCCGCCCTTGTCGAAGCGCTGCGCGTGCTGCCCGGCGTCGGGCCGAAATCCGCGCAGCGGATGGCGTATCACCTGATGCAGCACGATCGGGAGGGCGCCGAGAAGCTCGGGCGCTCGCTGCTGTTCGCCACCGAGCACCTGCAGCATTGCGAGAAATGCAACACCTTCACCGAGTCGCGCATCTGCGAGGTCTGCAGCGATGCCGAGCGTGATCCGAGCCTGCTGTGCGTGGTCGAGACGCCGGCGGACCAGATCATGCTCGAGCAGACGCTCACCTATCGCGGCCTCTATTTCGTGCTGATGGGGCGGCTCAGCCCGCTCGACGGCATTGGTCCCAAGGAAATCCATTTCGATCGGCTGGTGCGACGCGCCTCGGACGGCATCGTCAAGGAGGTCGTGCTCGCGACCAACTTCACGAACGAAGGCGAGGCGACCGCCCATTACCTCGGGCAGACCCTCAAGGCGCGCGGCCTGTCCGTCACGCGGCTGGCGCGCGGCGTGCCGGTCGGCGGCGAACTCGAATACGTCGACGCGGGCACCATCGCCCGCGCGATGCTCGACCGCCGGTCGATGTAAGCCCCAACGCGGCGCACGCCGCTCCGGAGATTCCACAGATGAGCGCTACCCCAGGCCCGCTCGCGGGCGTCAAGGTGCTCGAGTTCGGCACGCTGATCGCGGGGCCGTTCGCGGCCCGCCTGTTCGCCGAATTCGGCGCCGACGTGATCAAGGTCGAGGATCCCAACGGCGGTGACCCGCTGCGCAAGTGGCGCAAGCTCTATCCCGAGGCGGGCGGCACCTCGCTCTGGTGGGCGGTGCAGGCGCGCAACAAGAAGTCGGTCACGCTGAACCTGAAGACGGACGAGGGCCGGCGCATCGCGCAGCAGCTCGCCTCGCAGGCGGACATCGTGATCGAGAATTTCCGGCCCGGCCTGCTCGAGAAGCTGGGCCTCGGCTACGAGGTACTGTCGGCCGACAATCCGGGCCTGGTGATGGTGCGCCTGTCGGGTTACGGCCAGAGCGGCCCGTATCGCGACCGTCCCGGTTTCGGCGCGATCGCCGAATCGATGGGCGGCCTGCGCCACATCACCGGCTACCCGGAGCTGCCGCCGCCGCGCATCGGCATCTCGATCGGCGACTCGATCGCCGCGCTGCACGGCGTGATCGGCGCGATGATGGCGCTGCACCATCGCAACATGAACGGCGGCAAGGGGCAGGTGGTCGATGTCGCGCTCTACGAGGCCGTGTTCAACATGATGGAGAGCGTGGTGCCCGAGTACGGCGTCTACGGCATGGTGCGCGAGCGCACCGGCGCCTCGCTGCCCGGCATCGTGCCGTCCAATACCTATGCCTGCGTCGACGGCAGCATCGTGATCGGCGGCAACAGCGACCCGATCTTCAAGCGCCTGATGAAGGCCATCGAGCGCGCCGATCTCGCCGACGACCCGGCGCTCGCCCACAACGACGGGCGCGTGCCGCGCACCCGCGAGATCGACGAGGCGATCGCCGCCTGGCTCGCGCCGCGCACCATCGAGGCCGCGCTGGCGGTGCTCAACGCGGCCGACGTGCCGGCCGGCCGGATCTACAGCGTGGCCGACATGTTCAGCGATCCGCAGTTCGTGGCGCGCCAGATGATCCAGCGCTTTCGCCTGCCCGACGGACAGGAGATCCCGCTGCCCAACATCACGCCGAAGCTGTCCGACACGCCGGGTGAGACGCGCTGGCTCGGCCCGGCGCTCGGCGAGCATACCGACGAGGTGCTCGGCGGGCTCGGCTACGAGGCCGCGGCGATCGCCGCATTGCGCGAACGGCGCGTGATCTGAGCCGCCGCGCGAGACCGCCCCGGGGCGTCCGGGCTGTCGTTCGCGCGCCATCTTTCCTCGGTTACAATCGCCGCATGCGAATCCTACTCAGCAACGACGACGGTTATCTGGCGCCCGGTCTGGCCGCGCTTTACGAAGCGCTGCGGCCGTTCGCCGACGTGACCGTGATGGCGCCCGAGCAGAACTGCAGCGGGGCCTCGAACTCCCTGACGCTGTCCCGGCCGCTGTCGCTGCATCGCTCGGCGAGTAGCGGTTTCCACTACGTCAACGGCACGCCGACCGACTCGGTCCACCTGGCGTTGACCGGCATGCTCGAGGAACGGCCCGACCTGGTCGTGTCGGGAATCAACAACGGCCAGAACATGGGCGACGACACGCTGTATTCCGGCACCGTCGCTGCTGCCACCGAAGGCATCATGTTCGGCATCCCGGCGATCGCCTTCTCGCTGGTCGACAAGGACTGGGTGGAACTCGAATCGGCCGCGCGGGTGGCCGCCGATATCGTCCGCCACTTCATCGCCCGGCCGATGCCGGGCCAGCCCTTCCTCAACGTCAACATCCCGAACCTGCCCTACGAGCAGATCAAGGGCTGGCAGGCGACGCGGCTCGGCAAGCGGCATCCGTCGCAGCCGGTGATCCGCCAGACCAATCCGCGCGGCGAGGCGATCTACTGGATCGGCGCCTCGGGCGCGGCGCTCGACGCGAGCGAGGGCACCGATTTCCATGCCACGGCGAACGGCTACGTGTCGATCACGCCGCTGCAGCTCGATCTCACCGACTCCCAGAAACTGGCCGCGACGCAGGCGTGGGCGCGCGCGCGGGGCGAGGCTTCATGAGCGGCGAGCGCGCCAAGCGGTTTCCGCTTGCGCTCGAGGATCTGAAACGTGCACCGCGCAAGAGCGCGGCGCGCCCGAACGAGCGGCATCCGAGCTCGCCCGCGCGCCCGACCCTGGGCGCCTCCGTGGCCGGCTCGCCGGCCCGGCCGGCGGGCCTCGCGCGCGCCGCGCACGGCCATGGCGCGGCCCAGGCGAAAGGACCGGCGAACGCGGCGGGGACGGCTGCCGGCAGTGCGGGAAAACCCGCCGTCGCGGGCGCGCTGGCCCTGACCTCGGAACGGGTGCGCGAGCGCATGGTCGAACGGCTGCGCGCCAACGGCGTCACCGATACGCGCGTGCTGGCGGCGATGGCCGCCGTGCCGCGCCACCTGTTCGTGGATCCGGGCCTGGCGGCCCAGGCCTACGAGGATGCGGCGCTGCCGATCGGCCATCAGCAGACGATTTCCAAGCCCTCGGTGGTGGCCCGCATGATCGAGCTCGCGCTCGCCGGGCGCGTTCCCGAGCGGGTCCTCGAAATCGGCACTGGCTGCGGTTACCAGGCAGCCGTACTGAGTCACCTCACGCGCGATGTCTATTCGATCGAGCGCGTGAAGCCGTTGTTCGAACGCGCGAAACGAAATCTCCGGCCGTTGCGCGTGCCGAACATCCGGCTGCATTACGGCGATGGCCGCCTGGGCCTGCCGTCGGCCGCGCCGTTCGATGCGATCGTGATCGCGGCGGCGGGGCTCGACGTGCCGCAGGCGCTGCTCGAGCAACTGACGGTCGGCGGTCGCCTGGTCGCGCCGGTCGGCGCGCAGAGCGGCCAGCCGCAGGTCCTGACGCTGGTCGAGCGGGTCGGGCCGACCCAATGGCGGGAGTCGCGGCTTGATCGCGTTTTCTTTGTCCCTTTAAAATCCGGAGTGATTTGACACTGATGATTACGTTGCGCGCGATGCAAAACAAACAATCGACTATTCCGCTGACATCCGGCCAGCGAATCGGCCAGCGCGCCATCTGTGCAGCCGCACTCCTGCTCGTCGCCGCCTGTGCCTCGCGCATGGACCAGGCGCCGGTGGTGGACCGCTCGGGCGCGGGCGCGATCGGCACCGCGCCGGGTTCGAGCGCGGCGGCCGCCCAGCCGGCGGTGCCGCTCGGCCCGCCGCCGCCGGGCTACTATCGCGTGAAGCCGGGCGACACGCTCTATCGGATCGCGCTCGAGAACGGCCAGAACTATCGCGATATCGCGGCCTGGAACAATCTCGCCAACCCGAACCAGATCGAGGTCGACCAGTTGCTGCGCGTGGCGCCGCCGAACGGCGCCGTCGCCGCGGCTGCGCCCGGCACGCTGCCGCCGCCCGGCAGCTCGAACGCGGCGGTGCCGCCGCTGTCGAGCGGCCCGGCCATGCCGCCGATCTACGGCGCCAACGGCGTGCCCGCCAACGCAGCCCCCTCGACCACGCCGGCTCAGGCGCCGGCCGATGCCGGCAGCGCGGGCCCGAGCTCGGTCAGTTTCGCCTGGCCGGTGCGCGGTCCAATCCTGAACCAGTTCGACGACTCGAAGAACAAGGGCGTCAATATCGGTGGCGCGGCGGGCACGCCCGTCAAGGCGGCCGCCGACGGCCGCGTGGTCTATGCCGGCAATGGCCTGCGCGGCTACGGCAACCTCATTATCGTCAAGCACGACGCAACCTATCTCACGGCGTATGCACACAACCGCGCTTTGATGGTAAAAGAGGGAGATTCCGTCACGAAAGGCCAGAAGATCGCCGAGATGGGTAACAGCGATTCCGACCGCGTGATGCTGCATTTCGAGGTTCGCCGGCAGGGTAAACCTGTCGATCCGCTGAAGTACCTGCCGCCTCAATAGACGAGACGACCATGCCGAAATCGAAGCGCCACGAGCCGCAAGCCGAGTCTGAGAAAATCAGTCGTGCCACGCAAGCATCGGTGGGGCGGTCTGGTGCTTCGAGGGACGACGATGACGATGCCGCAGAGAACGAACGCGATTACGAGGCGCGCGAGTCCGACGCGGAGGAATCCGAGGGCGGCGAGCGCGAGCGCGAATCGGGCAGCGGCGGCCGCGAAAGCGCTCCGGAGGCCGACGATTTCCGTGCCATGCTGCAGGCGGAACTGACCGCCGACACGATCCAGCACTACCTGAACCGCATCAGCGTCAAGCCGCTGCTGACCGTCGAGGAGGAGCAGCGCTATTCGCGGCTGGCCAAGGCCGGCGAATTCGAGGCGCGACAGGTCATGATCGAGCGCAATCTGCGGCTGGTGGTGAGCATCGCCAAGGGCTACCTGAACCGCGGCGTGCCGCTCCTGGACCTGATCGAGGAAGGCAACCTCGGCCTGATGCACGCGATCGAGAAGTTCGACCCGACGCGCGGCTTCCGCTTCTCGACCTATGCGACCTGGTGGATCCGGCAGAGCATCGAGCGCGCCATCATGAACCAGGCGCGCACCGTGCGGCTGCCGGTGCACGTGATCCGCGAACTGAACCAGGTGCTGCGCGCCAAGCGTCACCTGGAAAAGAATTCGATGTCGACGGGCGAGGCGGCCGAGCGCCGCGAGGCCAGCATCGACGACATCGCCTACCTGACCGGCAAGACGGCCGAGGAAGTCACCGACATCCTCGCGCTGAACGAGCACACCGCCTCGCTCGACGCGCCGCTCGACCTGGACCCGGCGAGCAGCCTGCTGGACCTGCTGCCCGACGACCAGAGCCAGTCGCCCGATGCCGAGGTCCAGCATCGCGAGCTCGAGACGCTCACGCGCGCCTGGCTATCGCGCCTGTCCGACAAGCACCGCCATGTGATCGAGCGGCGTTTCGGCCTGAACAACATCGAGCCGGCCACGCTCGAGGAGCTGGCCGACGAGATGGGCCTGACGCGCGAACGCGTGCGGCAGATCCAGCAGGAAGCGCTGGTGCGGCTGAAGCGGTTTTTTGCCTCCAATGGCGTTCGCAAGGACGCCGTTCTGTAAAGCGCGGTTCCGTAACTGATTCATGACTCCAATTCTGGTTTTTGACATCGAGACGATTCCCGATGTCGACGGCATTCGCCGTCTCGAAGATCTCCCCGCCGACCTCAGCGACGAGGAAGTGGCCGAACATGCGTTCGAGGCCCGCCGCGAAAAGACGGGGGGCGATTTCCTGCCGCATCACCTGCAACGGGTGGCGGCGATCTCCTGCGTGTTCCGCGACAAGAGCGGCTTCCGCGTGCGCTCGCTCGGTACCGCCGCGGACGGCGAGGCCGCACTGATCCAGTCCTTCTACCGGACTATCGAGAAATACACGCCGCAGCTCGTGTCGTGGAACGGCGGCGGCTTCGACCTGCCGGTGCTCCATTACCGCGCACTGGTGCACGGCATCGCCGCGCCGCGTTACTGGGACATGGGCGAGGACGATCGCGAGTTCAAGTGGAACAACTACCTGTCGCGCTACCACACGCGGCATACCGACCTGATGGATCTGCTGGCGCTGTACCAGCCGCGCGCGAACGCGCCGCTCGACGCGCTGGCCAAGCTGTGCGGGTTCCCGGGCAAGCTGGGGATGGACGGCGGGCAGGTCTGGGAGGCGTATCGCGCGGGCGAGCTCGAGGCGATCCGCAATTACTGCGAGACCGATGTCGTCAATACCTATCTGCTGTACTGTCGCTTCCAGATGATGCGCGGCGGCCTCACTGCGGTCGAATACGCGGATGAGGTGCAGCTCGTGAAGGACAGCCTGGTGGCCGAGCCGGCGCCGCATTGGGCCGAATACCTGGCGGCATTTCCCAAATAATCCAGCGCTTGGTGACGGACGGCGAATCGATTCCGATGAATCGATTCGCCGTTTTTCATTGTGCGTCCCCGGGCGCGCGACCCGCTCAGTCGCGCAATTCGAGCAGGATCGGCTGGTGATCGGAGGCGCGTGTCGTGCTGTCGATCTCGCAGCGCAGGATCCGCTCGCGCAGCGTTTCGGTCACGAACACGAAGTCGCAGGTCAGCGAGCCTTGCTGCCACTGCTGCGTGTCGTAGATGCCGGCCGTCGGCGGTGGCGTCTCGCCGGGATGGGCGTGCATCCAGGCATCGACGAAAGCCGGTGCGCCGTCGATCGGGGCCAGCAGGCGCCGGTAGGCATCGTCGCGCCAGGCGCTGTTGAAGTCCCCGCAGACGACCGCGTCGCGTGCCCGCGCCGATGCCGTGAAGGCGCTGCCGGTCTTTTCGGCCGAGGCCGGGTGCCGCGCGTGGTCGAGCGCCTCGCGATGCTGCTCGCGCAAGGCCTCGATCTGGGCCATGCGCTGCGCCCCCGAATAGAACTCCAGGTGGGTGGTGACGACACGCAGCGGGCCGTGTGCGGTCTGCAGGTTCGCCTCGAGCGCCACGCGCGGCATCGAGGGCACGCTGTCGTCGGCCGGCCAGGGCAGCGTGTGGCGCAGGATCCGCCCCACCGGCAGGCGCGTGGCGATGGCGTTGCCGAACTGGCGCCGCGGCGCGCGGGCGGCTGCTTGGCCAGGATCGGGCGGCAGGTCGACGGCGAGCGCCTCGATCACCGTGTAGCCGGGCAGCAGCGCGGCCAGTTCGGCGAACTGGTCCGCCCCGGGGCCGCCGGGCAGGCTGTCGAAGCCGCGCGTGAGTTCCTGCAGGCACAGCACGTCGAAGTCGGCGAGTGCACGCGCCTCGGCCACGGTGCGGCCGAGATCGACGCGACCGCTCGCGTCCCGACCCCATTGAACGTTCCAGTTGATCAGTTGCATGGCGAATCTCCGATGCGGGGCGGCCATTCGTCTACAATCTCGCCTTCCCACAAACGAATGTCAGGAAAAGCTGGTGTCTGAAGCCGCCCACACTCCCGCGCGCAAGTCCCGGAACGCGCCCGTCGTGCAAGTCAGCGCGCCCATCGAGATCGAATCGCTCGACCACGAGGCGCGCGGCGTCGGCCGCATCGTGAACGAGGACGGCGAGTCCGGCAAGGTGATCTTCGTCGAGGGCGCGCTGCCGGGCGAGCGCGTCACCTATTCGAGCTATCGCCGCAAGGCCAGCTACGAGCAGGCCACCCTGGTCGAAGTGTTGCGCCCGAGCGTGATGCGCAGCGAGCCGAAGTGCCAGTTCTACGGTACCTGCGGGGGCTGCTCGATGCAGCATCTCGATGTGCGTGCGCAGGTCGCGATCAAGCAGCGCGTGCTCGAGGACAATCTGTGGCATCTCGCCAAGCTACGCTCGGAGGCGATGTTCTCGCCGATCCACGGGCCGTCGTGGGGCTATCGCTATCGCGCGCGGCTGACCGTGCGCAACGTCGCGAAGAAGGGCGGCGTGCTGGTCGGTTTCCATGAGAAGAAGAGCAGCTACGTGGCCGACATGACCAGCTGCGAGGTGCTGCCGCCGCACGTTTCGGCCCTGCTCGTGCCGCTGCGCCGGCTGGTCGAGGGGCTCTCGATCAGCGATCGCATGCCGCAGATCGAGCTGGCGGTCGGCTCGAGCGTGACCGCGCTGGTGCTGCGCGTGCTCGAACCGATCAACGCGGCCGACGAAGCGCTGCTGCGCGAGTTCGCCGATGCCCACCAGGTGCAGTTCTGGCTGCAGCCGAAGGGGCCGGATTCGGTGTTTCCGTTCTACCCGCTCGACAAGTCGCTCGATTACACGCTGCCGGAATTCAACATCCGCATGCCGTTCAAGCCGACCGACTTCACCCAGGTCAACCATCAGATCAATCGCGTGCTGGTCGGCCGCGCGCTGCGCCTGCTCGCGCCGCGCCGCGAGGACCGCGTGCTCGACCTGTTCTGCGGGATCGGCAACTTCACCCTGCCGCTGGCGCGCCTGTCGCGCGAGGTGGTGGGGATCGAGGGCAGCGAGGCGCTGACCACGCGCGCGCTGGCCAATGCCAAGGAGAACGGCGTCGACGGCCATACCTCGTTCGCCTGCCGCAACCTGTTCGAGGTGACGGCCGACGACCTGCGTGCCCTCGGCGCATTCGACAAGTTCCTGGTCGATCCGCCGCGCGAAGGCGCGCTGGCCGTCTCGAAGGCGCTGGCCGAGATCGCGCAGAGCGGTGAAGGCCCCTTGCCGAAGCGGATCGTCTACGTCTCCTGCAACCCGGCCACGCTGGCGCGCGACGCCGGCCTGCTGGTGCACGAGGCCGGCTATCGGTTGCGCGGCGCGGGCGTCGTCAACATGTTCCCCAATACCTCGCATGTCGAATCGATCGCGGTATTCGAGCGCGACTGAGCCGATATCGAACGGGCATGAAAAAACCGGCCCGAAGGCCGGTTTTTCTTGATCCGCATCGCGGTGATTCCGCTCAGTTGCGGTTGCCGCCGAAGATGCCGAGCAGGGCGAGCAGATTGGTGAAGACGTTATACAGGTCGAGGTAGATCGCCAGCGTGGCCGTGATGTAGTTCGTCTCGCCGCCGTTCACCACGCGCTGCACGTCGAACAGCATGTAGGCCGAGAAGATCACGATCGCCAGCACCGACACCGTCAGCATCAGCGCCGGCAGGTGCAGGAACATGTTGGCGACCGAGGCCAGGATCAGCACGATCACGCCGACGAACAGCCATTTACCCAGTCCCGAGAAATCGCGCTTGCTGACCGTGGCGACGGTGGCCATCGCGGCGAAGATCACGCCGGTGCCACCGAAGGCGAGCATGATCAGCGACGGGCCGTTCGAGAAGCCGAGGATGAAGCTCAGCAGACGCGACAGCATCAGGCCCATGAAGAACGTGAAGCCGAGCAGCACGAACACGCCGGCGCTGCTGTTCTTGGTGCGCTCGATTGCGAACATGAAGCCGAATGCGATCGCGAAGAAGGCCAGCAGGCTCATCACCGGACTGGTGGCGGCGAACAGCGAGAAACCGGTCGCGACCCCTACCCAGGCGCCGAGCACGGTCGGGATCATCGAGAGCGCGAGCAGCCAGTAAGTATTCCGCAGCACGCGGTTGCGGGTTTCGGCCGAGGCCAGCGTACCGCCGCGACCGAAGTTGTACGGATAGTCGTTCATGGTTTCTCCTAGCATGGAACGTGACAGCGATCGGGAACCGGATGCATCGCGATGCGCTGCAGCAATCCGGGCGCCGCACTACATAAGATCGGTTTGCCGGCCCAAGGTTTCAAGGGCCACCGAGCAAGAAAACACGGGCGACGCGCAAATGTCAGCATACCCGGTTTTCGACCTTACGATTGTGTAAGGGTTCAATCGCTATGATACACGGGAACGTGTTACAATAGCGGATTCATTTGAAAACGTAACTTCTTAATTTCTTGGAGTTTTTATGGCAATCGAGCGCACCCTGTCGATCATCAAGCCGGATGCAGTGGCAAAGAACGTGATCGGTCAGATCTACAGCCGTTTCGAAGGCGCTGGCCTGAAGGTCGTCGCGGCTCGTATGGCGCACCTGTCGCGCGGTGAGGCAGAGCAGTTCTACGCTGTCCACGCAGCACGTCCGTTCTTCAAGGACCTGGTCGACTTCATGATCTCGGGCCCGGTGATGATCCAGGTTCTGGAAGGCGAAAACGCCATCCTGAAGAACCGCGACCTGATGGGCGCGACGGATCCGAAGAAGGCCGAAGCCGGTACCATCCGTGCCGATTTCGCCGACAGCATCGATGCCAACGCCGTGCACGGCTCGGACGCGCCGGAAACGGCAGCCGTCGAAATCTCGTTCTTTTTCGCCGGCCTGAACGTCTACTCGCGCTAAGCGGGTAACGGAATCCGGCGCACGCGGCAAGGCAGGGCACCATGACGAGCGAAACTTCCGTCAATCTTCTCGACTTCGACGCCGAAGGCCTCGTCGCGTATTGCGGCAGCCTCGGCGAGAAGCCGTTTCGCGCCAAGCAGTTGCAGCGCTGGATTCATCAGTACAACGCCGCCGATTTCGACGGCATGACCGATCTCGCGAAGTCTTTGCGCGAAAAGCTCAAGGGCCGCGCGATGATCGGCATGCCCGAGATCGCCAGCGATCACGTTTCGTCGGACGGCACGCGCAAGTGGCTGATCGACGTGGGCAACGGCAACGCGGTCGAGACCGTGTTCATCCCGGAAGAAACGCGCGGCACGCTGTGCGTGTCCTCGCAGGCCGGATGCGCCGTGAACTGTCGGTTCTGTTCGACAGGCAAGCAGGGTTTTTCGCGCAATCTCTCGACGGCTGAAATCGTCGGACAATTGCGCATGGCGGAATTCGCGCTGCGCGAATCGCTCGGGCGTGCCCCCGGGCCGAACGGCAAGGCCGATCGCGTCGTCACCAATGTGGTGATGATGGGCATGGGCGAGCCGCTGCTCAATTACAGCGCGGTGGTGCCGGCCATGCGGCTGATGCTCGACGACAACGCCTACGGGTTGTCGCGGCGCCGCGTGACGCTCTCCACCTCCGGCGTGGTGCCGATGATGGACCGCCTCGGTGCCGAACTGCCGGTGGCGCTGGCGGTGTCGCTGCACGCGCCGAACGATGCGCTGCGCGACGAATTGGTGCCGCTCAACAAGAAGTACCCGCTGCGGGAGCTGATGGCCGCATGTCAGCGCTATCTGACCGTCGCGCCGCGGGATTTCATCACATTCGAATACTGCATGCTCGACGGCGTCAACGACACCGACGCGCATGCGCGCGAGTTGCTCGCGGTGACCCGCGACGTGCCGTGCAAATTCAATCTGATCCCGTTCAATCCGTTCCCGGAATCGGGGCTGCTTCGCTCGAAGAACGAGCGGATCAAGCAGTTCTCGCAGATCCTGATCGATGCCGGCGTGGTCACGACCGTGCGCAAGACGCGCGGCGATGACATCGACGCCGCCTGCGGTCAGCTTGCCGGCGCCGTGAAGGACCGCACGCGCCTGGCGGAACGGACGGGAGCGGGAAAGATCATCGAAGTCCGGGCTGTCTGACGGGGAAGTCCGGGCGACGCGAAAGCGATCCGGGGCGGGCTTGGCCCGCCTCTGTTTAACGGTTGCGCTTCGGCGCCGGGCGATGCGCCGGCGCGGTCGCGCAAGTGAAGAAGAATCGACGCGAGGATTAGGATGAGCGAGCCGCAACCGCCAAGAGGCACAGAGACGAACGCCGAGCACAAGCCGGCGTCGGCGGGGTTGGAGTCGTTGGCGGCGGTCGGGGCGCGCCTCGCGCAGCTGCGCGAGGCGAAGGGTTGGTCGGTGGCGGACGTATCCTCTCGCCTGAAGGTGGCGGCGCCGAAGCTGCGCGCGCTGGAGGCCGGCGATATCAGCCAGATGCCGGGCGCGACCTTCGCGGCTGGCGTGGTGCGCAGCTACGCGAAGATGCTTGGCGTCGATCCGGAACCGTTCGCGCAGGCGCTGCGTCGTGAGAAGGGCGTGCCGGAGGTGGATCTGTCGATGCCGGCCTCGGCCGGTACCGGCCTGCCGCGTGGCCGCGTCTCGATTCCGCTCGGCGCGCCC
Source organism: Burkholderia sp. SJZ089 (assembly GCF_007828315.1). NCBI lineage: Bacteria > Pseudomonadati > Pseudomonadota > Betaproteobacteria > Burkholderiales > Burkholderiaceae > Burkholderia > Burkholderia sp. SJZ089. Next base: position 359,618 of record NZ_VIUM01000005.1, on the reverse strand, counting down.
ACGCGCGGTCGCACATGGCTGTGGGGCGTGCTGGCGGTGATCGTGGTGCTGATCGCGGCGGCGATGTGGCATTCGAGCGGCGATTCCGCGAACTGGCTCGCGCGCTTCAAGTCCAATACCGGCGCGGCATCGCCGGCCGCCTCGGAGGCCGGGCAGGCTTCCTCGGTGGCGGCCCAGGCGGCAGCCACCTCCGATACCACCGCGATCGCGGTGGGCGGCTCGACGGTGACGGGCGGTGTCGCCTCGGATGCTGGCGCAAGTGCCGGCGGCAATGCGCCGGCCACGAACGACGCTGGCGCTTCGGCCGCGGCGCCGGCCCAGCCCGGGTCATCGGCGGTGGCGCCTGCCGCGGCATCGTCGGCCGATGGCGCGAGCGTGGTCGCGGCGGCCGGCCAGTCGATGCTCGGCATCACGGTCAAGCAGGATTGCTGGGTCAGCGTGCGTGACAAGAGCGGCAAGGAACTCGTATCGGCCCTCGTGAAGGCCGGCGAGACGCGCCAGGTGGCGGGCGATACGCCGCTGCGCGTGACGATCGGCAACCGGGCCGGCCTCGAGTCGGTCACGTTCGACGGAAAAATCGTCGATCCGGCAAAATATTCGGCGGGTAAGGGCAACGTCGCGCGCTTCGCGCTGCCCTGACAGCTAGCGTCGTGGCTGACCGGGCACGACGCTTTTTCAATTCGCGCGCCGTCCGCGGGCGGCGCTTCCGGCGTAAATGGATCCAACGATGCAATCCGAAGCTCAATCCCCACGCAGCAGCCAGATTTGTTCCACCGAACCGGTGTTCGGCGGCTCCTTGCCGCGCCGCCGCTCGCACGCGGTGGATGTCCGTTGGGGCGGGAACCTGGTGACGATCGGCGGCGACGCGCCCGTGCGCGTGCAGTCGATGACCAATACCGATACCGCCGACGCGATCGGCACCGCGATCCAGATCAAGGAACTGGCCAACGCGGGGTCGGAGCTGGTCCGGATCACTGTGAACACGCCCGAGGCCGCGGCCGCCGTGCCGGCGGTCCGTGAGCAACTCGACCGGATGGGCGTCGCGGTGCCGCTGGTGGGCGACTTCCATTACAACGGCCACCTGCTGCTGCGCGACTACCCGGCCTGCGCAGAATCGCTCTCGAAGTACCGCATCAACCCGGGCAACGTCGGCCAGGGCGCCAAGCGCGACACGCAGTTCGCGCAGATGATCGAGGCTGCCGCCAAGTACGACAAGCCGGTGCGCATCGGCGTGAACTGGGGCAGCCTGGACCAGGACCTGCTCGCGCGCATGATGGACGAGAACGCCGCGCGCAGCGCCCCCTGGGACGCGCAGAGCGTGATGTACGAGGCACTGATCCAGTCGGCGATCGGCTCGGCCGAGCGCGCCGTCGAACTGGGCCTCGGTCGCGACAAGATCATCCTGTCATGCAAGGTCAGCGGCGTGCAGGACCTGATCGCCGTCTATCGCGAACTGGCCAAGCGCTGCGGCTTCGCCCTGCACCTGGGCCTGACCGAGGCCGGCATGGGCTCGAAGGGCATCGTCGCCTCGACGGCGGCGCTCGGCGTGCTGCTGCAGGAAGGCATCGGCGACACGATCCGCATCTCGCTGACGCCGGAGCCCGGCGCGCCGCGTACCGGTGAGGTGGTGGTCGGCCAGGAAATCCTGCAGACCATGGGCCTGCGTTCGTTCGCGCCGATGGTGATCGCCTGCCCGGGCTGCGGCCGCACCACCAGCACGCTGTTCCAGGAACTGGCGATGCAGATCCAGACCTACCTGCGCGAGCAGATGCCGTCCTGGCGCAAGACCTACCCGGGCGTCGAGAAGATGAACGTCGCGGTGATGGGCTGCATCGTCAACGGGCCGGGCGAGTCGAAGCACGCCAACATCGGCATCAGCCTGCCGGGCTCGGGCGAGAATCCGGCCGCGCCCGTGTTCATCGACGGCGAGAAGGTCAAGACGCTGCGCGGCGAGCGCATCGCCGAGGAATTCCAGCAAATCGTGAGCGACTACGTCGCGCGCAACTACGGCCAGGCAACGGCCGAGCAATAAATCGTCAACCGAAATCAGATGACCGAAACCAAGCGAAAGCTCGAAAAACTGACGGGCGTGAAGGGCATGAACGACATCCTCCCGCAGGATGCCGGGCTGTGGGAATTCTTCGAGTCGACCGTGAAGTCGCTGCTGCGCGCCTACGGCTACCAGAACATCCGCACCCCGATCGTCGAGCATACGCAACTGTTCACGCGCGGCATCGGCGAAGTGACCGACATCGTCGAGAAGGAGATGTACAGCTTCACCGACGCGCTGAACGGCGAGAACCTGACCCTGCGTCCGGAGAACACCGCCGCCGTGGTGCGTGCCGCGATCGAGCACAACCTGCTCTATGACGGCCCGAAGCGCCTCTGGTACGTCGGCCCGATGTTCCGCCACGAGCGCCCGCAGCGCGGGCGCTATCGCCAGTTCCACCAGGTCGGCGTGGAAGCGATCGGTTTTGCCGGCCCGGATGCGGACGCGGAAATCATCATGATGTGCCAGCGCCTGTGGGATGACCTGGGCCTGACCGGCATCAAGCTCGAGATCAACTCGCTCGGCCTGGCCGAGGAGCGCGCCGCGCACCGCGTCGAGCTGATCAAGTACCTCGAGCAGCACGTCGAGGTGCTCGACGAGGATGCCAAGCGCCGTCTCTACACGAACCCGCTGCGCGTGCTCGACACCAAGAATCCGGCCCTGCAGGAAATCGCCCAGAACGCGCCGAAGCTGATCGACTTCCTCGGCGAGAGCTCGCGCGCGCACTTCGACGGGCTGCAGCGCCTGCTGAAGGCCAATAACGTGCCGTTCACGATCAATCCGCGCCTGGTGCGCGGCCTCGATTACTACAACCTGACCGTGTTCGAATGGGTGACCGACAAGCTCGGCGCGCAGGGCACGGTGGCCGCTGGCGGCCGCTACGACCCGCTGATCGAGCAACTCGGCGGCAAGCCGACGGCGGCTTGCGGCTGGGCGATGGGCGTCGAGCGGATCCTCGAACTGCTCAAGGAAGAGCAGCTCGTGCCGGAGCAGGACGGCGTCGACGTCTATCTCGTCCACCAGGGCGAGGCGGCGCGCGAACAGGCCTTCATCATCGGCGAGCGCCTGCGCGACACCGGCCTCGACGTGATCTTCCACTGCAGCGCCGACGGCGCGAGCGCCAGCTTCAAGTCGCAGATGAAGCGCGCCGACGCGAGCGGCGCCGCCTACGCGGTGATCCTCGGCGAGGACGAGGTCGCCAACGGCACGGCCGGCGTGAAGGCCTTGCGCGGCGCGGAAGGCGAAAAGAGCGCGCAGCAGACGGTAACGGTCGAGAACTTGACCGAATTTCTAATCAATGCGATGGTTGCATCCGCCGAAGACGGCGACGACTGATCGCGGCGCATCCGCTCGACAACAAGCTGGACAGAAGGAATCGCTAGGCGATGAGTTATCACGACGAACAAGAATCGATTGAAAGCGTAAAAGCGTGGTGGGCCCGCTGGGGCAACCTGACGACCTGGATCCTGACTGCCGTGCTCGTCGTGGTCGCGGCCTGGAACGGCTGGAATTTCTGGCAGCGCCATCAGGCCTCCGAAGCGTCCGGGCTGTACGAGGCGGTGCAGCAGGCCGTCACCTCCGGCGACAAGGCGAAGATCGCGCGCGCGGCCGCCGACATGGAAGACAAGTACGGCGGCACCGCCTATGCGCAGATGACGGCGCTGGCGGCGGCCAAGGGCCTGTACATGGCGGGCGATTCGGCCGGCGCCAAGACCCAGTTGCAATGGGCGATCGATCACGCGAAGGACGACGAGTACAAGCAGATCGCGAAGCTGCGCCTGGCCTCGCTGCTGCTCGACGAGAAGGCCTATGACGCCGGCCTGGCGCTGCTCAACGGCACGTCCGACGAAGGCTTCAAGGGTCTCGTCGCGGACCGGCGCGGCGACCTGCTGGCGGCGCAGGGCAAGCGCGACGACGCGCGCTCGGCCTACCAGCTCGCGCTCGACTCGCTGCCGAAGGAAGACCAGCGTGCGCGCCAGCTCGTGCAGTTCAAGCTCGACGCGCTCGGTAGCTGAGCGTCCACGCTCGTTCCACAACCCTAGATAGCTTCGCTCACCGATGAATTTGCTGAAACGTAACGCTCTTCCGATCGCCTGTGCCGCTGCCATTCTCGCGCTGTCGGCTTGCTCGGCCACCAAGGACGCGCGCCGCGTGCCGACGCCGCTCACCGAGATCAAGCCCGTGCTCAATGTCCAGCAGGCGTGGAAGACGAGCGTCGGCAAGGGCGGGCGCTATTCGTTCTCGCCGATCGCGGTCGGCGACGCGGTGTACGCCGCGGCCGCCAACGGCACGGTCGAGAAGATCGATGCCAAGACCGGCCAGACCGTGTGGCGCACCAAGCTGCGCTCGGACCTGTCGGCCGGCGTCGGCAGCGACGGCACGCTGACCGCGGTCGGTGCGCTCAAGGGCGGCGTGTTCGTGCTTGGCGCGGACGGCAAGCAGCTCTGGCAGACCAACGTGCAGGGCGAGATCTTCTCGCCGCCGCTGGTCGGCAACGGCCTGGTGATCGTGCGCACCATCGACGGCCAGGTGATCGCGTTCGCCGCGCAGACCGGCGAGCAGAAGTGGGTCTACCGCAGCCGCGCGGTGCCGCTGAACCTGCGCGTGTCGGCCGGCATGACCTTCGCGGGCGACCAGGCCGTGCTGGCCGGTTTCCCCGGCGGCGGGCTGGTGGCCATCAACCTGCAGTCGGGCGACGCCTTCTGGCAGACGCCCGTGTCGTTTCCGAAGGGCGTGACCGAGGTCGAGCGGATCAACGACGTCAGCGGCCCGCCCACCTTGGTCGGCGCACTTACCTGCGCCGTCACCTTCCAGGGGCAGATCGGCTGCTTCGATGCGAACTCGGGCCGTCCGCTCTGGGAGAAGGCTTTCTCGAGCCGCAGCGGCGTGGCGCAGGACGATACCGTGCTGGCTGGCGGCGACGACTGGTCGGTGGTCACGGCCTACGACGTGTCGACCGGCAACCAGCTCTGGCGCAACGACAAGCTCAAGAGCCGCGATGTCGGCGTGCCTTACCTGCTCGGCCATGCGCTGGTGCTCGGCGACTACAAGGGTTTCGTCCACTTCCTGTCGCGTGACGACGGTTCCTTCGTCGCGCGCATGAAGACGGACGGCAGCCCGATCACGGCGGCGCCGGTGCTGGCCGGCGACACGCTGGTGGTGCAGACGCAGGACGGCGAGCTGTACGGCTTCCGTCCACGCTGAGCGATCGGTTTGGAATTGCGCGGCCCGGCGCCCGATGGCGCGGGCCGCGCGTGTTTTTTGGCGTGGCGATTGCCGCCGATGCCCCCGAGCGGATGGGGCCGGCGCGCTGCCCGGGCGGCATGCCGCCGTGTTCACGCGTTGCGCGAGTCGCACGCGAGCGCCCGTCGCGGCGCGGAATTCGTGCTAATTTTCATTCAACGCAGCCGCCCGTCGCAGCGCATCTCGCGCGCGGCAGGTCTCCCGCTCCTGCGTAATACCGTAGACGACATCAAATGAAACCGGTCATTGCCCTCGTCGGGCGCCCCAATGTGGGGAAATCCACGCTGTTCAACCGGCTCACACGCTCGCGCGACGCCCTCGTCGCCGACCTGCCGGGCCTCACGCGCGACCGCCATTACGGCGAGGGCCGGGCCGGCGCGCGCCCTTACCTGGTGGTCGACACGGGCGGCTTCGAGCCGGTCGCGAAGGACGGGATCCTGCACGAAATGGCGCGTCAGACGCGCCAGGCGGTCGAGGAAGCCGACGTGGTGGTGTTCATCGTCGACGGTCGCAACGGGCTCGCGCCGCAGGACAAGTCGATCGCCGACTACCTGCGCAAGACTGGCCGGCCGATCTTCCTGGTGGTCAACAAGGCCGAGGGCATGAAGTACACGGCGGTCGCCTCCGACTTCTACGAGCTCGGCATGGGTGACCCGCGCGCGATCTCGGCCGCGCACGGCGACGGCGTGACCGACATGATCAACGAGGCGCTGGAAGTCGCCTACGCCGGCCAGCCCGAGGAAGCCGACGACACCCAGGCCTCGCACGGCGTGAAGATTGCCATCGTGGGCCGCCCGAACGTCGGCAAGTCGACGCTGGTCAACACGCTGATCGGCGAGGACCGCGTGATCGCCTTCGACATGCCGGGCACCACGCGCGATTCGATCTACGTCGACTTCGAGCGCAACGGCAAGCCCTACACGCTGATCGACACGGCCGGCTTGCGCCGTCGCGGCAAGGTGTTCGAGGCGATCGAGAAGTTCTCGGTGGTGAAGACGCTGCAGTCGATCTCCGACGCCAACGTCGTCATTCTTCTGCTGGATGCCCAGCAGGACATCTCCGACCAGGACGCGCACATCGCCGGCTTCGTGGTGGAGCAGGGCCGCGCGCTGGTGGTGGGCGTGAACAAGTGGGACGGGCTCGATGCTCACACGCGCGATCGCACCAAGGCGGACCTGACCCGCAAGCTGAAATTCCTCGAATTCGCCAAGTTCCACTTCATCTCGGCGGCCGAGAAGACCGGCATCGGCCCGCTGCTGCGCTCGGTCGACGACGCCTATGCCGCCGCCATGAAGAAGCTGCCGACGCCGAAGCTCACGCGCGCGCTGATCGAGGCGGTCGAATTCCAGCAGCCGCGCCGCCGCGGTCCGGTCCGGCCGAAGCTGCGCTATGCGCACCAGGGCGGCCAGAATCCGCCCGTGATCGTGGTCCACGGCAATGCGCTCGACGCCGTCACCGAAACCTACAAGCGCTATCTCGAGAATCGTTTCCGGGAAACTTTCGCGCTGACCGGCACTCCATTGCGAATAGAGTTCCGCTCCTCGGTGAACCCCTACGCGGACAAGGGGCGCGGCGACTAGACCGAACGGCCGGCCCCGGAGCAGGGGAAGCAAAATCGGCTATAGTGTAGCGATTGACGGTGGATCTCTTTTTCTTCGCCGCCAATCTAGAAGATCAACCTGCAAAAAAGATGGAGTACGCCATGAGCAACAAAGGGCAATTGTTACAAGACCCGTTTTTGAACGCACTGCGTAAGGAGCATGTGCCGGTGTCGATCTACCTCGTCAACGGCATCAAGCTGCAAGGGAACATCGAATCGTTCGACCAGTACGTCGTGTTGCTCCGTAACACGGTTACCCAGATGGTTTACAAGCACGCTATCTCGACGGTCGTGCCGGCGCGCCCGGTGAATTTCCACCCGGATGCGGAAGCTTCGTCCTAACCCGATTGCCGCGGCTGGCGTCCGTCGCCGCCGGCGATCCACGCCAGCCGCCTTATCTTGACACCCGATAATTTGATCAACGCAGCGTTAGTCGGCATCGATTTCGGCAAGACCGATTTCGAGGCCAGCCTCGAAGAACTCAGCCTGCTCGCCTCCAGCGCGGGCGCCCGCCCCGCAGTCACGCTCACCGGTCGACGCTCCAGCCCCGACGCCGCCATGTTCATCGGCAGCGGCAAGGCCGAGGAGCTGCGTCTGGCCTGCGACGCCAACGACGTCGACATCGTCATCTTCAACCACCCGCTCGCCCCCGCCCAGCAGCGCAATCTCGAGCGCACGCTGAACCGCCGCGTGGTGGACCGCACCAGCCTGATCCTCGACATCTTCGCGCAGCGCGCGCGCAGCCACGAAGGCAAGCTGCAGGTCGAGCTGGCGCAACTGCAGTACCTGTCGACGCGGCTGATCCGCGCCTGGACCCACCTGGAGCGGCAGAAGGGCGGTATCGGCCTGCGCGGCCCCGGCGAAACGCAGCTCGAAACCGACCGCCGGCTGATCGGCGAGCGCATCAAGATGCTGAAATCGCGGCTCGACAAGCTGCGCCGCCAGCACAACACGCAGCGCCGCCAACGCGAGCGCAACCGCACCATGTCGGTGTCGCTGGTGGGCTACACGAACGCGGGCAAATCGACGCTGTTCAATGCGCTGACCAAGGCGCAGGCCTATGCGGCCGACCAGCTGTTCGCCACGCTCGACACCACCTCGCGACGTGTCTATCTCGGCGACGAGGTCGGCCAGATCGTGGTGTCCGACACGGTCGGCTTCATCCGCGAGCTGCCTCACCAATTGGTGGCTGCGTTCCGCGCCACGCTCGAGGAAACCATTCACGCCGACTTGCTGCTGCACGTGGTCGACGCCTCCAGCGCGGTTCGGCTCGAGCAGATCGAGCAGGTCAACGACGTGCTGCACGAGATCGGCGCGGACGCGATCCGGCAGGTGCTGGTATTCAACAAGATCGACGCGGTGCCCGAGCTGGCGGCCCGCGGCGACGCGGTCGAGCGCGATGAGTATGGTAATATTTCGCGCGTCTTTTTGAGCGCACGCACGGGCCAGGGGCTCGATACGCTGCGCGCCGCCATTGCCGAAATCGCGAGCAGCGATGCGCTTGCCGGCACGGGGTTGCTGCCCGAGCGCGACGTTCGGTTCGATGGCAACGGGCTGACCGAACCGCACGACGACCACACGGTTTCCGAACACGGGCACTGACCGGCAGCCTGCCGGCACAGTCGAGGCCCAATCTGGTGAACAAACTCAGGTGAACGATTACAACGAGCGGAGTTCCTGGCTGCGCAAGCGCCCGATGCTGTCGATCAACGATCCCCGCTGGGGTCGCGGCGAGGGCAATGGCGACAAGTCCCGCAAGAACGACCCGAAGCGTCCGCCGCCCGACGGCGAAGGCCCCCCCGATCTCGACGAAATGTGGCGCAATTTCAACCGGCGCCTGGCTGGCCTGTTCGGCGGCAAGGGCGGCGGCAATCGCGGCTTGCGCCCCGACAACGGCCGCGCGGCGAGGGTTGGCGTCGGCATCGTGATCGGCGTGCTGGTCGCCGTTTATGCCGGCAGCGGCGTGTTCGTGGTGCCCGACGGCCAGACCGGCGTGGTGCTGCAGTTCGGCGAATCTCGCGGCACGGTTGGCCAGGGCGTTCACTGGCGCCTGCCGTATCCGTTCGAGTCGCACGAGATCGTCGATACCGCCCAGATCCACGCCACCGAGATCGGCCGCAACAACGTGGTGCGCGTGGCGAACGTGAAGGATGCCTCGATGCTCACGCGCGATGGCGACATCGTCGACGTGCGCTTCGTCGTCCAGTACCGGATCCGCTCCGCCACCGACTACCTGTTCCGAACCGTCGATCCCGAGCTCGCCGTGCGCCAGTCTGCGCAGGCGGCGATTCGTCGCATCGTGGGCGCCGCGGCGGCCAGCGAAGTGACGGGCGCCGATCGCGACAAGCTGCGCGATCAATTGAGCGCAGCGATCCAGGGTGATCTCGACCGCGAGCAGACGGGCCTGGTGGTGACGGGCGTGGTGATCCAGGCCGCGCAACTGCCCGAGCAGGTGCAGGCGGCGGTCGACGAGATCGGCAAGGCGCGCCAGGAGCGCGAGGCGGCCAAGAATGCCGCGCAGGCCTATGCCGACGATCTGCTGCCGCGCGCGCGCGGCGATGCCGCCAAGCTGGTCGACGACGCGAAAGCCTATGCCGATCGCGTCGTGACGCAGGCACAGGGCGACGCGGATCGCTACAAGCAGGTCTACGCGCAATACGAGAAGGCGCCGGCGGTAGTGCGCGAGCGCATGTACCTCGACACCATGCAGGACATCTACTCGAAGGCCACCAAGGTCTATATCGGCAGCAAGAGCGGCAACAGCCTGGTCTACCTGCCGATCGACAAGATCGTCGAGCAGCAGCGCCAGCGCGCGGCCGAAGCCGCCAGCGGCGCCGCGCCGGCCGCGGCCGGCCAGCCGGCCAGCGCACCCGATGCGGGCAACACCGCGCCGGCATCCTCCGGTGCCACCGCGGCATCGGTGAGCGCCGCGCCGGCCGCGAGCGCGGCCAACGCCGCCAGCGCGGCGCCCGGCAACGATCCGCTGCGATCGCGCGAGGCGTTCCGCAGCCGGTCGCGCGAAGACGATCTGCAGTAAAGGGGAGCGCCACACATGAATCGAATCGTTGCGCTCGTCATTGCGCTTGTGGTGGTCGCGTTCATCGCGTCGTCCACCGTGTTCATCGTCGATCCGCGTCACGCGGCGGTGTTGTCGGCCCGCGGCGACGGCGAACCGACCGTGCTGGGCCCCGGCCTGCACGCGAAGCTGCCGGCGCCGCTGCAGACGGCCGTGCTGGTCGACACGCGCCTGCAGACGCTCGAATGGGCCGATCCGCAGAGCTGCACCACGGCCGACAAGCAGGACGTGCTGGTCAGCCCGGCGGTGCGCTACCGGATCGCCGATCCGCTCAAGTACTACGCGAAGACCGAAGGCGGCCTGCGCGATGCGGTGGATCCGCTGCTGGCCTCGCTGAAGGGCGCGCTGACGCAGGCGTTCTCGACGCGCTCGCTGGTTGATGCGATCGGCGCGCAGCAGGCCATCGCCGACGAAGCCAAGCGTTCGCTGCAAACCGCGGCCGCCGACTACGGCGTCGAGATCGCCGACGTGTCGCTGCTGCGCGTGGACCTGCCCGCCGCCGCGGCCGAGGCTGCCTATCGCCGCATGTCGGTGGCCGAGCGCGAGCGTGCCGATACCGAGCGCGCCGAAGGCGCGGCCGACGCGGAGCGCATCAAGGCCGAGGCGGGCCGCCAGCAACAGCAGATCCTCGCGGACGGCTACCAGTCGGCCCAGCAGATCAAGGGCGAGGGCGACGCGAAGGCCGCCTCGATCGCCGGCGAAGCCTTCGGCCGCGATCCGCAGTTTTACCAGTTCTATGCAAGCCTGCAGGCGTACCGGAACACCTTCCATGCGAACGATGTGATCGTCGTCGACCCGGACAGCGAGTTCTTCCGCTTCATGCGCGGCCCGACGGGCGGCGGTGCTTCCGCGGCGCCGGCTCCCGCTCCCCGCAAACACTGACGCTGAGAAGGGGCGCCGCCTCGCGCGGCGCATCGATACCGCATGGATCTGGCCGGTTCGCTGTTGCTCGCTCTCGCGCTGATGCTGATCATCGAAGGCGCGTTCCCGTTCGTGTTTCCGGTCGCCTGGCGCGACACCTTTCGTAGAATAGCGGAGCGACCGCCGCATCATATCCGGATCGGCGGCCTGATCGTGATGGTGATCGGCCTCGTGCTGCTCGTCTTCGCGACCTGACGTAGGGCTGTCGATCCGGCCCGTTTTCTCCTGTTTTGACCGATTCCGGCCCATCGGGCCGGATCGCGCGCGCCGCGTGCGCCGCCGCCTCGCGTGCTGCGCCGAAGGCCCGGTATTTGCACCATCCGATTCCAAATCCGGCGCGCCAGCGCGCGCCGCAGTTTCTGTCGTAGGACCGTGACGATGTCGACCTGGTTACTTCCCGAGAATATTGCCGACGTGCTGCCGTCGGAAGCACGCAAGATCGAGGAGCTGCGTCGCAGGCTGCTCGACCGCTTCCGTTCGTATGGCTACGAAATGGTGATGCCGCCCCTGCTCGAGTATCTCGAGTCGCTGCTGACCGGCGGCGGCAACGATCTGCACCTGCGCACCTTCAAGCTCGTCGACGAGCTGTCGGGCCGAACCCTGGGCCTGCGTGCCGACATGACGCCGCAGGTCGCGCGGATCGACGCGCACCTGCTGAACCGCCAGGGCGTGACGCGCCTCTGCTACGCGGGCAACGTGCTGCATACGCGGCCGCGCGGCCTGCACGCGACGCGCGAGCAGATCCAGATCGGTGCCGAGCTGTACGGCCATGCGGGCCTCGAGGCCGATCTCGAGGTGCAGCAGTTGATGCTCGACGCGCTGCGCCTGACCGGCATCGGCACGATCCGCCTCGACCTCTGCCACGCCGGCGTGCTCAATGCGCTGTTCTCGCGCGACGCGGTGGCCGCCGCACGTGGCGAGACGCTGTACGGCGCGCTGGCCGGCAAGGACGTGCCGCTCCTGAACGAACTGACCGAGGATCTGGGGCCGGATACGCGCGCCGCCTTGCGCGCGCTGCCGCATCTGTACGGCGATGCCTCGGTGATCGACGAGGCGCGTCGTCAGTTGCCGGCGCTGCCTGAAATCACGCGCGCGCTCGACGATCTCGCGCAGCTCGCGGCCCAGGTGCAGGGCGCCGAGGTCGCGATCGACCTGGCCGACCTGCGCGGCTACGCCTATCACAGCGGCGCGATGTTCTCGGCCTACGTCGACGGCGTGCCGAACGCGGTGGCGCGTGGCGGCCGTTACGACCACGTCGGGCAGGCCTATGGCCGCGCCCGCCCGGCCACCGGCTTCTCGCTGGACCTGCGCGAAATCGCGCGGATCTCGCCGATCGAGGCACGCGGCACGGCGATCCTCGCGCCCTGGCGCCAGGACGAGGCGCTGCGCGTGGCGGTGGCCGCGCTGCGCGATGCGGGCGAGGTCGTGATCCAGGCGCTGCCGGGACACGATCACGTGCTCGACGAGTTCGCCTGCGACCGCGTGCTGGTCGAGCAGGGCGGCGCGTGGCTCGTCCAGACCCGCTGAAACAAGCGCGGCGCGGATGTTTCGGGTGCCATATCGTTGACGCGAAACGGAAAAATTCGGAACCCGCGCCGAACCTAGGTAGAATACGTTTTTAACCAGCTAACGAATCAACATGTCTGCCAGCGCAGTGAATGTGACTCCCGGGCGCAACGTCGTCGTCGTGGGAACCCAGTGGGGAGATGAAGGCAAGGGCAAGATCGTCGACTGGCTGACGGACCACGCTCACGGCGTCGTGCGTTTCCAGGGCGGTCACAACGCCGGCCACACCCTCATCATCGGCGGCAAGAAAACCATCTTGCGCCTCATTCCTTCCGGCATCATGCGCGCGGGCACGGCCTGCTACATCGGCAACGGCGTGGTGCTGTCGCCCGAGGCGCTGTTCAAGGAAATCGGCGAGCTGGAAGAGGCGGGCATCGATGTGCGCTCGCGCCTGTTCATCTCCGAAGCCGCCACGCTGATCCTCCCGTACCACGTCGCGATCGACCAGGCGCGCGAAGCCCGCCGCGGCGCCGACAAGATCGGCACCACCGGCCGCGGCATCGGCCCCGCGTACGAAGACAAGGTCGGCCGCCGCGCGCTGCGCGTGCAGGACCTGTTCGACGCGAAGACCTTCGCCGATCGCCTGCGCGAGAACCTCGACTTCCACAACTTCGTGCTGACCCAGTATCTCGGCGGCGCGGCCGTCGATTTCCAGGCCACGCTCGACACGATGCTCGGTTATGCCGATCGTCTCAAGCCGATGGTCACCGATGTCTCGCGCCGTCTCTACGACGCGAACCATCAAGGCCAGAACCTGCTGTTCGAAGGCGCGCAAGGCACGCTGCTCGATATCGACCACGGCACCTATCCGTTCGTCACCTCGAGCAACTGCGTGGCCGGTGCGGCCGCGGCAGGCGCCGGCGTCGGCCCGCAGAAGCTCAACTACATCCTCGGCATCACCAAGGCCTATTGCACGCGCGTCGGCTCGGGCCCGTTCCCGAGCGAGCTCTACGACGCGGACAATCCCGCGCGCCAGAGCCAGGTCGGCCTGACGCTGGCCAACGTCGGCAAGGAATTCGGTTCGGTCACGGGCCGTCCGCGACGCACCGGCTGGCTCGACGCGGCCGCGCTGCGCCGCTCGATCCAGATCAACGGCGTGTCGGGCCTCTGCATGACCAAGCTCGACGTGCTCGACGGTCTCGAGGAAGTGCAACTCTGCGTCGGCTACAAGATCGACGGCAAGGATGTCGACCTGCTGCCGCGCGGCGCGGCCGACGTGGCGCGCTGCGAGCCGGTCTACGAAACCTTCCCGGGCTGGAAGGAAAGCACGGTCGGCATCGATCGCTGGGATGCGCTGCCGGCGACGGCCCGCGCCTACCTGACGCGCGTCCAGGAAGTGGCTGGCGTGCCGATCGACATGGTGTCGACGGGCCCCGATCGCGACGAGACGATCCTGCTGCGTCATCCGTTCAAGGTCTGAGGTTTGCCCGCACGATGACGCAAGCCACGAATCATCACGGCGCTCCGATCGCCATGTCCGATCCTCGCAACGACGACAAGAACCTCTGGGTGGGCTGGGACGAATATCACCGGCTCGTCGAGCTGCTCGCGCTCGCGGTGCACGAATCGGGCTGGAAGTTCGACCAGATCCTCTGCCTCGCGCGCGGCGGCCTGCGCGTGGGCGACCAGCTCTCGCGCATCTACGACCTGCCGCTCGCGATTCTCGCGACCAGTTCGTATCGCGAGGCGGCCGGCACCCAGCAGGGTGATCTCGATATCGCGCAGTACATCACCATGACGCGCGGCAACCTGTCGGGCAACGTGCTGCTGGTCGACGACCTGGTCGATTCGGGCGTCACGCTCGCACGCGTCCAGCAGCATCTGAAGGAGCGTTATCCGTCGGTCACGGCGGTGCGCTCGGCCGTGCTCTGGTACAAGGCCTGTTCGAAGGTCAAGCCCGACTACTTCGTCCAGCACCTGGCGACGAATCCCTGGATCCATCAGCCCTTCGAGGAGTGGGACACGCTGCGTCCCCACAACCTGGTGGCCTGGACCAAGCGCGGCTATACGCAGCGCAACGACGAGGCGGCGCAGTAAGCGACTCGCTCGACACGCCGCGCGAAGCGATCGCGCGGCGCACGCATCGGCGCCCATGGGCGCCGATTTCATTTTGCGCGCCGGCGCCCAGTCTGCCGGCGCGCTTTCCGTCTAAACGGGGACGCATGCTACACTGGCCGCGCCGCGTCGCATCACGGCAACACCGCGAGGTGGCATTGCGACCCGGTCAGTCTAGAATAGCGCTCGTTTTTCCGACCCCAGAACGGAACGTTACGCTTCCATGACCGACACGAACCATTCGAACACGCGCTCTTCCTCCTTGCAGGCTCTCGCCGTCGCGGCGATCGGCGTGGTGTTCGGCGATATCGGCACCAGCCCGCTCTATTCGCTGAAGGAGGCGTTCAGCCCGGCTCACGGTATCCCGCTGACGCAGGCCTCGATCCTCGGGGTGATCTCGCTGCTGTTCTGGGCCATCATGCTGGTGGTCGGCGTCAAGTACGTGCTGTTCGTGATGCGCGCCGACAACAACGGCGAGGGCGGCGTGCTGGCGCTGATGGCGCTGGCGCTGCGCTCGATCGAACCGCGCAGGAATGCCGCCAGGATCCTCATGGCGCTCGGCATCTTCGGTGCCTGCATGTTCTACGGCGACGCGGTGATCACGCCGGCCATCTCGGTGATGTCGGCCGTCGAGGGCCTCGAGATCGCGACGCCGCAGTTGAGCCACATGGTGCTGCCGATCACGGTGGTGATCCTGATCGCGCTGTTCTGGATCCAGCGCCATGGCACCGCGATGGTCGGCAAGCTGTTCGGCCCGATCATGGTGATCTGGTTCCTGACGCTGGCCGCGCTCGGCATCTACCACATCGCGCGCGTGCCGATGGTGATCGCGGCGATCAATCCCTACTACGCCTTCTCCTTCATGTCGGCCCATGTGCTGCAGGCCTACGTGGTGCTCGGCTCGGTGGTGCTGGTGCTGACCGGTGCCGAGGCGCTCTACGCCGACATGGGCCACTTCGGCATGCGCCCGATCCGGCTCGCCGCCTACGTGCTGGTGATGCCCTCGCTGGTGCTGAACTATTTCGGCCAGGGCGCGTTGCTGATGCAGAATCCGAAGGCGATCGAGAACCCGTTCTTCCTGCTCGCGCCCGACTGGGCGCTGTTGCCGCTGGTGGTGCTGTCCACGGTGGCCACCGTGATCGCCTCGCAGGCGGTGATCTCGGGTGCCTATTCGCTGACCAGCCAGGCCATCCAGCTCGGCTACGTGCCGCGCATGAAGGTGCTGCACACCTCCGATCTGGCGATCGGGCAGATCTACGTGCCGGTGGTGAACTGGCTGCTGTTGTTCGTGATCCTCTGCATCGTGATCGGCTTCAAGTCCTCCGATAACCTGGCCGCCGCCTACGGCATCGCGGTGACCGCCACCATGGTGATCACCACCGTGCTGGCCGGTGTCGTGATGATCAACGTCTGGAAGTGGAACCGCCTGCTGGTGGCCGCCATTATCGGCGTGTTCATGATCATCGACCTCGGCTTCTTCGGTGCCAACCTGCTGAAGGTCGCGCAGGGCGGCTGGCTGCCGCTGGGCATCGGCGCGCTGCTGTTCTTCCTGCTGACCACCTGGTTCAAGGGCCGCCATATCGTCAAGGAGCGCACCGCCGCCGACGGCATTCCGCTCACGCCGTTCCTGCAGGGGCTGCTGGCGCATCCGCCGCATCGCGTCTCGGGTACCGCGATCTACCTGACCGGCAGCGACACGCTGGTGCCGGTGAGCCTGCTGCACAATCTCAAGCACAACAAGGTGCTGCACGAGCGCACGCTGTTCCTGACCTTCATCACGCGTGACATCCCCTATGTGCGCGACGAAGAACGCGTGACGGTGCACGAGGCGGGCGGCGGGCTGTACATCGTCAAGGCCGAATACGGCTTCAACGAGACGCCTGACGTGAAGGCCGTGCTCGAGGACATCGGCCGCAAGCACGACATGTCCTTCGAGCTGATGGACACCTCGTTCTTCCTCGCGCGCGAGACGGTGGTGCCGACCCATCTGCCCGGCATGTCGATCTGGCGTGAGCGTGTGTTCGCCTGGATGCACCAGAACGCCGCGAAGCCGACCGACTTCTTCTCGATCCCGGCCAACCGCGTGGTCGAGCTCGGCACCAAGATCGAGATCTGAGGCTGGAGGTGGCTGCGGCGCCGAGCGCCGCTACCGTTGCTGCCCTCGACGGAGCCGCGCAAGCGCGCGGCTTTTTCTTTTGTGCGCGCGCCATGAAAAAACCCGCATCCGGGGATGCGGGTTTTTCGTTTCCTGCGGGCTTCGAAGCTCAATAGCCCGGGATGGATCAGCGCTTGAGCTTGGCGAAGGCCGCCGCCATCGCGCCGGCCGGCTCCGGCTCGCGCGAGCGCGGCGGCCGGCCGCCCATGCCGCCGCGCGCCGCGCCGCGATCGTTGGCGCCGCCGCCGCGGCTGCCGCTGGTGGCGACGCCGGGTTCGTCGTCCATGCGCATCGTCAGCGCGATGCGCTGGCGCTTCACGTCGACATCGAGCACCTTGACCTTGACCACCTGGCCCGCCTTCACCACCTCGTGCGGATCCTTGATGAACTTGGTCGACATCGCCGAGACGTGGACCAGGCCGTCCTGGTGGACGCCGATATCGACGAAGGCGCCGAACGCGGCCACGTTGGTCACGACGCCCTCAAGCACCATGCCCGGCATCAGGTCGGATACCTTCTCGACGCCTTCGCGGAAGGTCGCGGTCTTGAACTCGGGACGCGGATCGCGGCCCGGTTTCTCGAGTTCGGACAGGATGTCGCGAACCGTCGGCAGGCCGAAACGATCGTCGACGAACTCGGTCGGCGCGAGGCCGGCCAGCGCGTCGCGATTGCCGAGCACGTCGTCGATGCGCTTGCTGATCTTCGCGAGCATGCGTTCGACCACCGGATAGGCTTCCGGGTGGACCGATGAACGATCGAGCGGGTTCTCGCCGCCATTGATGCGCAGGAAGCCGGCGGCCTGCTCGAAGGTCTTGTCGCCCAGGCGCGGCACGCGACGCAGATGCTCGCGCGACGGGAACGGGCCGTTGGCGTCGCGGAAATCGACGATGTTGCGCGCCAGCGTGGCATTGAGCCCCGAGACGCGTGCCAGCAGGGCGGCCGAGGCGGTGTTCGCGTCGACCCCCACGGCGTTCACGCAGTCCTCGACCACGGCATCCAGCGAACGCGCCAGCTCGCGCTGGTTAACGTCGTGCTGGTACTGGCCGACGCCGATCGCCTTCGGCTCGATCTTGACCAGCTCGGCGAGCGGATCCTGCAGGCGGCGCGCGATCGAGACGGCGCCGCGCAGCGTGACGTCGAGCTCGGGGAATTCCTTGGCCGCCGTTTCGGAAGCCGAATAGACCGAGGCGCCGGCCTCGGACACCACGATCTTCTGCAGCTTCAGCTCGGGATGGCGCGAGATCAGTTCGCTGGCTAGCTTGTCAGTCTCGCGCGAGGCGGTGCCGTTGCCGATGCTGATCAGCTCGGCCTGGGTCTGCGCGGCCAGGCGCGCGAGCTTGGCCAGCGAGCCGTCCCAGTCGCGGCGCGGCTCGTGCGGGTAGATCGTGTCGGTGGCGAGCAGCTTGCCGGTGCGATCGACCACCGCCACCTTGACGCCCGTGCGCAGGCCCGGATCCAGGCCGATCACGGCCTTCGGGCCGGCCGGCGCGGCCAGCAGCAGATCCTTGAGATTGCGCGCGAACACGCGGATCGCCTCGCTCTCGGCATCCTCGCGCAGCTTGGTCAGCAGCTCGGTTTCCAGGTGCGGCTGGACCTTGACGCGCCAGCACCAGCGGCACACGTCGGACAGCCATTTGTCGGCCGGGCGGCTCTGGTTGGCGATGCCGAAATGGCGCGCGATCATCGCCTCGCCCGGATGCGGCACCTGCGCGTCGAGTTCCTCGCCCAGGCCCAGCTTGACCGTCAGCACGCCGGCGTTGCGCCCGCGGAACAGGGCCAGCGCGCGGTGCGAAGGCACCGTCTTGAGCGTTTCCGAATACGTGTAGTAATCGCGGAATTTCTCGCCTTCCTCGTTCTCCTTGCCTTCCACCACGGCCGAGGAGACCACGCCCTGGCCGTGCAGGTAGTCGCGCAGCTTGCCGAGCAGCTCGGCCGTTTCGCCGAACTGTTCTGACAGGATGTCGCGTGCCCCGTCGAGCGCGGCCTTCACGTCGGCCACGCCCTTGTCGGCATCGACATAGGCGGCGGCCTCGGCCTGCGGATCGAGCAGCGGATTGGCCAGCAGCGCCTGGGCGAGCGGCTCGAGGCCGGCCTCGCGGGCGATCTGCGCGCGGGTGCGGCGCTTGGGCTTGTAGGGCAGGTAGAGGTCCTCGAGCACCTGCTTGCTGTCGGCGGTCTCGATGGCGCCGCGCAGCTCGTCGGTCAGCTTGCCCTGTTCCTCGATGCTGGCGAGGATGGTGGCGCGGCGTTCCTCGAGTTCGCGCAGGTACAGCAGGCGCTCCTCGAGCTGTCGCAGTTGCGTGTCGTCCAGATTGCCCGTCACTTCCTTGCGGTAGCGGGCGATGAACGGAACGGTGGAGCCTTCGTCGAGAAGTTGCACGGCTGCCGCGACCTGCCGCGGCTGGACCGCGAGTTCGGAGGCGATGCGTTGAACGATCTTGAGTGCTACGGTTTCCGTCATGGGTAGTGAGTGCGTCTACGGCCTGCTGGAACGCCCGTGGCCGGCGAACCGGGCCGGGCGGGTGAATGGAGCGGGGCATTTTGCCATAAATGCATCGGGGCGCCGCCGCGAGGGCGGCGGCGCGGTGTTAGAATTTGCCCCATGTCCCGCAGCTTTCCTACGACGTTGCCAATCTCCCGTTTACTCGTTGCCGCGCTGGCCCTCGCGCTCGGCGCCGCTTCGTCCGTGGCCGCCGCGCAGGCGGCCGCGTCCGATGCAGCCGTCACGAGCGACTCTGTCGCCGCGGCACAGGATCGCGATTTCGATGCCCGCCAAAAAGTGCTCAATCAGCGCACGGCGGAAAACAATTATCGTTATGGCGTGGCCCAGCATGACTGCTACAGCAAGTTCTTCGTCAACAATTGTCTGACCAAAGCGCGTGACACGATGCGTGAGGAGCGTTCGAGCATCAGCCAGCAGCAGCTCGCCCTGAACGACGAGCAGCGCGCGGTGCGCGCCAAGCGCCGTGACGACGAGCTCGCGCTGAAGGCCGCGCAGCAGCAGGCCGAAGCGCCGCAGCGCGCCGCCAGCGAGGCCGCGAGCGCGGCCGCCTATGCCGACAGGCAGCGCGAGAACGAGCTCAAGCGCGCGCAGCGCGATGCCGACGCGCCGCAGCGCGCGGCCAGCCAGCAGGCGTACGATCAGAAGCAGGCCGATTTCCAGAAGAAGCTCGACGATGCCCACGCACAGGCTGCGCAAAAGGCGCAGGAGCGGGCACAGAACGCCGAGCGTTACGCGGACAAGCAGCGCGAGGCCGAGCAGCACAAGGCCGATGTCGAGGAGCGGCAGCGCCAGGCGGCCGAGAAGGCCAAGGAAAAGCAGCAACAGCAGCAACAACAGCAGTAGGGCGTGCCGCGCACGTCGTCACGCCAGACAGCCAGGGGTGGGTATTTCGTTCGGACAGCCAACCCGGCGAATCGCGAGCGGCATCGAAAGGCCGCTGCGTCGAGCCGGTTCTTTTGAGGAGGCGAGCATGCAAACCCGTCAAGCAGAGCTGAAGCAGGAATTGCGCAACCGGCTGGTATCCCTGCAGGAGCAGCACAGTCAGCTGGCACGCGAGATCGAGCTCAAGGAAATGCGCTCTGACATCGACGATCTGGCGCTGCACCGGCTGAAGAAGGAAAAGCTGCTGGCCAAGGACAAAATCATCATGCTGCAATCGCAGCTCGAACCGGATCAGCGCGCCTGAGGGCGGCCTGGCAAGCGCCGGGGCCGCGTCAGGCACCGGAAATGAGGAACCGCTTGCCTTGAATTCACCGCTAGAAGCACCCGCTGACACGCGGCGCGACGAATCGTCCGCCGCGTCTTCGCGCGCGGGCGCCCCCCATCCCCTTGCCACCCCGAGCCGCAAGCGCGTCAATGAACTCGACGCGATCTTCGGCGAGGGCGGCCTGCTCGCGCGCGTGCTCGACGGCTACCGGCCGCGGGCTTCGCAGATCGACATGGCGCGCGCGGTGGCCGCCGCGATGGAGGCGTCGGCGCGCAAGCTGCCCGAGCCCGAGATCTTCGATGCGCGCAAGCGCCCGGCCCGCAAGCTGCAGGCGGGCGAGACCGCGCCGGCCGGCGACGATGCGCGCGGCGACAGCGCCGCCACCGCCGGGGACGACGGCGCCGACAACACCCTGATCGTCGAGGCCGGTACCGGCACCGGCAAGACCTATGCCTATCTCGTGCCGGCCATGCTGTGGGGCGGCAAGGTGATCGTCTCGACCGGCACCAAGCACCTCCAGGACCAGTTGTTCCAGCGCGACATCCCGACCGTGCGCGACGCGCTCGCCGTGCCCGTCACGATCGCGATGCTCAAGGGCCGCTCCAACTACCTCTGCCATTACTACCTGCAGCGCACGGCCGACAACGGCCGCCTGCCGACCCGGCAGGACACTGCCTACCTGCAGGAGATCGTTCGGTTCGCCAAGCTCACGCGCAGCGGCGACAAGGCCGAGTTGGCCAGCGTGCCCGAGACGGCGCAGGTCTGGTCGATGGTCACCTCGACGCGCGACAACTGTCTCGGCCAGGACTGCCCGCACTACAAGGAATGCTTCGTGATGCAGGCACGCCGCGAGGCGCAGCAGGCTGACGTGGTGGTGGTGAACCACCACCTGTTCTTCGCCGACATCATGCTGCGCGATACCGGCATGGCCGAGCTGCTGCCGAGCGCGAACACCATCATCTTCGACGAGGCGCACCAACTGCCGGAGACGGCCACGCTGTTCTTCGGCGAGACGCTGTCGACCACGCAGATGCTCGAGCTCGCGCGCGACACCGTGGTCGAGGGCCTGGCCCATGCGCGCGACGCGGTGGAGTGGGTCAAGCTCGGCGCCGCGCTGGAGCGCGCGGCGCGCGACGTGCGGCTCGCCTTCGCCGACGGCGGCATCGTGCGCGTCTCGCTGGCGCAGCTCGGCGAGGATCATCCCTTGTTCGCCGCGCTCGACGATGTCGATGCCGCGCTCGACGCGCTCGCCTCGGCGCTGGCCGGGCAGGCCGAGCGCGCCGAATCGCTGGGCGCCTGCCTGCGCCGCGCGCGCGAGCTGCAGGGCATCCTGGCCGGCTGGGTCGCGCCCGATGCGGCGGCGGCCAGCGCGGCGAAAACCGTGAAGGAGGTGGCGGCGGGTGGCGAGGCGGCCGAGGCGAAGCGCGACGACCCCGACGAGAAGGTGCGCTGGGTCGAGGTGTTCTCGCAGACGGTGCAACTGCACGAAACGCCGCTGTCGGTCGCGCCGATCTTCGCCAAGCAGCGCGCTGGCGTGCCGCGCGCCTGGATCTTCACCTCGGCGACGCTGTCGGTGCGCGGCGACTTCACCCACTACGCGGCGCAGATGGGGCTCAGCTCGCGTCGCTCGATGACGCTGCCCAGTCCCTTCGACTATCCGGCACAGGGCCTGCTCTATGTGCCGCGCGACATGCCGCAGCCGTCCTCGCCGATGTTCACCGACGCGGTGTTCGATGCGGCGCTGCCGGCCATCGAAGCCTCGGGCGGCGGCGTGTTCATGCTCTGCACCACCTTGCGCGCGGTCGACCGGATCGCCTCCAAGCTGCGCGAGACCATCGAGGCGCGCGGCTGGAACATGCCCCTGCTGGTGCAGGGTGACGCGAGCCGCACCGAATTGCTGGACCGCTTCCGCGCCTACGGCAATGCGATCCTGGTCGGCAGCCAGAGCTTCTGGGAGGGCGTGGACGTGCGCGGCGACGCGCTGTCGCTGGTGGTGATCGACAAGCTGCCGTTCGCGCCGCCCGACGATCCGGTGCTGGCCGCGCGGCTCGATGCGTTGACCAAGAAGGGCCTGAGCCCGTTCGCCGTGCACCAGCTGCCGCAGGCGGTGATCACGCTCAAGCAGGGCGCGGGCCGCCTGATCCGCGCCGAGACCGATCGCGGCGTGCTGATGATCTGCGACACGCGGCTGGTCGACAAGCCTTATGGCCGGCGCATCTGGCAGAGCCTGCCGCCCTTCAAGCGCACGCGCGAGATCGACGTGGTGCGCGAGTTCTTCGAGGAGGGCGGGCGCGGCATTCGTGCCTGAACTCGCTTCGGCAGGCGGTTGCCTCGCCATCAAATAAAAAACCCGGCCATGGCCGGGTTTTTTTAGTGGGTGCTCGCGGCAGGCCGCCCGCAGCGGGGCAGCCGAGCGAGCGGGCTCAGAACTGCCACCAGGACTTCTTCTTCGCGCCGGGACGGGCATGCCCCGTGATGTACGGGCTGTCCGGGAAGGTGCTGGCCAGCACGCGCTTGGTGTCGTCGGCCAGTTGCGGCTGGTTCAGCCTGCCGTAGGACAGCACCATGATGTGCAGCGCGTCCTCGATCGCCGGCGCGTTCTTGTACTGCGTGATCGCCAGCTGGGCGCGGTTGATCGCGGCGACATAGGCACCGCGGCGGTAGTAGTAGTCGGCGGCGTGCACCTCGTGCGAGGCCAGCGCGTTGACGATGTAGCGCATCCGCGCGGCGGCGTCGGGCGCGTACTTGCTCTTCGGGTAGCGGTCGACGACGATCTTGAACGCGTCATACGATTCGCGCAGCGCCTGCGGATCGCGCTCGCTCATGTCCTGACCCGAGAAGCGGCCGAACAGGCCGAGATCGTCGTTGAAGTGGATCATCCCCTTCAGGTAGTAGGCATAGGCGATGTCCGGGTGATCCGGGTGCAACTGGATGAAACGGTCGACGGCCTGGTCGGCGGCGCTTGCTTCGTTATCCTTCCAGTTGCAGTAGGCTACGTTGATCTGCGCCTGCTGGGCGAAATGGCCGAACGGATCGCGGCCTTGCAGCGCTTCGAAATATTTCGCGCACTTTCCCCAATCGCTGCCGTTCAGGGCATCCTGAGCCTCTGAGTATAATTTGTTGTTCGACCAGGTCGCCGTTTCGTCGGTCTTCTGCGGCAAGCCGTGGCAGCCGGCGATCAGCGCGGCGGCCGCGGCCAATGCAGCCCACGCGGCCACAGGTTTTGCCACGCGTTTGGTCGAATTCATCATGGTGAATGTGGCTCGCATGTCCTAGCTTTCAGTCTCGGTGACCCAGTCTAAATGACCCGTTCAAGTTCGTTCCGTGCCCGGCCGGGCACGGCAAATGGCGACGATTATAGCCCAAGCTCCACCCCGTCCGACGCATCGGCGGGCGATTCGCTCGACGATGATCTGTCCGGCGAGTCGCTTGCCGCGCCGGCCTGCGCCGCATCGGGCGACGAGGCCCCGCGGGTGGTGGTGGTGCCTGACTCGCTCGCCGGCGAGCGCCTCGACAAGGCGCTCGCCCAACTGTTCCCCGAATTCTCGCGCAGCCGCCTGCAGGGCTGGATCGACGAGCAGCGCGTGCGCGTCGACGGCGCGCCCGCCAAGGTGCGCCAGCCGGTGCCGCTGGGCGCGACCATCGAGCTGGTGCCCGACCTGTTGCCCGAGCAGCTCGCGTTCGCGCCCGAGCCGGTGCCGCTGTCGATCGTCTACGAGGACGAAGCCCTGGTGGTGATCGACAAGCCCGCCGGCCTGGTGGTGCATCCCGCCGCCGGCAACTGGAGCGGCACCCTGCTCAACGGCTTGCTGCATCGCTACGGCGAGGCGGCGGCCGGCCTGCCGCGCGCCGGTATCGTCCATCGCCTCGACAAGGAAACCTCCGGGCTGATGGTGGTGGCGCGCACGCTCGCGGCGCAGACCGACCTGGTCCGGCAGTTGCAGGCGCGCACCGTCAAGCGGCGTTATTTCGCGCTGGTGTGGGGGCGCATGCCCGAGAGCGGCACCATCGACGCGCCGATCGGCCGCGATCCGCGCGAGCGCACGCGCATGGCGGTCGTCACGGGCGCCTCGGGCAAGCCGGCCCGCACGCACTTTCGCTGCGTCGATACGGTGCTCTGGCAGAACCAGCCGGTGTCGGCGATCCACTGCGATCTCGAGACCGGCCGCACGCACCAGATCCGCGTGCATTGCGCGCATACCGGCCATCCGCTGCTCGGCGACCCCGTGTATGGCCGCGCACGCGGCAAGCGCTCGGTCGCGGCGCTGCCCGGCGGTTTCGCGCGCCAGGCCCTGCATGCCTGGCGGCTCGGCCTGGTGCACCCGCTCACGGGGCGCTCGATGCAGTGGCGCTGTCCGGTGCCCGACGACATCGCCGAGCTGGCCGCCGCGCTCGGCTTCGGTGCCGAGGACGCCGACTTCGACGACGAGGACGATTACGACGACGATGATTACGATGGCGAGATCATCTACGTACGCGACGATCCGGAAGAGGACTGAATGACCACCATCACGCTGCCCGAGCTGAGCCTCGACGATTGCCTGCAACCCGACTGGCGCGTCGCGCCGCGCGTGCGCGCGCTGGTTTCGACGCGTGACGGCGGCGTGAGCGCCGCGCCTTATGGCAGATGGTCGGCGGAGCAGGGCGATGCGCCCGGCGGCATGAACCTCGGCCTTCATACCGGCGACGATCCGGCCGCCGTCGAGGCGAATCGCGCGCGGCTGCTGGCCTTGGCCGGCCCGCCGCGCGCGGCCTGGCTCGAGCAGGTGCACGGCACCGAGGTCGTGCGTGCCGACGCGGTGCTGGCGGCCGGCCCGGCGGCGGACGCGCCGGTTCGCGCCGATGCCAGCGTGACCGACGTGCCCGGCGCCGTCTGCGTGGTGATGGTGGCCGATTGCCTGCCGGTGCTGTTCTGCGACGCGGCCGGCCGCGCGATCGGTGCCGCGCACGCGGGCTGGCGCGGCCTGGTGGCGGGCATCCTCGAGCACACCGCGGCCCAGGTGGCGGACCTGGCCGGCGTCGAGGCGAGCGGCCTGCATGCCTGGCTGGGCCCGGCGATCGGCCCGCGCGTCTTCGAGGTCGGCGCCGACGTGCACGCGGCATTCGCCGATGCGGCGCTGCCGGACGAGCGCGAAGCGACCGCCCGCGCCTTCGTGGCGATCGACGGCGCGGCGGGCAAGCACCACGCGGATCTCTACGCGCTGGCGCGCCTGCGCCTGGCGCGGCTCGGCATCATGCAGGCGACGGGCGGCACCGCCTGCACGGTGACCGAGCGTCATCGCTACTACTCCTACCGGCGCGATCGGGTCACGGGTCGCATGGCCGCGATGATCTGGATCAACGACTAGAAGCCTGAGGAGCGGGCCGGCAGCACGGGGGATCGCCCCTCCACGGCCCCTCGCTCATATCGATACGGGTATTTCTTGCCTGGCCCGGTACAAATGCCGGGGGCTTTTTGCTGCGGCGCGTGACATGATTCCCGTCACGGAACCCGGTTAGGCTGAACCGGCTCCAAGCCACTCGCACGTCGCCTCGGGCCGGGCCTCGTCGACGATGTTGCGACGGATTGCCGCATAGTCGCGGCCTCGCGCGTTTTCCCCCGCGGCAGCGCATGGGGGAAAACGATAATGATAAAACTACTGCACTGCGGCAGAATCGTGAAGCCACCTCCAGCGTATGACGGCCGGCAGGTCGCGTAGCCGGCAGGTCGTTGACGCAGGATGTCCAGATGCACAGCCAGGAATCACCGGTAAGGCAGGTATGACAGCACCGAAAAATTCGTCGACTTCCTCACAAGCGGACTTCAATCCGGGGCGCCAGACGGCCGATGCGTCCCAGCCGATTCAACAGATGTTCCAGCAGTGGCTCGACGCATGGGGCCGCTTCGCGGAGCCCCTGCGCGCCGCGGCCGGTCAGTCTGCGCAAGCGAATCCGGCTGCTTCCTTTCCCTTTCCGTTCGCCATGCCCAAGCTGCCCGAGTGGCCGGCCGCGGGTGGTGCACCGTTTGCAGCTCAATTCGGCAATCCGTTCAGCGGCCAGTTCGGCGCGGCCTTTCCCGGCGGCGCGGCGCTGCCGGGCATGTCGCTGCCGGTCGCCTCGGTGCCGCCGGCACGGTTGCAGCAGCTACAGGCCGACTATGCACGCGAGAGCGCCGAGCTGTTCCGCAAGGCGACCGCCTCGCAGCTCGAGGCGCCCGAGCTGAAGGACCGGCGCTTCAGCGCCGAGGCCTGGAAGGCTTCGCCCGCGCATGCCTTCACGGCTGCCTGGTACCTGCTCAACGCGCGCTACCTGCAGGCGCTCGCCGAGGCGGTCGAGACCGATGCCAAGACGCACGAGCGGATTCTGTTCGCGGTGCAGCAGTGGACCGCGGCACTGTCGCCGAGCAACTTCCTGGCGCTGAATCCCGAGGCGCAGAAGAGCGTGCTCGACACGCAGGGCGAAAGCCTGCGGCAGGGCATGATGAACCTGCTCGGTGATCTGCAACGCGGCAAGATTTCGCAGACCGACGAATCGCAATTCGTGGTCGGCAAGAACCTCGCGAACACGCCTGGCGCGGTGGTGTTCGAGAACGACCTGATCCAGCTGATCCAGTACCAGCCGGTCACGGCGACCGTCTACGAGCGGCCCCTTCTGATCGTGCCGCCCTGCATCAACAAGTTCTACATCCTCGACCTGCAGCCCGAGAATTCGCTGGTCGCGCATGCGCTGGCCAGTGGCCACCAGGTCTACCTGGTGTCGTGGCGCAATGCCGATGCGTCGATCGCGGCCAAGGGCTGGGACGACTACATGAACGAGGGCGTGCTGGCCGCGATCGACACGGTCCAGCAGATCAGCGGCCGCGAGCAGATCAACGCGCTCGGCTTCTGCGTGGGCGGCACCATGCTGGCCACCGCGCTCGCGGTGTTGGCCGCGCGCGGCGAACACCCGGTAGCCTCGATGACGCTGCTCACCGCGATGCTCGACTTCACCGATACCGGCGTGCTCGACGTGTTCGTCGACGAGGCGCACGTGCAGATGCGCGAGCAGTCGATCGGCGGCAAGCACGGCACGGCGCCGGGCCTGATGCATGGCGTGGAGTTCGCCAATACCTTCTCGTTTCTGCGGCCCAACGATCTGGTCTGGAACTACGTGGTCGACAACTACCTCAAGGGCCGCACGCCGGCGCCGTTCGACCTGTTGTACTGGAACAGCGACTCGACCAACCTGCCGGGCCCGATGTACGCCTGGTACCTGCGCCACACCTACCTAGAGAACAAGCTGCGCGAGCCCGGCGCGCTCACCGTGTGCGGCGAGCCGGTCGACCTCACGCGCATCGACGTGCCGACCTTCATCTACGGCTCGCGCGAGGATCACATCGTGCCCTGGCAGACCGCCTACGCCTCGACCTCGCTGCTGACCGGGCCGCTGCGCTTCGTGCTCGGCGCCTCGGGCCACATCGCGGGCGTGATCAATCCGCCGGCCAAGAACAAGCGCAGCTACTGGAGCTTCGACGCGCCCGACGCCAAAGAACTGCCGGAACAGGCGCAAGACTGGTTCGACGCGGCGACCGAGCACCCGGGCAGCTGGTGGCCGGAATGGATCGACTGGCTCGACCAATACGGCGGTCGCAAGACCAAGCCGCGCGCCTCGCTGGGTTCGGCGCAGTTCCCGGTGATCGAGCCGGCACCCGGGCGCTACGTCCTGGTAAGGAATTGAAGCAGGAGCATTGACGGATCGCGACAGGCGGCGCACGCTGGCCGTCTGTGCCCCGGCATTTTTTCAACGGAGCGGGTCGCGGTGCGGGCCTGGAGGATGAAGACATGACTGACGTAGTGATCGTATCGGCCGCGCGCACCGCGGTCGGCAAATTCGGTGGTTCGCTGGCCAAGATCGCCGCGCCGGAACTGGGCGCGAGCGTGATTCGCGCCGTGCTGGAACGCAGCGGCGTGGCGCCCGACCAGATCAGCGAAGTGATCATGGGCCAGGTGCTGACGGCCGCATCGGGTCAGAACCCGGCGCGCCAGGCCGTGATCAAGGCGGGCCTGCCCACCGCCGTGCCCGGCATGACCATCAACAAGGTCTGCGGCTCCGGCCTGAAGGCCGTGATGCTGGCCGCCAACGCGATCATCGCGGGCGACGCCGAGATCGTCATCGCGGGCGGCCAGGAGAACATGAGCGCGGCGCCGCACGTGCTGCCGGGCTCGCGCGACGGCTTCCGGATGGGCGACGCCAAGCTGGTCGACAGCATGATCGTGGACGGCCTCTGGGACGTCTACAACAACTACCACATGGGCATCACCGCCGAGAACGTGGCCAAGGAATACGGCATCACGCGCGAGGCCCAGGACGCCTTCGCGGCGCTCTCGCAGAACAAGGCCGAGGCCGCCCAGAAGTCGGGCCGCTTCGACGACGAGATCGTGCCGATCGAGATCCCGCAGCGCAAGGGCGAGCCGATCCGCTTCGCCAGCGACGAGTTCGTGCGCCACGGCGTGACGGCCGAGTCGCTGGCGGGCCTCAAGCCCGCCTTCTCGAAGGAAGGTTCGGTGACGGCGGCCAATGCCTCGGGCCTCAACGACGGCGCCGCCGCGGTGCTGGTGATGTCGGCCGAGAAGGCCAAGGCGCTCGGCCTCACACCGCTCGCGCGCATCAAGGCCTACGCCAATGCCGGCGTCGACCCGAAGGTGATGGGCATGGGCCCGGTGCCGGCCTCGCGCCGCTGCCTGGAGCGCGCCGGCTGGTCGGTCGGCGATCTCGACCTGATGGAGATCAACGAGGCCTTCGCGGCGCAGGCGCTCGCCGTGCACCAGCAGATGGGCTGGGATACCTCGAAGGTGAACGTGAACGGCGGTGCGATCGCGATCGGTCATCCGATCGGCGCATCCGGTTGCCGGATCCTGGTCACGCTGCTGCACGAGATGCAGAAGCGCGATGCGAAGCGCGGCCTCGCATCGCTGTGTATCGGCGGCGGGATGGGCGTGGCGCTGGCGGTCGAGCGCCCGTGACGCCGCCGCGCGGCGCGGTGGGAGCGCGCCGCGCTTGAACCAGGCAGACGACGAAGGAAGCGCCGTCCGGCGCTTCGACAACGATAAATGGAGTGTTCAGTATGACTCAGCGAGTGGCTTACGTAACGGGCGGCATGGGCGGCATCGGGACGGGCATTTGCCAGCGTCTGCACAAGGCGGGTTTCAAGGTGGTTGCCGGCTGCGGACCGAATTCGCCGCGCCGCGCGAAGTGGATCGAGGACCAGAAGGCCCTGGGCTTCGATTTCTACGCCTCCGAGGGTAACGTCGGCGACTGGGAATCGACCAAGCTCGCCTTCGACAAGGTCAAGGCCGAGGTGGGCGAGGTCGACGTGCTGGTCAACAACGCCGGCATCACGCGCGACGTGGTGTTCCGCAAGATGACGCTGGAAGACTGGCAGGCCGTGATCGACACGAACCTGACCAGCCTGTTCAACGTGACCAAGCAGGTGATCGACGGCATGGTCGAGCGCGGCTGGGGCCGGGTGATCAACATCTCGTCGGTGAACGGCCAGAAGGGCCAGTTCGGCCAGACCAACTACTCGACCGCCAAGGCCGGCATCCACGGCTTCACCATGTCGCTGGCGCAGGAAGTGGCGACCAAGGGCGTGACGGTCAACACCGTGTCGCCGGGCTATATCGGCACCGACATGGTCAAGGCGATCCGTCCCGACGTGCTCGAGAAGATCGTCGCGACGATTCCGGTGCGCCGACTCGGCTCGCCCGACGAGATCGCCTCGATCGTCTCCTGGCTCGCTTCGGACGAATCGGGCTTCGCCACGGGCGCCGACTTCTCGCTCAACGGCGGTCTGCACATGGGCTGAGCCTGCTGGTGCGGCCGCCGTGTGGGGCAGGCCGCGCCGCGGGCTCGACAGATTCCGAGTGCGTTCCGTCCGGCCGCGCGCCGTCGCGGCGGCGAGCGCTGTCATCGCGCCACCCCGGCGCTCACAGGTGTTCCATGACTACTACAAAGAAGACTGCCGAACGACTCATCAAGAAGTACCCGAATCGCCGGCTGTACGACACCGAAACGAGCACGTACATCACGCTGACCGATGTCAAGCAGCTCGTGCTCGAGCAGGAGGATTTCAAGGTCGTCGACGCGAAGAGCAACGAGGACCTCACGCGCAGCATCCTGCTGCAGATCATCCTGGAGGAGGAAAGCGGCGGCGTGCCGATGTTCTCCTCGTCGATGCTCTCGCAGATCATCCGCTTCTACGGCCATGCGATGCAGGGCATGATGGGCACCTACCTGGAAAAGAACATCCAGGCCTTCATCGACATCCAGAACAAGCTCGCCGACCAGTCGAAGAATCTCTACGACGGCAGCAACGCGATGAACCCCGAGGTCTGGTCGCAGTTCATGAACATGCAGGCGCCGATGATGCAGGGCATGATGACCAGCTACATCGAGCAGTCGAAGAACATGTTCGTGCAGATGCAGGAACAGATGCAGAGCCAGGCGAAATCGATGTTCAGTTCGTTCCCGTTCAAGCAGCCGACGCCGTCAGACGATCCGGACAAGAAATAAGCGGCAGGGGGGCCATCGGATGATGGCCCGGTATCGAAACGGCCCGCCTGGTGCGGGCCTTTGTCATGTGCGGCGCTCGCATGCGAGTGCCACGCCATGGCCGAACGCGCCGCCGGAGAGTCGTCTGCGGCGGCGCGTTCGCTTGGGTTCAGGCCAGATCCTCGCTGAAGTCGGCGTAGGCCTCCACCTCGTGATGCCGGCGCCCGTGTTGGCGCTTCAGCGCACGCAGCTCGAGCGTCGCCTCGCAGAACGCGTCGCGCAGCCGGCGGATCTGATCCTCGAAATCCTGTCGTTCCTTGAGCAGGTTGGCGACGTAGCGGTCGACCGGACGCCTGGCTTCGTGCAGCGACAGCGATGGTTCGCAAGCGACGTCGATCGGTGCCAGCGAGGTGTCGAGCGTCGCGAGCGGGCTCGCGACGCCGGGCAGGGCGATCGGGGCGGCGGCGGGCGGTGTCGGCTGCGGCGCCTCGCTGCCTGGCGTGCTCGCCGTGTCGGCGCGATTGAGCAGGCAGCGGTAGCCATAACCGTAGAGCGAGAGGATTTCGCAGCCGTGGCTGCCGTCGAGCTGCAGTTTCTTGCGGATCCGGCTCACGTGGGTCGCGACCGTGCGCGTGTCGATGTCGCTTTGCAATTTCCAGATCCGATTCAATAAGGTTTCATGTGAAATCAATTGATCCGGATGTCGGAAAAAATAGGCGGCCAATTCGAATTCCTTGCGAGTCAGATTGACCGATTCGCCATGCAGCCGAATCTTCGCGGTTTTCGTGTCGAGCGAATAAGCGCCGAAATCGGCACGGTCATTCGAATCGCTTGCATATCGCATGGCCGCGGTCATGATGCGTGACTGGACTTCGGCCTCTCGCATCGGACGGACCAGATAATCGTCGGCGCCGGCTTTCAGCGCCTCGGCGGCCGATTGGCAGGTGTCGCGCGCCGTCATCGCGACGATCGGCACGTGCCAGTCGAAGTGATGCCGGGCCCAGGCGATCAGATCGATGCCCGACAGATCGGGCAGCACCGCGTCGACCAGCAGGAGTTCGAAATCGTTGCGCCTGAGCGCGGCAAAAAAATTATTTCCAGTCTTGAAGAATTCAGGCTGATGACCGTCATTTCGCAACCACGACTCCAGTTGCTTGGTTTGATTGGCCGGACCGCCGAGAATGGCGACTTTCATCGTTTCTCGCCTCGTTCGGTATAGATGCGATTGAAGATAGGAGCCGTTTTTTGCAGTATCCCGTCATGCTAAATCGCTTCGATTGGTAATTTGTAACAAAAAGATACAGGCTGTTGCAGGCATCGGACCCTGAAAGAATCGATGGGAAAATTCATCGCAAAATCGGAGGAAAGGCGCGCAGGCCAATAAACCGAGCGATCCGGGACAGCACGAACGCCTCGGGCATGTCCGTTGCGATGCGGCATTTTTCGTGCGGCGGCCGGTATTGGCGGGTCGAACCCGCTGTAACGAATCGTTGCAGTCTGGCGGGGCGCGCATGCGGCGGCGCAAAAGCCGGTCCCGCGCCGCGAGAGGGAGGGCGAATCCATCGCGCGGCGGTAGTGTCCGCTCAGTCTTCCATCGAGGCGCGGCCGTCGTTCAGATGCACGCTGGCCCGATCGCTTTTCACCAGTTCGGCGAGCAGGCTTGCGCGCGCCTCGGGCGTGGCCGAGCGCAATTCGCCGGCAAGCGCGCCCGATTCGGGCAGCCTCACCCAGCCGACGATCGCCGAATCCGGCACGCGCGTGGCATTGACGGTCGCGCCGGTCGGATCATCGTGCCCGTCGGCGGCTTGCCCGGCCTGCAGATGACCGGCCTCGGCCAGCGTATGGGTCAGGTCGTAGGCGCGATCGGTTTCGGCGAAGCGCCGCGTGTCGATCAGGTAGACGTAGCCGCGTTCGCCGGCGCCGCCGCCAGCGGCCTGGGATAGCGCCGTGGACGCGACTTTCGAGGTGGCGACGCCGGATTGCCCGGGATTGCCCTTGTGCTCGCCGAGTCCCTGCGCTTCCAGCAGGTTCGCGTCCTCGTCGAGCGGGCGGGCGCTGCGAAAGCCGCCGTCCTGCCGCAACTGGTTCGGCGAACGCGTATCGCCGCGATAGACGAGGCCGCGATAGCCATACAGTGTTTCCTGCCCGGGAGATACCGTCGAGCGGCCGAGCGCGATGGTCTGGCCCGCGCGCCCCGTTTCGGTGATGAAGCGCCGCAGGTCGGCGAGGCTGTGAATTTCGTCGGTTGCCTGCGCCGAACTCGAGGCGGCGGCGCCGGTCGCGAGGCGCGAAGACGAGGCCGCGGCCTGCGTGGTGGGCGGCGCGGCGCGACTGACCGCCGAGGCGGGCAGCAGGGCCTCGCCATCGGGCAGGTCGATGCCGACCGAGCCGAGCAGGTCCTTCGAGAAGGAGCCGAATTCCAGCTCGGGCAGCCAGTCGCGAGGCTCGTCGTTACCCGTGACGACGGCGTTCGGATCCTGGCGACGGCGCCCCGCGCGCAGCGGCTGGTGCGTCGTGTCTCCCGGCACGGCATTGGGCACGCGCGCCGAGCCGTTGCCGTGCGAATGCGAACGAGCCGCGCGTGCATCGTCGCCGGGCGCGTCGGACGACGTGCTGCCGTCGGTCGACGAGCTCGTGCCCGGCGGTTGCCGATCGGCCGGTTGATGCGTCGCGCCGAGCTTTGCGGCGTCGCCGCCATGCAGCACGAAGCTGCGCCCGGTCTGCTGATCGTGAACCAGCACGGCGGCGATCCGCGAGGCATCGGCGATGCCATCGCCACCCGCGATCGTCGGATGCCCGCCGCCCGAGGCCTTGACGATTTTCGCGGTGGCGCCCGGTTTGCCGAAGGTGGCGGCCGCGATCCGCACGATCGTGTCGGCATCGCGCGTCACGTCGACGTGGCGATCGGCCTGGCCGGCGGTGACCTCGGCCAGCACGCGCCGGCGTGCTTCCATCACCTTGCGCGAGCTGGCGCTCGGCGAGGGCGCCGTGCTGCCCGACAACTGCTGGTGCAGGGCATGCAGCATCGAATCGAGCCCGGGCGAGCCGGCGTTATCGATCACATGCGCGCCGGCCTGCTCGAGGCCAAGGCGCCAGGTCAGCGGTTCCCGCGCGTTCGCGGCGTGCTGCGGCATGCGCTCGGCCAGCCTGGTGGCGGCAGCCACACCACGCGGGTCGAGCACGGCATTCGAGAAGCGTCGCCGCAGGTTCTCGCCGAACAGATGCGAGTTGAGCCAGTCGGCGGCCTCGGCCGGCGGTTTGGCGGCGAGTTCCTGGATCTCGGTTTCGCTCAAGCGGAAATCGCGCAAGGTATTGCGCGCGTCCGCCGGGCTGGCCGTGCCGTCGAGTCCGGCCAGTTGCGCGGCGAACAGGCGGGTCGCGTAGACGGGATTGTCCTGCGCGAAACGCGTGGCGAGCTGCTCGGCAATGCGCTCGGGAGCTTGGCCCTGGTAGGTGCGCGTATCGAAGCCGAGTTGCGCGTCGAGGGCCGCGGTATTGCCGCCCGCCGAAAGCCGTTGCGCCAGCGCCGGCAGCGACGCCTTGGGATTGAGCGCGGCGCCTTCGAGGAAATGCCGATTCAGTTGCGCATACACCTGATCCGCCGTGGCGTCGGCCGCGACCTGCGCCAGTTGCGGATTGCCGCTCGCGCGCGCCTCGTCCTGCAGGAAGGTGCGGGCGGCTGCCTGTTGCGCGGCGTTGCCGCTCGCGCCCGTGCTCTGCTCGGCGAGCACGCGCAGGGCGATTCGGGCATTGGCGTCGGGCGCGTGATCCTTGAGCAGGGCCTGGGCCGCTGCCGTGTCGCCCGAGCGCTGCAGCGCGTCGAGCTTGCCGATCTGCGCCGGCGAGAGTGCCAGCGTGTCCTTCATGAACTTCGCGGGATCGGCGAGCGTGGCCGGATCGGCCTGGCCTTCGGCGATCCGTGCGTGGATCGTCGGCATCGCGCGCAGCAGGGCTTCCTCGCGCATCGAGGCGTCGATCGGCCGGGCCTTGCGCGCGTTGATCTCGGCGACGACGCCGCGCCGTCCCGCGTAGGCGAGGTAGACCGGGCTCATGACCGCGCGCGAGGCGCTGATGCCGGCGCCCGCGGCCGGATTGACAGCGAGCTCGGCGATCGTCAGCGCGCCGATGGCGGTGCCGTAGCCCATCTGGATCTTCGCGTGCCGCTTCTCCTCCTTCAGCGAGTCGAGCTTGAGGTCCTGGTGCGCGAGGATATGCGCGCGCAGCGTATCCGGCACCGCCGGGCGCGCGTGCGTGCGACCCGTCTGCAGCGGCAGCACCTTCTCGTTGTAGCGCAGCTTCAGTGCGGCGAGGCGGTCGACGCTGGCGCCCTTCGCGAACTGCGAGACCAGCGCGGCGCGGATGTCGGCGCGTTGCGGCCTGGTGGTCGGCAGCGTCGCGTCGGCTTTCCAGAATCGCCACGAACCGAAGTGCAGGGCGGCGTGCAGCTTGCTCCTGTCCTCGGCCGGCAGGGCCTGGTAGTGCTGGATGAAGCCCGCCGCGTCGCCCGATGCCGCGATCGCGCGCAGGCTGCCCGGCGCGAATTCGGCCGTGTCGATCCCCGCCGCGCGCATCTGCGTCTCGACGGCCGCGACCGCCGGCGCCATCGGCCGGCCCAGCGCCTCGGCGCGCGCCGTCTTCAACTGGTCCATCACGGCCTCGGTGCGCCCCGGCCGCACCTCCATCCCGATGAAGGCGTCGATCACCGCCTCGCGCGCGCCGCGCCGCATGCTGGCGGTGTTGATGTTGCTGGTGCGGCCCAGGTTCAGCACCTGCATCATGTTGCGCTCGCCGCGAAAGTGCAGGAGCTGGCGCAGCTTCTGCTGGCCGGCCAGGCCGAGCGTGGCGTGATGCTCCAGGAAGCGCGCGATCTCGGGTTCGCTGCGCGTGCGCAGGATCGAGTAGACGTTGGCGTCGAGCTTGTCGCTCGCGAACAGCGCGTCGAGCTGGCGCGTCGCGGCGCTGCCGACATCCTGGCGGGCGCTGGGCGGGCGAGTGACGGCCGAGCGCAGCGCCTGCATGCGGTCCACCGATTGGTTGACGCCGCGGTTCTGCAGCGCGCCGGCGCCGATGTAGGCGGCGCCGCCGGCCAGGCCCAGGGCCCCGTCGGCCGTCAGGGCGCCGCTGCCGTAAAGCGATTTGCCGTGGTCCGCGGCGCTGTGGATGCGGCCAGCGAGGCCGGCGGCGCCGAGGCCGACATCGCGGATCGCGCCCGGGGTCGCCTTGGCCAGCGCCTCCTTGGCTTGCGCGTGCGCGCTCAGCGCATCGTTGCCGGCGAGGGTGCCGGGCCGGGCCTGCTTCGCGTCGGCGTGGGTCTGCGCGACCTTCAGTGTCTTGTTCGCGTAACCGACGCCGGTCGAGACGATATCGAGCGTCTGCGGCAGCATGCCGACGCCGTTGGCGGCGCTCGAAACGGCCTGGGTGGCCGGGTTGGCGCCGTGGAAGGTGCTGACTATCCCGTTGACGGCCGAAGTGGCGTTATTGGCGGCCCAGAGTTCGTAGCCGGCGGAGGCGGTCGGGCCGATCACCGCTTCGGTCTTGTCGAGCGCGGCGCGCGTGCGGTGCGGGTTTTCCTTGCTGCCGCGGTTTTCGTCACCGGCCGCCTTGCGGGTGCCCATGCGCGAGGCCAGGCTGGACAGTGCGTCGAGCGGGCCGCGGCGTGACTGCTGGCTTGGGGCGGGGGCGGCGGGAGTTGTCGACGAGCCCGGATGGGCGGTGCTTGCGGCGGGATCGCCAGGGGCGGTCGCCGACGGCGAAGACGGCAGGCGATTGACTGGCGGCGGCATCCGGGCTCTCAGATGGGCATCGATGTTGGTATGGGCGCCGGACTGGGCGGTGCCGTGCGCGTATCACCAGAGAGTGGCGCACGCCGAAAAACATGTCATCCGGATGACAGGAAGCCGTGTCGCGGGATGCGAAGCGGGAGGCGTCTGTGGATGGCCGGGATGCAGGCTGGTTGTAATCGGTGGTCGATTTGCCGTCTGGCCTCACCGGCTGGCGCCGATTTTGGCTCCCCGGACATAAATCGCTGTAAACTCTCGCTTTTGCCGCCACACCCCCACAGATTCCCGATGTCCCATACCCCTAAAGTAGGGTTCGTATCGCTCGGCTGCCCGAAGGCCCTGGTCGACTCCGAACAAATCATCACCCAGCTGCGTGCCGAGGGTTATGAAATCTCCGGCACCTATGACGGCGCCGACCTGGTCGTCGTCAACACCTGCGGCTTCATCGACGATGCCGTGCAGGAGAGCCTCGACGCGATCGGCGAGGCGCTGACCGAGAACGGCAAGGTGATCGTGACCGGCTGCCTGGGCGCCAAGAAAAGCGCGAGCGGCGCCGGCCTGATCGAGGAAGTGCACCCGAAGGTGCTGGCCGTCACCGGCCCGCATGCGCTGGGCGAGGTGATGCAGGCGGTGCACAGCCACCTGCCCAAGCCGCACGACCCGTTCACCGACCTGGTGCCGGCCGCCGGCATCAAGCTCACGCCGCGCCATTACGCCTACCTGAAGATTTCCGAAGGCTGCAACCACCGCTGCACCTTCTGCATCATCCCCTCGATGCGCGGCGACCTGGTCTCGCGCCCCGTCGCCGAGGTGATGCTGGAGGCGGAGAACCTGTTCAAGTCGGGCGTCAAGGAACTGCTGGTGATCTCGCAGGACACCAGCGCCTACGGGGTCGACGTCAAGTACCGCACCGGCTTCTGGAACGGCCGCCCGTTGAAGACGCGCATGACCGAGCTGGTCGCCGCGCTTGGCGAGCTGGCCGCGCAATACGGCGCCTGGGTGCGCCTGCATTACGTCTACCCGTATCCGCACGTCGACGAGGTGATCCCGCTGATGGCCGAGGGCGCCTCGCGCGGCCACGTGCTGCCTTATCTGGACGTGCCGTTCCAGCACGCCGACCCGGAAGTGCTCAAGCGCATGCGCCGCCCGGCGAATGCCGAGAAGGTGCTCGACCGGGTGCGCAAGTGGCGCGAGATCTGCCCGGACCTGACGATCCGCAGCACCTTCATCGCCGGTTTCCCCGGCGAGACGGAAGCTCAGTTCGAGACCCTGCTCGACTTCATTCGCGAGGCGGAACTCGATCGCGTCGGCTGCTTCGCCTATTCGCCGGTCGAGGGCGCCACCGCCAACGAACTGGACGGCGCGCTGCCCGACGAGGTGCGCGAGGAACGCCGCGCGCGCTTCATGGAAGTGGCCGAGGAAATCTCGGCGGCGCGCATCGAGCGCAAGGTCGGCCAGACGCTGAAGGTGCTGATCGACGAAGTCAACGCCGAAGGCGGGATCGGCCGCACCGCGGCCGACGCGCCGGAAATCGACGGCGTGGTCTATGTCGAGCCGGCGCAGGGCGCCAAGCGCTACAAGGTCGGCGATTTCGTGCCGGTGACGATCACCGGCGCCGATGGCCACGATCTGTGGGGCGAGGTCGGCGCGGCATGACGGAGTCGATGGCGCCGCGGTGCCCCGAAGTCCTTGCCTTCGGCGAGGCGATGGTCGAATTCAACCAGTCCCAGCCGGGGTCGCCGCAATACCTGCAGGGTTTCGGCGGCGATACCTCGAACTTCTGCATCGCGGCCGCGCGCCAGGGCGCGCGCACCGGTTTCGTGTCGGCGGTCGGCGACGACCATTTCGGCCGGCTCCTGCTCGAGCTGTGGCGGCTCGAGCAGGTCGACACCGCGATGGTGCGCGTCGATCGCTCGGCGCCGACCGGCGTCTATTTCGTCTCGCACGGCGAGCACGGCCACGCCTTCGACTACCTGCGCGCCGGCTCCGCGGCGAGCCGCTACGCGAGCGGCGAGCTGCCGCTCGAGGCGATCGCGGCGGCTCGCGTGATCCATCTGTCGGGCATCAGCTTCGCGATCAGCGCGAGCGCCTGCGACGCGGCCTTCGCGGCGATCGACCATGCGCGCGCGAACGGCGTGCGCGTGAGCTTCGACACCAACCTGCGGCTCAAGCTGTGGCCGCTCGCGCGGGCCCGCGCGGTGATGCTGGAGGCGCTGCGGCGCACCGACATCTGCCTGCCGAGCTGGGACGACGTGACCCTGCTGACCGGCCATGAGGAGCGCGACGCGATCGTCGATGCGCTGCTCGATTGCGGCCCGGCGGTGGTCGCGCTGAAGCTCGGCAAGGACGGCGCCTATGTCGCCACGCGCGACGAGCGGCGCCTGGTGCCGGGCTTCGCGGTCGAGGCGCTCGACGCGACCGGCGCGGGCGACTGCTTCGGCGGCGCTTTCATCGCACGAATCGTGGCCGGCGACGATCCGTTCACGGCCGCGCGCTACGCCAACGCGGCAGCCGCGCTGTCCACGCGCGGTTACGGCGCGGTGGCCCCGATCCCCGAGGCGGACGCGGTCCGCGCCTTGCTCGAGGGCTGATCGCGAGCGCCGCCGGCCGTCCCCGGCGGCGGTGGCCCGCTCGAAGGAATCCTCGATCGCCGCGCCCCGCATCCGTATTACCCTGCGGGTCACCAATCGATGACATCGGAGGCACTATGCAGCAGCGCGAAGTGGTGGTGGTCAGTGGTGTGCGCACCGCGATCGGCGGTTTCGGCGGCAGCCTGAAGGAATTCTCGCCGACCCAGCTCGGCGCGCGCGTGGTGCGCGAGGTGCTGGAGCGCGCGGGCGTGAACGGCGAGGAAGTCGGGCACGTGGTGTTCGGCAACGTGGTGCATACCGAGCCGCGCGACATGTACCTGGCACGCGTCGCCGCGATCGAGGGCGGCATCGCGCAGCACACGCCGGCGGTGACGGTGAACCGCCTGTGCGGCTCGGGCCTGCAGGCGATCGTCTCGGCCGCGCAGAGCGTGCTGCTCGGCGATGCCGACATCGCCGTGGCCGGCGGCGCCGAGAGCATGAGCCGCGCGCCGTACACGATGCCGGCGGCGCGTTTCGGGCAGCGCATGGGCGACGCGAAGATCGTCGACATGATGCTCGGCGCGCTGCACGACCCGTTCCAGTCGATCCACATGGGCGTGACGGCCGAGAACGTGGCCGCCAGGTACGGCATCACGCGCGAGGCGCAGGATGCGCTGGCGCTCGAATCGCATCGCCGCGCCTCGCACGCGAGCCGCGCCGGCTACTTCAGGACGCAGATCCTGCCGATCGAGATCGGCTCGAAGAAGGGCACCGTGCTCTTCGATAGCGACGAGCACGTGCGCCATGACGCGAGCGCCGAGGATTTCTCCAAGCTGCGCCCGGTGTTCGCGAAGGAAAACGGCACGGTCACGGCCGGCAATGCCTCGGGCATCAACGATGCGGCCGCGGCCGTCACGCTGATGGAGCGGCGCGTGGCCGAGGCGCGCGGGCTCAAGCCGCTGGCGCGGCTGCTGTCCTACGCGCATGCCGGCGTCGATCCGGCCTACATGGGGATCGGCCCCGTGCCGGCCTCCCGGAAGGCGCTGGAAAAAGCGGGCATCCAGGTTGCGGATCTCGACGTGATCGAGGCCAACGAGGCCTTCGCCGCGCAAGCCTGCGCCGTGTCGAACGAGCTCGGCTTCGATCCGGCCAAGGTCAATCCGAACGGCTCGGGCATCTCGCTGGGCCACCCGATCGGCGCGACCGGCGCGCTGATCACCGTGAAGGCGCTGTACGAACTGCACCGGATCTCGGGCCGCTACGCGCTCGTGACGATGTGCATCGGTGGCGGGCAGGGGATCGCCGCCGTGTTCGAGCGCATGGACTGATTGCCGACCCCTGGTAAAAAGGAGCAAGCCGACGTGGCAGCCGCAAGCCGAAACCGATCCCGCATCCGATCCCGACTCGCGACAGCGCTCGCCTGCGCGCTGGCGGCCGGCGCGCTGCACGCCCAGACGCATCCCCAGCAGCCGCCGGCGGCGGCTACCTCGGGCGCCTCGACCGCGCAGGCCGCCGCCGCCGCCGCCGCGGCCCCTCCCGAGCGCGACGACACGGCGCCCGCCAAGCCGCTGAAGCCGGATCCGGCGCTCGAGAAGCTGCCGCGCTACGACGGCACGCTGGGCGGCCGCGCGATCGTGGCCCATCTCGGCCCGAAGACGGACGAGCCGGGCGTGCACGGCGAATATCGCTACGCCGACACGGGCCAGGTGATCCTGCTGGCGGGCGATCGCGACGGCGATACGCTGGAGATCGAGGAGTCGAACGACGGCACCAATATCACCGGCGTCTGGGTCGGTCATTTCGATGCATCGGGCGCGCTGTCGGCCGATCGCATGAATGCCGACGAATCGGATCCGCAGCCGGTGGTGCTGCGCCCGGCCGGCGGCGCGAGCCACGCGGGGCAGAGGGGGCATGCACCGGCGCCGGCCGCGCCCGCTTCCGGTGCCGCGGGTAGCGGGGCGGCGCCGCGCGCGGGGCACGCGGTCGGCGGCGTCGGCAATCTCTCCACCTCGGACTGAGCCGGCGCCGACGCAATGCAGCGAGCGGCGCGCCCCGGCCCGGCCCGGCAATCGCCGAGCGGGCGGCCGCCGCGGTGAACACCGCCGGTTCGCCGCTGTGCCGACCTGTTTCGCGACGCCTTCGCGAACCGCATGACATCTCCACCCAGCCTCGCCGGCGCGCCCGCGCCGACCGGCTCGGCGAC
This sequence comes from Burkholderia sp. SJZ089, assembly GCF_007828315.1. Taxonomy (NCBI): domain Bacteria; kingdom Pseudomonadati; phylum Pseudomonadota; class Betaproteobacteria; order Burkholderiales; family Burkholderiaceae; genus Burkholderia; species Burkholderia sp. SJZ089. The sequence continues at coordinate 318,180 of NZ_VIUM01000005.1, read as the reverse complement.
GTCGCCGGCGACTGTACCGGGCCAAGCTCCGCGAATCGGGCTACCCTGTGCGGATCGTTTCCCCTGCTTCCTCTCCCTCATATGACCGATACCTCTTCGCCGCGCGCCCTCCAGACCCGCATCGTCCAGCCCGAAGGCGAACTGCCCGCCGGCTGGGCCTCGTTCGTCACGCCGGTGGCGCGCGCCTCGACCGTGGTGTTCCCCGATCTGGCGACGATGCGCGCGCTCGACTGGCGCGAGGACGACAAGTGGCGCTACGGCCTGCACGCCACGCCCACCGCGCTCGAACTGGCGCGCCAACTGGCCGTGATCGAGGGCGGCGCGCACGCGCTGCTGCAGCCCTCGGGGCTGGCGTCGATCATGAACGTCTATTTCGGCATCGTGAAGAGCGGCGACGACGTGCTGGTCCCGCACAACGCCTACAGCCCCAACGCCGATCTCGGCAACTGGCTGGCGCGCGATTTCGGCATCAGCTTGCGCTTCTACGATCCGCTGATCGGCGCCGGCATCGCCGAGCTGATCCGCCCCGAAACCCGCCTGCTGTGGCTGGAGGCGCCGGGCTCGGTGACCATGGAAGTGCCCGACGTGCGGGCCATCGCGGCGGTGGCGCGCGAGCGCGGCGTGATCACCGCGATCGACAACACCTATTCGGCGGGCCTGGCGTTCAAGCCCTTCGAGCATGGCGTCGACATCTCGGTACAGGCGCTCACCAAGTACCAGTCGGGCGGCAGCGACGTGCTGATGGGCGCGACCATCACGGCCGAGCGCGCGATCCACGAGCGGCTCAAGCTGGCGCGCATGCGCACCGGCCTGGGCGTGTCGGCCGACGACTGCTCGCTGGTCCTGCGCAACCTGCCGAACATGCGGCTGCGCTTCGAGGCGCACAGCCGCAGCGCGCTGGCGCTGGCCAAGTGGCTGAAGACGCGTCCCGAGATCGCCTCGGTGCTGCATCCCGAGCTGCCCGACTGCCCGGGCCACGAAGCCTTCGCGCGCGACTTCACGGGCGCGGGCGGGCTGTTCTCGGTGGTGTTCGACGCGCGTTATCGTGCCGAGCAGATCGACCGATTCGTCGAGGCGCTCGAACTGTTCGCGATCGGCTGGAGCTGGGGCGGGGCGCGCAGTCTCGCGATGCCCTACGACATCGCCTCGATGCGGCCGAGCTGGTCGCAGGGCACCCTGGTGCGCTTCTACGTCGGCCTGGAGGAAGAGGCGGACCTGCGCGCGGACATTGAACGCGCGCTGGCCGCGACGCTCGGATAAACGGCGGCATCGCCGGCCCTTCGTCCGGCCGGCGCGCCGAAAAAAATGGCAGATCGGCCGGAGCCGATCTGCCATTTTTCATGGGCCTCGCGGCTTGCGCCGGAGCCGCGCGCGGCGCTTCAGAACAGGCGCAGCAGGCCGTCGAGGCCGATGTGGTCGAATGCGACGCTGGCCGCCTCGCGGACCACGGGCTTGGCGCGGAACGCCACCGAGAAGCCGGCGGTGGCCATCATCGCCAGGTCGTTCGAGCCGTCGCCCATCGCGATCGCGCGCGCGGGCTCGAAGCCGAGCGTCGCGCAGGTCTCGCGCACGGTGCGCGCCTTGACCTCGGCATTGACGATCTCGCCGAGCACCTTGCCGGTCAGCTTGCCGTCGACGATCTCGAGCGTGTTGGCCCGGGTGAAGTCGAGGCCGAGCTGTGCCTTGAGCCGCTCGGTGAAGAAGCTGAAGCCGCCCGACACCAGCAGGGTCTTGAGGCCGGCGGCGCGGGCGCCGGCCAGCATCGCCTCGGCGCCCGGCGACAGTTGCAGCCGCTCCTCGTAGACACGCTCCAGCGCGCTGGCCTCGAGCCCGGCCAGCAGCGCGACGCGGCGCGTCAGGCTCTCGTTGAAATCCTTGATCTCGCCGCGCATCGAGGCTTCGGTGATCGCGGCGACCTCGGCCTTGAGGCCGCAGAAATCGGCGATCTCGTCGATGCACTCGATGGTGATCAGCGTCGAATCCATGTCCATCGCGACCAGCCCGAAATCGCCGAGCCGGCGGCCCGCCTCGACGAAGGCGTAATCGAGGCCGTGGGTGCCGCAATAGACGGCGATGTCGGGTGCCTGCGCGCGGTGCGCGCCCTCGATGCGGATCGCCTGTTCGTCGATCGAGGCGAGGCCGGTGCCGCGTGCCAGCGCGAGCAGGGTTTTGTGGTGGACCGGGGACAGCGGCGCGGGGCTCTGGATGACGAGATTCGTGGTCATGACGGGTCGCGTGAGACGGGGACGGCGCGCCTCGCGCGCCGGGAAGGCCGCTATTGTAGCCGGTCGGCGCGGCCCGGCCGCCGGTTTCGGCGCGGCGCCGGGCAGGGCGGCGCCAAGGCCGTGCAGTGCGACGGCCCGGTGCGGATCGTCGGTTTCGTCATCCTGAGCGATTTCCGGTTTCGGCCGCGCTAGCGCGGCACCCGGGGCGCGACGCCGCCCTCGCGATCCCAGTAGGGCGGATCGCCGAAATGCGCGGCGATGAAATCAATGAAGGCGATCAGCTTCAAGGGCACGAAGGCGCGGCTCGGGTAGACCGCCCAGATCGCCGAGGGCTCGGCGAGCGGGTAGTCGGCCAGCACGGGCACCAGCGAGCCGTCGCGCAGGTTCGGGCCGACGTCCCAGGTGGACTTGATGGCGATGCCGAAGCCGTCCACCAGCGCCTCGCGGATCGCCTCGCCGTTGCTGGCCACCAGGCGCCCGCCGACGCGCACCGTGAGCGGGCCGGCCGGCGTCTCGAAAGCCCAGTCGCGCTGGTCGCCGAGCACCACGCATTCGTGGCGCGTCAGGTCGGCCGGATGATGGGGCGTGCCGTGTTCGGCCAGGTAGGCCGGCGAGGCGCAGACCACGCGGCGATTCACCGCCAGGCGCCGCGCCACCAGGCTCGAATCGCGCAGCGCGCCGAGCCGGATCGCCAGGTCGATGCCCTCGTCGACCAGGTCGACGATCTCGTCGGACAGGCGCAGGTCGATCGAGACTTGCGGGTAACGGCGCAGGAAGGCTGGGATCACCGGCGCCACATGTTGGCGGCCGAACGAGGAGGACATCGAGATGCGCAGGCGGCCATGCGGCTCGCCGCGCGCCCGACCGACCGCCGCTCGGGCCGAGTCGGCCGCATCGAGCAGCGTCTGGGCACGCGCGAGGAACAGCTCGCCGTCCTGGGTCAGTGTCACGCGCCGGGTGGTGCGATGCAGCAACCGCGCGCCGAGCTGGCGTTCGAGTTGGGCCAGCCGGCTGCTGGCCACCGTGGCCGACACGCCGAACTCGCGGCCGGCCGCCGAGACATTGGCCAGCAACGCGGCGCGCACGAACAGCGCGACGTCGAGCAGGTCGAGCGGTTTGTCGGCAGGCGTGGCCCGGGGATCGCGAGGCTCGCTCATTATCCGGATTTCCCAAAAAATGTTTCCGGCATTATGTCGGTTTTTCTCCAGGATCGGGCCGCGTAGGATGGCCTCCATCGAAGCATCCGTTTCCCCATCGAGGAGCAAGCACATGAAAGCGATTGGCCTGACCCGTTACCTCCCGATCGACGACCCGCAGTCGCTGGTCGACGTCGAGCTGCCCACTCCCGCGCCGAGCGGCCGCGACCTGCTGGTCAAGGTCGAGGCGGTGTCGGTCAACCCGGTCGACACCAAGGTGCGCGCGCCCAAGGACAAGGTGGAGTCCAGCCCGCGCGTGCTGGGCTGGGACGCGGCCGGCACGGTGGCCGCGGTCGGCCCCGAGGTCACGCTGTTCCGGGTCGGCGATCCGGTCTATTACGCCGGCAGCATCACGCGGCCCGGCGCGAACAGCGAGTACCACCTGGTCGACGAGCGGATCGTCGCGCTCAAGCCGGCCTCGCTCGACTTCGCGGCGGCCGCCGCGCTGCCCTTGACGGCGATCACCGCCTGGGAGGCCCTGTTCGACCGCCTGAAGGTGTCGCCGCAAGGCCGCGACGCAGGCAAGACCGTGCTGGTGATCGGCGGCGCGGGCGGGGTCGGCTCGATCGGCATCCAGCTCGCCAAGCAGCTCGGCCAGCTCACGGTGATCGCCACCGCCTCGCGTCCCGAGTCGGCCAAATGGGTGCTCGAGCTGGGTGCCGATCACGTGGTCGACCACTTCGGCGATCTGCCGGCGCAGATCCGCGCGGCCGGCTTCGAGTCGGTCGACTACGTGCTGGTGTTCAACGATACCGACCGCCATTTCCCGGCGGCCGCCGAGATCGTCAAGCCGCAGGGCGGCATCTGCACCATCGTCGAGAACGCCAAGCCGGTGCCCGTCGAGCAGCTCAAGGCGAAGAGCGCGGCCTTCCACTGGGAGTTCATGTTCACGCGCTCGATGTTCGGCACGCCCGACATGATCGAGCAGCACAAGCTGCTGACCGAGGTGGCGCGGCTGGTCGATGCGGGCACGCTGCGCGCCACGGTCGGCCAGCAGCTCGGCGCCATCAACGCCGCGAACCTGCGCGAGGCGCACCGCCTGCTCGAGGCCGGGCGCGCGATCGGCAAGCTGGTGCTGAGCGGGTTCTGACGCGGCGCGTGACGGGCGGCGAGGGCGGCGGGTTTGCGCCGGCCGATCCGCCCCGGCCATCTTGCGTTGCAACGACAAGGGCCGCCGCGCGATGCGTGGCGGCCCTTGTCGTCGAGCGTGGCTGCGCGACGGCGCGGCATGCTGCGGCGCGCCATCGGCGGCGCGCGCTCGCGCAGGGCGCCGGCGCCTCGTCGCGCCGTGCGCGTGACGCCACCACAACATGCTCCATACAAGCGTCACCGAAGCCGCCGCTTGCGATTAGACTGGATATCCGCGTGCATCGTGTCTTGCCATATAACCAGGCGCCGCCCGCTCGGCGGCGCAATATCAGGAGGACAGCATGAGCCTGCGTATTCCGTGCGTCGCCGTGTGCGCCGTCGCCTTCGCGGCGGCCCTCGCCAGCTCCGCCGCGAACGCGGCGCCGCCGATCAAGGGCAGCGCCAGCGGCGGCAACGACGGCCAGCTCCAGTACACGGTGAAGGTCGATTCGAAGCGCTTCGGCGCCTCCGAGGAAACGCGCAAGATCCGCTCGGGCGAAACCGACGACTTCAACTGGAAGTCGGTGCCGCCCTCGGGCGCGGTGGCGATGCCCGACGGTTGCCCCGATGCCGATTCCCTGCCGCGCGACGCGAACGGCGCGATGGTGCGGCAGACCCAGGTGCGGCTCGCGCCCTCGGTCGACGCCAAGGGCATGGCCACGGTGCAGATCAGTTTCCAGGCCAGCGCGCCCGACGGCACCATCTCGGTGAGCGCCGATGGCAAGACCCTGCAGTGCCCGAAGCCGGTTACCGTCAGCGAGGTCAAGCGCGTCTCGCTCTCGACGCGCGGGGGCTCGAAGACCATCGAGATGAGCGACGGCACGCGCGTGACGGTATCGATCCAGCCGTGAGTCGAGTGTCTCGCGCCGCCCGGCGCGAGCCGGCGCGGCGGCATTGATCGATGTGATGAAGCGCGACGCGCCGTGCCGGTTGGCGCGGCGCGTTTTTGCGCGTGTCGTGACCGCCTGTCGTAAGCCTCGCCTCGTCTTGTCTCTCCTCGGCCGCTCGCCGAGGCGCCGTTCAGCGCCGCTTCCTGCGCGGCTTGCGCTCGACCAGGCGCGAGGACAGGAAGCGGTGGTCGGCCGAGAACAGGCGCCGGTAGGTCTGCAGTACCGCGCCGACCGTGCCCAGCGCCGAGGCCGCCGCGATCAGGAACATGATCACGATCTGGTAGCGCACCGCCTGCAGCGGCGGCTGGCCGGCCAGCACCTGGCCCGTCATCATGCCCGGCAGGCTGACGATGCCGACCACCGCCATCTGGTTCAGGGTCGGCAGCATGCCGGCGCGCACGGCCTGGCGCGCGGCGTCCCGGGCTGCTTCCCAGCGCGTCGCGCCGAGCGCCAGCGCGGTCTCGATGCGGTCGCGCCGCGCGGTCAGCTCGCCCGTCATGCGTTCGACGCCGAGCCCGACGCCGGTCAGCGCATTGCCGAGGATCATGCCGAGGATCGGGATCGCATACTGCGGCTCGTACCAGGGATGGATGCGGATCACCACGAACAGCCCGACCGCGCCGACCGCCCAGGAACCCGCCCAGATCGACACGATGCTGTCGATGCGCTGGCCCGCGTAGGTGCGCTCGCCGCGCGCGGCGCCAGCGAAGCCGGCCACCAGCGTCATCAGAATCATCAGCGGCAGCACCACGGTCCAGCTCGGATGACCGAACACCCAGCCCAGCACGTAACCGATCGCGAGCAACTGCACCACGGTGCGCACCGCGGCGATCGCCAACTGGCGGCCCAGGCCCAGCGACAGCGCGAAGGACAGCGCGCCGTTGACCGCCACCAGCGCGGCGGCGATCGCCACGTCGCCGAGGCTCAGGTCCTGCAGTACCGGGCTCATCGCGCTGCCCCGTCTTGGCCCTGGCTGCCCGGCTGGTCGGCGTCGCCGAGCACGCCGGCGCGCATCCTCACCTGGCGCGAGCCGACTCGGGCCGCCTGCGCCGGATCGTGCGAGACCCACATATAGGCGCGCGCCTCGGGCGCGGCCTCGAACCACGCCGTCACCAGCGTCTCGACCGCGCGCGCCGATTCGGGATCGAGCGCGGCGGTCGGTTCGTCGAGCAGCAGCACCTCGGGTTCGAGCTGCAGCACGCGCAGCAGCGCGGCGATCTGCGCCTCGCCGCCCGACAGTTCGCTGGCGGCCTGGTCGAGAAAATCGTCGGCGCGGCCGGCGCGGGTCGCGAGCTCGGCCACGCGGGCGCGATCGAAGCGCAGGTCGCCATAGACGGCCAGCGAATACGGGTAGCGCAGCAGATCCTCGACGCTGCCGTCGTCGAAGGCGGCAGGGCGCTGGCGCAGATAGGCGACGCCGCGGCGGTAGCGCGTGATCGATGCGCGCGCAACCGGTGCGCCGCGCCAGAGCAGGGCGCCGCCGTCGATCGGATCGAGCAGGGCGAGCGCGCGCAGGAACACGCTCTTGCCCGATCCGGACGGACCGGTGACAGCAACGCGCATGCCCGGGGCGAGGAGAAAGTCGGTCGGCGCCACCAACACCCTTTGCGAGACTGGGTCGCGACGGGTCAGGCCGCGGGCTTCGATCAGGCCGGCTGCTGTCATAAATGCAAGAAATGGTAAAGGGAGAAGGACGCCTCGCGCGCGATGCCATAATACCGATAACCTGCTTGCAAGTCGTCTGGCGCGGCCTTGCGCCCGATGTCTTGTCTCGATAAGAAAAAACTGGAGCCCGGCATGACGCTTACCCGAGTCATCGGCAAATCGGCGGCCTGGATCGTCGGCATCATCCTGGTGCTGATCGCCGCGCTCGTCGTCTTCATCCTCACGTTCGACTGGAATCGCGCGAGGCCGTATATCAACGAACGCGTCAGCACCGAGATCGGCCGGCCGTTCGCGATCCAGGGCGACCTCAAGGTCGGCTGGCGCCGCCCTTCCGGCGAGACCGGCTGGCGCGCCTGGATACCCTGGCCGAGCTTCACCGCCAACAACATCGTGATCGGCAATCCCGATTGGACGAAATCCCCGCATTTCGCCACGCTCGACGCCGCGCATTTCGACCTCGCCGTGCTGCCGCTGCTCGCGCATCGCGTGGTGATCCCCTCGATCGACATCGTCAATCCCGCGCTCGACATCGAGCGGCTCGCCGACGGCCGCAACAACTGGACCTTTTCCTTCAAGCAGTCGGGCGAGCCGTCGACCTGGAAGGTCGAGCTTCACGATTTCGGTTTCGCCAAGGGCACGGTGAGCTATCGTGACGCGATCACCAAGGCCGACCTGAATGTCGCGATCGACACGCTCGGCCAGCCGATCCCGCTCGGCGAGGTGCTCAAGCAGCAGGAGGCCACCTCGCGCGCGGCCTCGGCGCAGCGCGTCGGCAAGGCCGGGGCCGCGCAACTGACGAGGAAGATCGAGGCGGCTTCGGCCGCCGCTGCGGCTTCCGCTGCTTCGGGTGCCTCGTCGGCTTCGACCGCGCCGGCTTCGTCGGCTCCGACGGCCTCGGCGGCGTCCGCCAGCGACGCGTCGACCACGTCCGGCTCGGCCGCGAGCAGCGCCTCGTCCGCCGCTGCCGCGGTGGCCGCCGCCTCGGCGGCCAGCGGTGCCGCCGCCACGCCGCCCGCGCCGACCTATGCCTTCGGCCTGGTGGTGAAGGGCCGCTACAAGAACGTGCCGATCGACGGCACCGGCAAGATCGGCGGCGTGCTCGCGGTGCGCGACGCCAGCCGCCCGTTCCCGCTGCAGGCCGACATCAAGGCCGGCGACACGCGCCTGGCGATCGTCGGCACGCTGACCGACCCGATGCAGCTCGCCGCCATCGACCTGCGGCTCTGGCTGCAGGGCACCAGCATGTCGCATCTGTACGCGCTGACGGGCGTCACCCTGCCCGATACGCCGCCCTATGCCACCGAAGGCCGGCTGATCGGCCAGTTCCGCCGCAACGGCAGCACCTTCCGCTACGAGAACTTCGACGGCCGGGTGGGCGGCAGCGACCTGCACGGCACGCTCAGCTATGCGCAGCGCGCGACGCGCCCGCTGCTCTCGGGCGAGCTGGTCTCGAACCTGCTGCAGTTCTCGGATCTCGCACCGGTGGTGGGCGCCGACAGCGCTTCGAGCAAGCGCGCGCGCGGCGACACCACCAGGCAGCCGGCCGATCGCGTGCTGCCGGTCGAGACCTTCCGCACCGATCGCTGGAAGGCGCTGGACGCCGACGTGAAGTTCACGGGCCGCAAGCTGGTCAAGAACAAGGACCTGCCGATCAGCGATCTCTACACCCATATCGTGATGCAGGACGGCGTGCTCTCGCTCACGCCGCTGCGCTTCGGTGTGGCCGGCGGCACGCTGTCCACCGAGGCGCGGCTCGACGGCAGCGGCACGCCGCTCAAGGGCCGCTTCTCGGTGGCCGCGCGGCACCTCAAGCTCAAGCAGTTGTTCCCGACCGCGAAGGTGATGCAATCGGCCTTCGGCGAGATCAACGGCGACGCCACGCTGGCGGCTTCCGGCAACTCGCCGGCCGCGCTGGCGGCCACCTCGACGGGCGAGGTCAAGGCGCTGGTCACCGACGGCGCGATCAGCCGGCTGCTGATGGAGGCGGCGGGGCTCAACGTCGCCAACGTGGTCTACGAGAAGCTGTTCGGCAATCGCGACGTGAAGATCAATTGCGCGGCGGTCGACTTCGTCGCCACCGACGGCATCCTGAACTCCAAGCTGTTCGCGCTCGATACCGACGACGCCGTGATCCGCGTCGACGGCAACGTGAACCTGCGCGACGAGGGCATGGACCTGCAGATCCATCCGCAGACCAAGGGTTTCCGCGTGTTCTCGCTGCGTTCACCGCTCTACGTGAAGGGTACCTTCAAGAACCCGAAAGTGGGCGTCAACGTCGGCGCGCTGGCCTTGCGGGCCGGCGCGGCGGTGGGCCTGGGCATCATCAACCCGTTCGCCGCGCTGATCCCGCTGATCGCGCCGAGCAACAACCGCGACGTGCCGTGCTCGGAGCTGTTCGCGCAGCTCAATGCCTCGCAGCAGATGAAGAAGGCCGCCGCCGAGGGAGCGAAGAAGCATTGAAGTGCCGGCGCCGGCGTCGCGCGAGGGGCCCTTGGCACCCTTGTCGGCGCGATGTCGGCGCGATGCCGGCCGCCCGCCGTCCCTCGCGTGCGCGGGATCTGGCGGTCGCGTCGCATGACACCAAATAGGGTCGAGGCCCCGGCCCATTCGCGCGATCCTTGCCTTGCCGCTTCCGAAACACCACGATCCCGCCCGATTTTCCTTCCATCGTTCCGCCCGCGGCACCGAGCACAGTGCGTCACCGAGACCTGCTAAAATGTCGGGTTTACGTCGATCTACCACTTAACAGGCCACGCTGTGCTTTCTACCGCCAACATCACGATGCAATTCGGGCCCAAGCCCCTGTTCGAGAACATCTCGGTCAAGTTCGGGGAGGGCAACCGCTACGGGCTGATCGGCGCGAACGGCTGCGGCAAGTCGACCTTCATGAAGATCCTCGGCGGCGATCTCGAGCCCAGCGGCGGCAATGTCGCGCTCGAGCCGAACATCCGCCTGGGCAAGCTGCGCCAGGACCAGTTCGCCTACGAGGACGTGCGCGTGCTCGACGTGGTGATGCAGGGCCACACGGAAATGTGGGCCGCCATGACCGAGCGCGACGCGATCTACGCGAACCCGGAAGCCACCGACGACGACTACATGCACGCGGCCGAGCTGGAGGCGAAGTTCGCCGAGTTCGGCGGCTACGATGCCGAGGCGCGCGCGGGTGCGCTGCTGCTGGGCATCGGCATCGACGAGAAGCTGCACAACGGCACCATGAGCGAGGTGGCCCCCGGCTGGAAGCTGCGCGTGCTGCTGGCGCAGGCGCTGTTCTCCAAGCCCGACGTGCTGCTGCTCGACGAGCCGACCAACAACCTGGACATCAACTCGATCCGTTGGCTGGAAGACACGCTCAACCAGTACAACTCGACGATGATCATCATCTCGCACGATCGTCACTTCCTGAACTCGGTCTGCACCCACATGGCCGACATGGACTTCGGCACGCTGAAGGTCTGGCCGGGCAACTACGATGACTACATGCTCGCCTCGGCGCAGGCGCGCGAGCGCCAGGCCAATGCCAACGCGCGTGCCAAGGAGCGCGTGGCCGAACTGCAGGACTTCGTGCGCCGCTTCTCGGCGAACAAGTCCAAGGCGCGCCAGGCCACCAGCCGGGCCAAGCAGATCGACAAGATCAAGATCGAGGAATTCAAGCCCTCGTCGCGCCAGAATCCGTTCATCCGCTTCGAGTTCGAGAAGAAGCTGCACAACATCGCGGTGGTGGCGGAAGAGGCGACCAAGAAGTACGAGCGCACCATCTTCAGCAATTTCAACCTGTCGGTGCAGCCGGGCGAGCGCATCGCCATCATCGGCGAGAACGGCGCGGGCAAGACCACGCTGCTGCGCGCGCTGCTCGGCAATCTCGAGCTCGACCACGGCAGCGTCAAGTGGGCCGAGAACGCGAACGTCGGCTACATGCCGCAGGACACCTACGAGGAGTTCCCGGACGACGTCACGCTGATGGAGTGGATCGACAACTACCGCAAGGAAGGCGACGACGAGACCATGGTGCGCGGCACGCTGGGCCGCCTGCTGTTCTCCTCCGACGACATCAAGAAGTCGGTGAAGGTGCTGTCGGGCGGCGAGAAGGGCCGCATGATCTGGGGCAAGCTGATGCTGGGCCGCCACAACGTGCTGCTGATGGACGAGCCGACCAACCACATGGACATGGAGTCGATCGAGTCGCTGCAGATCGCGCTCGAGCAGTTCGAGGGCACGCTGATCTTCGTGTCGCACGACCGCGAGTTCGTCAGCGGCCTGGCCAATCGCATCATCGAGGTGCGCACCGACGGCACGCTCAACGACTTCGGCGGCAACTACGAGGACTTCCTGGCGACGCAGGAAAAGGCCTGATCAAGCTGGCCGGGCTTGCACCGGCTCCGGCCTTTCACGCGAAACGCGGCGATCATCGATCGCCGCGTTTTCTTTTTTGGGGCGGCGCCGGGCGCCGGCGGTTCGCTTCAGTGGGTACCGCGCCGATACAGCGCCACCGATCCCGCCAGCAGCAACAGCATGCCGCCGCTGATGCGATTCATCCAGCGCACGCCGCGCTCGCGAAACAGCGCCACCGACCTGATGCCGATCAGCGCATAAGCCGTCATCACGGCCACGTCGAGCGCGCCGACCGTCAGCCCCAGCGCGAAGTACTGCGCGGCCACCGGCTGGCCGCGATCGACGAACTGCGGCAGCAGGGCCGTCATGAACAGGTAGTACTTGGGGTTGCTCATCGCGATGAAGAAACTGCGCAGGAACAGCGCGCGACGCGCCGGCGCGACGCGTTCGGGATCGGGCCCGGCAGCCTGGCCCGAGGCGCGCAGCAGCCGCCAGCCGACATAGGCGAGCCAGGCGGCACCGAGCCATTTGAGCGCCACGAACAGCGTCTCCGAGGCGGCCAGCACCGCGCCGAGCCCCAGCGCGACCAGGGTCACGAGCAGCAGGTCGGCGGCGAGCGCGCCGGCCATGCCGAAGCTGGCGCGGCGCAGGCCGAAATGCGAGGCGTTGCTGAGCGCGAGCAGCACGGTCGGCCCGGGCGTGGCGATGCCGGCCAGCATGACGAGGCTGAAGACCAGCAGGGCGGAAAACGTCATCGTGTGCTCCAGAGGAGGGGGCGAGGGTTTGCGGCACGAATCGGCACGAGCGGCACGTGGCGATATTAGCAAGCCGGCGGCTCGGCAACTGCGCGCGCGTCCTCGAGTCCAGCCAGCGCCGCTTGGCCCCATCGCAGCTTGCGCTTGACGCGCGTCAACCCCCGTATCCGCCATTCCCCGATCATCGAGCCTTCTTCGACGCTGCCCGCACGAGGCTCACCATGACGCTTGCCATTCCCTTCGCCCCGCTGACGATTCGCGGCCGTTCCCTGCTTCCCGTCGTGCAGGGCGGCATGGGCGTGGGCATATCCGCGCATCGGCTCGCCGGCAGTGTCGCGCGCGAGGGCGCGCTCGGCACCATCGCGAGCATCGACCTGCGCCATCACCATGCCGACCTGCTCGCGCGCTGCCGTGCCCGGCCCGATCGCGACACGCTCGAGGCGGCCAACCTCGAGGCGCTGCGCCGCGAGATCGAGCGCGCGCGTAGCTGGAGCGAGGGGCGCGGCATGATCGCCGTCAATGTCATGAAAGCGGTGCGCAGCCATGCCGACTATGTGCGCCTCGCCTGCGATGCCGGCGCCGACGCGATCGTGATGGGCGCCGGCCTGCCGCTGGACCTGCCCGAGCTGACCGAAGGGCACGATATTGCGCTGATCCCGATCCTGTCCGACGCGCGCGGCATCGCCCTGGTGCTGAAGAAGTGGATGAAGAAGGGGCGCCTGCCCGATGCGATCGTGATCGAGCATCCCGCGCATGCGGGCGGCCATCTCGGCGTGTCGCGCATCGAGGAGGCCAACGACGCGCGCTTCGATTTCGCGCGCGTGCTCGGCGAGACGCGCCAGACGATCGAGGCGCTGGGCCTCGCGCGCGAGGCGATCCCGCTGATCGTCGGCGGCGGCATCAATAGCCACCAGGCGGTGCGCGAGGCGCTCGGGCTCGGCGCCAGCGGCGTCCAGGTCGGCACGCCCTTCGCCGTCACCGAGGAGGGCGATGCGCATCCGGCCTTCAAGCAGGTGCTCGTGCAGGCGCGTCCCGAGGACATCGTCGATTTCATCAGCGTCACGGGCCTGCCGGCGCGCGCGGTGCGTACGCCCTGGCTCGAACGCTACCTGCGCCACGAGACGCGGATTCGCAGCAAGCTCGGCGCGCTGCGGCAGCGTTGCCCGACCGCGCTGGAATGCCTGTCAGTCTGCGGCCTGCGCGACGGCATCGAGCGCTTCGGGCATTTCTGCATCGATACGCGCCTGGCGGCCGCGCTACGCGGCGACGTCGCCAACGGGTTGTTCTTCCGCGGCCGCGAAGCGCTGCCGTTCGGCAATGCGATCCGCAGCGTGCGCGACCTGCTCGCGCTGCTGTTGACCGGCACCGCGCCCGAGCCTGCGACAAACCGTCCTACGTTTTCGCTGGCTTGATGGACGTCAACGCGTCGCCAGGTATGCCCCCGGACAATCGATACCGTTCTCAGGGGGCTCAAGTCATGAATGAAAAAATCCGTTGCATCGTTTCCGCGCTGGCCTGCGCAGGCGTGTTCGCGATGCTGCCGTCGGTCTCTCAGGCGGCGTCGCCGGGGCAGGGTATCGCGCAGGGCGATGTGCTGATGCGCTTGCGCGCCATCGAAATCATGCCGGCCGATCGCGGCAGCGGCACGCTGTCCGACATCAACGCCGGCGTGAACAACGCGCTGGTGCCGGAGCTCGATTTCACCTACATGATTCGTGACTATCTCGGCGTCGAGCTGATCCTCGGTACCTCGCGTCACCAGGTCAATTCGAATCTCGGCCCGCTCGGCGGCGTGAACGTGTTGCCGCCCACGCTGCTGCTGCAATACCACTTCAATCATGCGGGCCGGGTTCGCCCGTACATCGGCGCGGGCCTGAACTACACCTTCTTCTACAACGACGGGCTGCACGTGGGCAGCCAGGGCGTGGCGGTCCACAAGAGCAGCTTCGGGCCCGCGCTGCAGTTCGGCGTCGACGTCCAGGTCAGCAAGCAGTTCTTCGTCAACTTCGACATCAAGAAGCTCTGGATGCATACCGATGCCACGCTCGGCGGCCAATCGATCGGCCGCCTGCACATCGACCCGCTGATCGTCGGGGTCGGTGTCGGTATGAAGTTCTGATCGAACGGATTCAAGCGTTGGGGTTGGGCGGCACGGCGGTTCGCGTGCCGCCTTTTTTGCGTCCGGCGCTCGAAGGGCGAGCCGGCGGCGCGAGTGGGAGGCTCAGATCTTGTCGTACTTGAAGCGCATGGCCGTGCCGTCGAGCGTGATGCGCTCCCATACGGCGGCCTTTTCTTCCTCGCTCATGAAGACCCAATTGGCCACTTCGAAGGCGGTGCGGCCGCAGCCCTTGCAGACATCGTCGAACAGGGTCGAGCAGACGCCGATGCAGGGGCTGTCGGGCTTGTCGTGAAGATTGGAACTCATGATGCGTCGTTGGGTCCGGGCTGGTGCGGCAATGCGTAATGGTAAAGCATCAGCGCGCGATGCTCACGCCCACCCGCGCGATCCAGTGCTGGCGCTGGTTGTAGTCGAGCAGGTCCTCGCCGTAACCGTTGAAATAGCCGATCCAGACATAACCGCCCCAGGCATTGTCGAACAGCTTGGCGAGCGGGTACGACAGCTTGGTGTCAACGCTGCCGTACCAGTGGTGGGTGCCCTTGCGCAGCGTGGTCGACAACTGCCAGCCGTCGGGGCTGCCGTATTTGACGACCAGGTCCATGTAGCCGCGGTAGTCGGCGATATCGCGGTTGTCGCTGATGCCCAGGTAGTAATAAAGCATCGGCGAGACCTGCCAGTGGTAGCTCGTCAGATCGCCGAATTCCCAGGTGGGTTGCACGAACAGGATGTTGAGGCTGCGCGAATCCGGGCCGGCCTTGCCGTTCGACTCATGCCCGATCCCGGCCGCGAAGCCCATGCGCGTGAACCAGGGGCTGTGCAGGCCCGTGTCGGCGACGTAGTAGAACAGCCGCGGCTTGTAGCTGGTGTCGCGGAACGGCTTCGAATCGGCCGACAGATCCCAGATCGAGGTCTGCGTGTAGGCGAAATAGAGATTGTCCAGCAGCGAGCGCGAGGCCGGGTTGTCGGGCATGTGCAGCCGGTACTTGAAGCTGAACTGCAGCTTGGCGCTGACGTCGCCGTTGACGCCCACGCCGATGTACATCGGTTCGTAGTACGAGATTCTCGACAACAGGCCCCGCGCGCCGGTGGTCAGCGCGTCGCCGCTCGGCTGCGGCGTGCCGGCGGTGGCGGCCACGCCCGAGGCGGCCGCCGCCACGCCGGCGGGGCTGGCCTGATGCCCCTCGGCGGTTTCGGCGCGGGCCACGACGAACTGATTGGCGCTGCGGTTCAGCGAAACCACGGCCGCCGAGGCGTCGAAGCCCACCGGCGTGATGGTCACGGTGCCGCGCGCGCTGTCCGGCCAGGGCGCGGAAAATCTCACCTTGCGGTATTGGCCGGCCTTCAGCGTGAAGCGCTCGGGCACGCCGGCCTCGCGCACCAGCTTGACGGGCACCGGCGGTTGCTCGGCATTGGTCACGGTCACCTCGAGCGTGTCGGGCACGCTGACCGGCAGCGGTTTCGCGTCATCGTCCGAGTAGATCAGCGTGAGCGTGAGCGGCGCATCGGCCGCGGCTTCGCGCGCCGGTTGCACCAGGGCTACCGTGGCCTGCGCGGTATTGGCCGCGAAGGCCAGCACGACGGCGGAAGCCAGGATGCCGAGCGGGTGCCGGCTAGCGGCGGATGACGGGACGTGAGCGAAAGCGCGGGAAGCAGCGAAAACGGCGAAAGCGGGACGATGGCGCATGAGATCGATGGATTGACGAGGCACGGTGGAAAGTCGTGTCGCAACATGGATACTGCGCGGACACTGCGAAGAGTCGGCATATTGTAATTCAGTCGCAGGGTCGAATCGGATCGGTGGCGGGAGCCCGCCCGGCTTGGCCGCGAGCGAGGTGAGGGCGCGCCCCGTGGCGTTTGATCGCAAGCTTCGGTCGCGCCGCCATGGGCCCGGTGCCGCCCCGCATGCCAAGCTGGTTTTCGCGGAGTCGGGCAACGGGTCGAGCCCATCCTCGACCCGACATTTTTTCGGGTGGACAGCCGTCCATAACCCGATAAAATGCGCGCACTTCCCGATCCCGTTCGGGAGCGTGGGCGGCGCGGCGGCCCTGCCGGAAACCGGTGTTCCGTTTGCGCGACAGCGATGCGATTTTTTTGTGACACCACGGGATTAGTGTTACTTTTCGGGGTTTTGAGGGACGGGTTGCCGAGGCGACGCCGTCGTGACGACACAGTCGATACCGGTCGGAGCACGGCCGGACGGGAGAACGGGATGAAAGCAAAGGTGGCAGGCCGGTTGATGGCCCTCTCGCTGTGCGTGGCCGCAAGCGCGGCTTCGGCCAAGGACACGCAGCTCAATGTGTACAACTGGTCCGACTACATTGCCAAGGACACCATCCCGAACTTCGAGAAGCAAACGGGCGTCAAGGTCCGCTACGACAACTACGACAGCGACGATACGCTGCAGGCCAAGCTGCTGACCGGCAACTCGGGCTACGACATCGTGGTGCCGACCAGCAACTATGCCGGCAAGCAGATCGCCGCCGGCATCTTCGCGCCGCTCGACAAGTCGAAGCTGCCGAACCTGAAGAATCTCGATCCGCAACTGATGGCCCTGGTGGCCGGCGCGGATCCGGGCAACAAGTACGTGGTGCCCTGGGCCTACGGCACCACCGGCCTGGCCTACAACCTGAACAAGGCGCAGCAGATCCTCGGCAAGGTGCCGCTGGACAACTGGGACATCCTGTTCAAGCCGGAAAACATCTCCAAGCTGAAGGCCTGCGGCGTGTCGGTGCTCGACGCGCCGGACCAGATGTTCGCGGCCGCGCTGCACTACCTGGGCAAGGACCCGATGAGCACCTCGCCGGCCGACTACCAGGCCGCGATGGTGATGCTCAAGAAGATCCGCCCCTACATCACGCAGTTCAACTCCTCGGGCTACATCAACGACCTGGTCGGCGGCGACATCTGCTTCGCGTACGGCTGGTCGGGCGACGTGGTGATCGCCAAGCACCGCGCGCAGGAAGCGAAGAAGCCCTACAAGATCGAGTACTACATCCCGAAGGGCGGCGCACCGGTCTGGTTCGACGTGATGGCGATCCCCAAGGATGCGAAGAACAAGGAAGCGGCCCTCGAGTGGATCAACTACATCGAGGATCCGAAGGTCCATGCGGCGATCACCAACGCCGTCTACTACCCGAGCGCGAACGCGGCGGCACGCCAGTTCGTGAGCAAGGACGTGGCGAACGATCCGGCGGTCTACCCGCCGGCCGACGTGGTCAAGACGCTGTTCCTGCTCAAGCCGCTGCCGCCTGAAATCCAGCGTCTGCAGACGCGGCTCTGGACGGAGTTCAAGTCCGGACGCTGAGCCTCGGCCCGGAATCGAACCCGCCCCATCAAGCCCCTGGTACCCCCGGGGGCTTTGTTCGTCTTCAATCGCCTTTGTCTGGTAACACGCAGGAGTGATGCAGCAGATCATGAATAGCCAGTCGCGCATGCCGTCCGCCGGCGCGCCGTCCCCCGCCGCGCAGGCCGACCACGCCGCGAACTTCGTGCGGATCGTCGACGTGGTCAAGCAGTTCGGCGATACCACCGCGGTGCGCCAGGTCAATCTGTCGGTCGGCAAGGGCGAACTGTTCGCCTTGCTGGGCAGTTCCGGCTGCGGCAAATCCACCTTGCTGCGCATGCTGGCCGGGCTGGAGACCGTCACCTCGGGCAGGATCCTGATCGACGGCGAGGACCTCGCCCAGATGCCGCCCTACAAGCGGCCCGTGAACATGATGTTCCAGTCCTACGCGCTGTTCCCGCACATGACGGTCGAGGCGAACGTCGCCTACGGCCTCAAGCAGGAGGGCGTGCCCAGGGCCGAGTTGAAGGAACGCGTGCGCGACGCCCTCGAACTGGTGCAGATGAGCCGCTACGCGAGCCGCAAGCCGCACCAGTTGTCGGGCGGCCAGCAGCAGCGCGTGGCGCTGGCGCGCTCGCTGGTCAAGCGGCCCAAGCTGCTGCTGCTCGACGAGCCGATGTCGGCGCTCGACAAGCAGATCCGCCAGCGCACCCAGATCGAGCTGGTCAACATCCTCGACAAGGTCGGCGTCACCTGCATCATGGTCACCCACGACCAGGAGGAGGCGATGACGATGGCCAACCGGATCGCCGTGATGAGCGAGGGCGAGATCGTGCAGATCGGCGCGCCGCGCGAGGTCTACGAATACCCGAACAGCCGCTTCTCGGCCGAATTCATCGGCTCGACCAACCTGTTCGAGGGCAAGGTGGTGGAGGACGAGCCCGACTACGTCTACATCGAGTCGCCCGACCTGCCGTGCCGCATGCACGTGAGCCACGGCATCACCGGGCCGCTGGGCATGGCCGTGACCGTCTCGGTGCGCCCCGAGCGCATCGCGCTCACGCGCAAGCCGGCCGAGGGCGCCTACAACTGGGCGCATGGCGTGGTCGCCAACGTCGCCTACATGGGCGGCTACTCGCTTTACCACATCCGCCTCGACTCCGGGAAGACCGTGATCGCCAACGCCACCAGCCTGGCGCTGTCCGAGATCGACACGCCCGAATGGAACGACGAGATCTACGTGCGCTGGAGCGCCTCGGCCGGCGTGGTGCTGACCTCATGAGCGCGCTGTCGACGTTCCTCCGGTGGCCGGTGCGCAAGCTCGGCCTGAGCGGGCGCTCGGCCGTGATCGCCGGGCCGTTCCTGTGGCTGGTGCTGTTCTTCGCGGTGCCCTTCGTGCTGGTCGTGAAGATCAGTTTCGCGGAGCTCGAGCTCGGCATTCCGCCCTACACGGAGCTGACCTCGTTCGCCGACGGCGCGCTGACGATCAAGCTGAACCTCGCGCATTACGCCTTCCTGTTCACCGACAGCCTGTATTTCGCGACCTACGTGAATTCGGTGTGGGTGGCGGCGGTCACCACGCTGCTGTGCCTGCTCCTCGGCTACCCGATGGCGTACTACATCGCGCGCTCGAACCCGGCCTCGCGCAACCTGCTGATGATGGCGGTGATGCTGCCGTTCTGGACCTCGTTCCTGATCCGCGTCTACGCCTGGATCGGGATCCTGAAGAACAACGGCCTGCTCAACAACTTCCTGATCTGGATCGGGTTGATCCACGTGCCGATCGAGCTGTACCGCACCAACGTGGCGGTCTACATCGGCATGGTCTACACCTATCTGCCCTTCCTGGTGATGCCGCTCTACGCGCACCTGGTGAAGATGGACCTGCGCCTGCTGGAAGCCGCCTACGACCTCGGCGCCAAGCCCTGGAAGGCCTTCCTGACCATCACGCTGCCGCTGTCGAAAAACGGCATCATCGCGGGCTGCCTGCTGGTGTTCATCCCGGCGGTCGGCGAATACGTGATCCCGGAACTGCTCGGCGGCGCGAACACGCTGATGATCGGCCGCGTCATGTGGAACGAGTTCTTCAACAACGCGGACTGGCCGATGGCCTCGGCGGTGACCTGCGCGATGGTGCTGCTGCTGCTGGTGCCGATGGCGGCGTTCCAGCACTTCCAGGCGAAGGAACTGGAGGGCCGTCGCAAATGATGCCGAATCGTTATCTGCGCCTGGTCGCGCTGGCCCTCGGCTTCGGCTTTCTTTACATCCCGATCCTGAGCCTGATCGTCTACTCGTTCAACGAGTCGCAGCTGGTGACGGTCTGGTCCGGCTTCTCGACGCGCTGGTACTCGGCGCTGCTGAGCGACGACGAGCTGATCGCGGCCGCCTGGCTGTCGCTGAAGATCGGCGTGCTGACCGCCTGCGCCTCGGTGGTGATCGGCACCTGGGCCGGCTACGTGCTGGCGCGCATGGGGCGCTTTCGCGGCCACGCGCTCTACTCGGGCATGATCAACGCGCCGCTGGTGATTCCCGAGGTGATCCAGGGGATCTCGCTGCTGCTGCTGTTCATCGAGCTGGCCAAGTGGATCGGCTGGCCCGCGCAGCGCGGCATGTTCACGATCTGGCTCGGCCACGTGATGCTGTGCCTGTCCTACGTGGCGATCATCGTGCAGTCGCGCGTGCGCGAGCTCGATCCCTCGCTCGAGGAGGCCGCGCTCGATCTCGGCGCCACGCCGCTGAAGGTGTTCTTCACCGTCACGCTGCCGCTGATCTCGCAGGCGCTGGTATCGGGCTGGCTGCTGTCGTTTACGCTGTCGATCGACGACCTGGTGCTGTCGGCTTTCCTGTCCGGCCCCGGCTCGACCACGCTGCCGCTGGTGGTGTTCTCGCGCGTGCGGCTCGGCCTGAACCCCGAGATGAACGCGCTGGCCACCTTGTTCATCGCGGCGGTGACGATCGGCGTGGTGGCCGCCAACATGTTCATGCTGCGCAAGGAGCGGCGCCGGCTCGCGGCCGCCGTCTGATCCGTGCGAGGCGAGCGCCTCGCCCTTGCGCATGAGAAAGCCCGGCTTCGCCAAAGCGAAGCCGGGCTTTTCGTCGTTGACGAGGCTTGCGACGGGGGGCTCAGCCTTCGCTGATCGCCGGCCGCGCGAACCACTCGCGGCCCTTGAGCATGGCGTTCCAGTAGATCCTCGGCAGCAGGCTCTCCTTCAGGAACCAGGCCAGCCTGGAGGGCCGCGTGCCGTCGTTGAGCCAGCCCGGGAAGGTCGGCGCGAGCTTGCCGCCATAGAGGAACTCGGCCAGCACCACGCGGCCGCGTTCGACCGTCAGCGGGCAGGAGCCGTAGCCGTCGTAGCGCGCCACGCCGCGCGCGCGGCCGAGCGCGGCCAGCACGTTGTGGGCCACCACCGGCGCCTGCTTGCGCGCGGCCGCCGCGGTCTTGGCATTGCTGGTGTTGGTGGCGTCGCCGAGCGCGTGGATGTTCTCGTAGCGGCGATGGCGCAGCGTGGCCGGGTCGACGTCGACCCAGCCGCCCGCATCGGCCAGCGCGCTGTCGCGCACGAAGCCCGGCGCGCGCTGCGGCGGCACCACGTGCAGCAGGTCGAACTCGCGCTCGATCTCCTCGCTGCCGCCGCCCTCGGCCTCCGGGCGCGCGCGCCGGAAGCGCGCGAGCTGGGCCGGCCCGTCGACGGCGATCAACTGGTCGCCGAAACGCAGGTCGATGCCGTAGCCGCGCACCGAATCCATCAGCGCGGGCACATAGTCCGGCACGCCGAACAGCACGTTGCCGGCCAGGCGGAACTCGATCTCGATGTCCTTCAGGCGGCCGGCGCGGCGCCAGTGATCGGCCGACAGGTACATGGCCTTCTGCGGCGCGCCCGCGCATTTGATCGGCATCGGCGGTTGGGTGAAGATCGCGCGCCCGCGCGGCAGCGCCTGCACCAGTTGCCAGGTATAGGGCGCGAGGTCGTAGCGGTAGTTCGAGGTCACGCCGTGCTTGCCGAGCGTGTCCGCCAGCCCTTCGATGCCGGCCCAGTTCAGTTCCAGCCCGGGGCACACGATCAATTGCCGGTAGCCGATGCTCGCGCCGCCCTCCAGCGTGATACGGTCCTGCTCGGGCGAGAACGCGGCGACGGCCGCACGGATGCGCGTCACGCCGTGCGGCAGGACCGCTTCCATCGGCCGGGCGGTGGCCGGCGCCTCGAACACGCCGCCGCCGACCAGGGTCCAGCCCGGCTGGTAGTAATGGGTGCCGGCCGGATCGACCAGGGCGATGTCGAGCGAGCGCTCGCGCCTGAGCAGGCTGGCCGCGGTGGCGATGCCGGCGGCGCCGGCGCCGACGATCACGATGTCGTGGCGCGTGGCGGGCACGCCGGCGCCGCCGATCGTCGAAGACGTTACGGACATGGTTCGGACTCCTTTGGGGGAATGCAGGCTGGGGCGGCGCGGTTCACAGAGCGTCGATCGGCAGCTTCAGGTAGCGAATGCCGTTCGGCGCCGGCTCGGGCAGTTGCCCGGCGCGCATGTTGACCTGCACCGAGGGCAGGATCAGCACCGGCATCGCCAGCGTGGCATCGCGCGCGGTGCGCATCGCCACGAAGCTGTCCTCGTCGATGCCCTGGTGGACATGGATGTTGTCGCGCAGTTGCGCCGCGACGGTGGTCACCACGCACACGGGACGGCCGTCGGGCTGGTAGTCGTGGCACAGATAGAGGCGCGTGTCGGGCGGCAGGCTCAGCACCTTGCGGATCGAGCGATAGAGCGTGCGTGCGTCGCCGCCGGGGAAATCGCAGCGTGCCGTGCCGTAGTCGGGCATGAACAGCGTGTCGCCGACGAAGGCGGTCGTCTCGGCCGGCGCCGAGCCGCCGTCCGCGCGCGCGACCAGGTAGGTCATGCAGGCCGGCGTGTGGCCCGGCGTGTGGATGGCGCGGATCGCGAGCGTGCCCAGCTCGAGCGTGTCGCCTTCGTCGATCAGCCGGTCGAACGGGCGGCCGTCCGCGACGAAGCCGGGGCCGGCATCGAACAGCGCGCCGAACACCTTCTGCACCTGGGTGACGTCGCGCCCGATCGCGATCTCGCCGCCCAGGCGCGCCTGCAGCCAGGGCGCGGCCGACAGGTGGTCGGCATGCACATGGGTTTCCAGCAGCCAGCGCACGCGCGCGCCGAGCGATTCGACGTGCTCGGCGACGCGCTCGGCGCTGGCGTGGCTGGTGCGGCCCGACTTCGGGTCGAAATCGAGCACCGAGTCGATGATCGCGCACTCGTGCGAGCCCGTGTCGAGGACGACATGGGTGGCCGTGCTGGTGGCGGGATCGAAAAACGACTCGACGGTGAAGGCAGGGGCGGACATCGAACGGCACTCCGAAAGCGGAAAACGTGGAATCGAGACAAGATGCGTGCCAGCCCACCAAGGCTGGCGCGTGTTTTCCTTAATTATTTGATATGACGGCGATTTTTTCGAGCGCCGGGAAGCGCCGCGCCGGACGAAGGCGGCGGCGCGCGATGGATTGCTGCCATCGATGGCAGTGTCATGGCAGAATTGGCAGTCCCCGCCGTCGGCCTGCCGTGTTGATGCCGGCGGCGATTCGTTTGTCCCGTGTGCTTGTCCCTTCGCGGCCGCGGCCGCCCGAGCCTGTTTCCATGTCCACGCGTCGCCCCTCTCATCGCTCCATGCCCGCGCCCGATTTTGCCGAGGCTGCCGGCCAGCCTCGCGCCGAGCGCGTTGCCGATGCCCGGCGCACGATCCCGATCGTGCCGCTCGAGCCGCTCGAGCCGGCGGCGGCTGCCGCCGGTTCCTCTGACGCGAGCGCGCCGACCACCTCGCCGGCCGGCCTCGGCGCGCTGGTTTCCTACCTCGAGCACGATCCGCAGCCGATGATCGTGGTCGATCCCGACTACCGGATCCTCGCCGCGAACGGCGCCTACCAGCGGCAGTTCGGCGGCGCGGGCCGCGCGCACGTCGGGCGTCACTGCTATCGCGTCTCGCATCACTACGAGGTGCCTTGCGACCAGGCCGGCGAGCATTGCCCGATGCGCGCGGCGCTCGAGTCGGGCGCGGCCTCGCGCGTGCTGCATATCCATCACACGCCGCGCGGGCCCGAGCACGTGGATGTCGAGATGCGCCCGGTGTTCGACGGCGAGGGGGCGGTGGTGGCCTATGTCGAGCGGCTGACCACCGTGCGCAGCGCCTCCGCGCGGCCCAGCGCGGGCGGCCTGGTCGGCAGCTCGGATGCCTTCAACGGCGCCTTGTCGGCCCTGCAGCGCGTCGCGCCCTCGATGCTGCCGGTGCTGCTGCTCGGCGAATCGGGTACCGGCAAGGAACTGTTCGCGCGGGCCCTGCACGAGGCCAGCCCGCGCGCGGCGGGGCCCTTCGTGGTGGTCGATTGCTCGGGCATCGCCGAGTCGCTGTTCGAGAGCGAGCTGTTCGGCTACGAGAAGGGCGCCTTCACCGGCGCGAACCAGCGCAAGCCCGGGCTGGTCGAGACGGCCCAGGGCGGCACGCTGTTCGTCGACGAGATCGGCGACGTGCCGGCCTCGATGCAGGTCAAGCTGCTGCGGCTGATCGAGTCGGGCACGTTCCGGCGCGTGGGCGGCATCGAGGCCTTGCGCGCCGACTTCCGGCTGGTCGCGGCGACCCACCAGCCGCTGCGCGAGATGATCGGCGACGGCCGTTTCCGCCAGGATCTCTACTACCGGATCAGCGCCTTTCCGATCGAGCTGCCGCCGGTGCGCGAGCGGCCCGGCGATATCGGCCTGCTGGCCGAGTCGATCCTGCGCCGCATTGCAGACGGCCGGCCCGGCGCGCGTCCCTGGACGCTGCACGAAAGCGCGCGGGCCTGCCTCGAGGCCCATGCCTGGCCCGGCAATATCCGTGAATTGCGCAACGTGCTGGAGCGCGCCTGCCTGTTCGCCGACGACGGCGTGATCCGCGCCGAGCACCTGCCGCAGGCGCTGCAGGCGCCGCCCGAGGCGGGCCTCGCGCGCGGCGCGCCCGACGACGACACGCTGCGCCAGGTGGCGCGCAGCTTTCGCGGCTCGCGCAAGGCGCTGGCGGCGCGGCTCGGCATCAGCGAGCGCACGCTGTATCGTCGCATGCGCGCGCTCGGTCTCGCGGGCCGCGACCTCTGATTCCTCGCGGATACCATCGGCCGAGCGGGCCGCGCGCCGGCTTCAGGCGAGCGCCATCGGCGCGGCGGCGGGTACCGGGTCCAGCGAGGCGCACAGCGGGCGCTGCGCGAAACGCTCGGCCAGGAAGTCGACGAACGAGCGGCTGGTGGTGGAGGCGCGCGGGCTGGCCCCCAGCGTGGCATGGATCGACAGCCGGCGGGTGGGCGAGACGTCGCGCAGCAGCGGCACCAGATGACCGGCGTCGATGTCGTCGCCGGCCACGTCGGTGCCGAGCAGGGCGATGCCGGCGCCGTTGACCGCGGCGATCCGCAAGGCTTCCGGCTGGTTGACGCTGAGGTTGCTGTTCAGCGCGACGCGCGAGGCGATGGCGGCCTCGCGCGCGATCGAGTCGAGCGGCCCCGCGCCGTTGCTGTCCTGCAGGATGTTGTGCGCGGCCAGGTCGGTGAGGGTGGCCGGCGTGCCGTTCTCGGCGAGATACGCCGGCGAGGCGACGAACAGGATCTGCGCGGTGGCCAGCGGCCGCGCGAAGGGCGAGGCGGGCTTGGTGCTCGAAGGCGTGACCAGGATCGCGATGTCGTAGCGCTCGTCGGCCGGATCGAGCACGCGGTCGGAGATCGCCATGTCGACGTTCACTTCCGGGTAGCGCGCCGTGTAGTCGGTGACCGCGCCCACCAGGTGCCGCAACCCGAACGAGGAGGGCGATACCACGCGCAGCCGCCCGCGCGGCACGATCGCCTCGGTGTTGACCGACTGGCTGGCCTCGTCGATCTCGATCAGCGCCGGCACCACTCGTTCGTAGTACTCACGTCCGGCCTCGGTCAGGGAAACGCGTCGGGTGGTTCGATGCAGCAGCCGGGCGTCGAGCCGGCTTTCCAGATGCGCGACGTGCTTGCTCGCCATGGCCGATGACATGCCCATTCGTTCGGCTGCACCGACGAAGCTGCCGATTTCGACAATATGGCGGAATACCTGCATGCTGACGAGTGTGTCCATTGGAAGCTCGTTCGTATGGTTATTGAGGAAACGGAGTCAAACGGATGCGTTTGAATGGCCCGGAAAAACAATAACACGGCTAATCCACGGGAAAACACTAATCCTTTCGAAATCTCAGACTCTGAGGGTGTCGTGCGGAAAATCGGCGGCGATTACCGTTTGAACGAATCGGAATGTCGCGATCGAAAATTCGATTCACAATCCAGAGGAAGGGGCGGGATGAAAGGCGGAAAGTCGCGTGGGCCGGCCTGTTCGGCACTGAAAATCGCGATTGGATCCTGCCCGGGATGAATCGCGGCATCGGCAGGAACTCGCGGCGTTTTAGTAAAGTGTTGTTTAGTAAAGTTATTGGGAGTTTTATGTTCGAATCCGTCCATTTATTCATCGGGCGGAATGCGGGATTCCATTCACGAGACGAAATGATGATATGGAAATCCCGCAATGATGGTGTCGCGCGAGTATGCCGTCGAACGATGGATCCGGCGTGACGAGGCACGGGGCGCCTTCATGCGCCCCTGGGTTCAGGCGGCATGCAGATGTTCGAACGGGATGCCCACGCCGATGCCGATCAGCACCAGCCCGCCGGCCATTTCCGCGCGCTTGCCCGCCAGCTTGCCGAGCAGGCGGCCCAGCATCACGCCGATCGTCACCATCGCCATGGTGGTCAGGCCGATCGCGATCGCCGTGGCATAGATGTTGACCTCGACGAAGGCCAGGCCGGCGCCCACCGCCATTGCGTCGATGCTGGTGGCGAAACCGGTGGCGGCCAGCAGCCAGAACGAATGCGAGGCGGGTTTGTCCTCGTCGGCGCTATCCGCCGACAGACCGTTGCGGATCATGCGGGCGCCGAGCAGGCCCAGCAGGCCGAAGGCGATCCAGTGATCCCAGGCGGATACGTACCGGGCCGCGGCCCTGCCGAGGAACCAGCCCGCCAGCGGCGTGAGCGCCTCGATCACGCCGAACACGAGGCCGGCCTTGAGCGCCTCGCGCAGGCTCGGGCGATGGAGCGTGGCGCCCTTGCCGATGGCGGCGGCGAAGGCGTCGGTGGACATGGCGAAGGCCAGCAACAGGGTGGCGAAGGGATTCATGAGGATGGGGCTCGCGGTCGGGCAGTGACGACGACACATCACTGCGCCCGACCGGTAGCAGGATGTGTCGATGGTCTCGCCAACCGGGAGGTCGCCTGCACCACGGTCTGGAAGACCGATCGTGTTGATGCAGGCGCTTCTGGGAGGAAGCAGGCTACTCCCCAAGGACAGGGCGCAGCATAACACGACGAAAGGTTGTCGTAATGATTTCGTCGATACGGCGCGGCGTCCGACATGGCGCGTTCCTCGCGGCCGCCGCGCATCTCCTTCGTTTCGTCTATCGCGCCGCAGCCGTCGCGTCCGGCGCCGGCTGGGCCGCCAGTTTGCCCGCCGGATCCGGCGGCGTGCCCATCGCCTGGAACAGCCGCGCCGTGTCCGCGAGCCGCGAGCTGGTCGCGCGGATCGCATCGAGCTGCGCATTGCGATACTGCTGCTCGCTGGCGCGGCTGGTCGACGGCGGCAGCGCGCCCAGCCGCACGCGCGCCGCGGCGTCGTCGGCGGCGCCGCGCGCGGCCTCGGCCGCGCGGCTGGCGGCATCGAGCGCCTGGGCGTCGTTGTCGAGCGCGGCCAGCGAATCGGCCACGTTCTGGAACGCCGACAGCACCGTGGCCTTGTACTGCTCGACCGCGGCCGCGTAGCTGGCCTGCGCGGCGCGCCGCTGGGCCAGCAGGGCGCCGCCATGGAACAGCGGCTGGGTCAGCGAGGCGCCCACGCTCCAGATGCCGCCCGCGCCCGACAGCGCCAGCGGCCACTTGAAGCCGGCCTGGCCGAGCGAGGCCGACAGCGAGATCTGCGGGAACAACTGGGCGGTCGCCGCGCCGACGGCCGCCGCCGAGGCCTTCAGCGCCGCGTCGGCGGCGCGGATGTCGGGGCGCGTCTCGAGCAGGCGCGAGGGCACCACCACCGGCACGTCCTCGGGCAGGTGCAGTTCGGCCAGCGCGAGATCGTCGGGCGCCTGGTCGGGCGTGCGCCCGATCAGCACCGCCAGCGCGTGCCGCGCGCTCAGCCACTGCTGGCGCAGGGCCGGCAGCGAGGCTTCGAGCGAGGCGGCGCTCTGCTCGGCGCCGTAGCTGTCCGAACGCGAGGCCGAGCCGAGCCGGTAGCGGCTCGCGGTGTCGGCGGCCTGCTCCCTGGCGAGCGCGACCAGGCGCTCGGTGGTGCGCAGTTGTTCGCCGAGCGCGGCCGAGGTGATGGCGGCCGTGACGATGTTGGCGGCCAGCGCGCGCCGCGTCGATTCGAGCTGGAAGGCCGTGACGTCGACGCGCTGGCGCAACTCGCGGTTGGCGAAACGCGCGGCGCCGAACAGGTCGATCGTGTAGTTGGCCTGGAGCTGGCCGACGAACAGGTTGTAGAGCGCGGTCGGCGGGCCGAACGAGGGCACGCCCAGGCCGCGCTCGCGCGCCGTCTGGCCGCCGAGGTCGACGGTCGGCAGCAGCGAGCTGCCGATCTGCGCGCGCAGCTGCTCGCGCGCGGCCTGCAGCGATTGCTCGGCGGCGGCCAGGTTGGGGCTGGCGCGCAGCCCCTCGTCGACCAGCGCGTCGAGCCGGTCCGAGCGGTATTGCTTCCACCAGTCCGGCACCGGCTGGGCGCCGATCGCGAAGTGCTGGGCCACGCCCTGCGCGGCCACGGTGGATTCGGGCAGCGGCGCGGCGCCGTAATGGGCCGGCGACGGCATGGCGGGCGCCGCGTCGTTCGGCGCGAACAGCGAGCAGCCGCTCAGCGCGAGCGAGGCCGACAGCGCCGCGGCCACCGCCAGCGGGCGCGCCGCATGCAGCGCGGGCTGGCAACGATAGGTCAGGCGTTTCATCGTCAGGCTCCGTGGGACGTGGGTTCGGTCGGCGCTTGCTGCGCGTCG
Source organism: Burkholderia sp. SJZ089 (assembly GCF_007828315.1). Taxonomy (NCBI): domain Bacteria; kingdom Pseudomonadati; phylum Pseudomonadota; class Betaproteobacteria; order Burkholderiales; family Burkholderiaceae; genus Burkholderia; species Burkholderia sp. SJZ089. Next base: position 289,526 of record NZ_VIUM01000005.1, on the reverse strand, counting down.
TCGCGCTCGCTCGGCTTGACGCGGAACCAGGTGGCATAGAGCGCCGGCAGGTAGAACAGCGTCAGCACCGTGGCGCTGGTGATGCCGCCCATCAGCGCGGTCGCCATCGGCCCGAAGAAGTTCGAGCGCAGCAGCGGGATCAGCGCCAGCACGGCCGCTGCCGCGGTCAGCGTGATGGGCCGGAAGCGCCGCACCGTGGCGCCGACGATCGCGTCGAAGCGGCCGTGGCCCGCGGCGATGTCCTGCTCGATCTGGTCGACCAGGATCACCGAGTTGCGCATGATGATGCCGAACATCGCGATCACCCCCAGCATCGCCACGAAGCCGAACGGCTGGCCGAACAGCAGCAGGGTGGCGGCCACCCCGATCAGGCCGAGCGGCGCGGTCAGCACCACCATCAGCACGCGCGAGAAACTCTGCAGCTGGATCATCAGCAGGGTCAGCACGGCGATCGCCAGCAGCGGCATCTGCGCGTTGATCGAGGCCTGGGCCTTGCCGCTTTCCTCGACCGAGCCGCCGATCTCGATCCGGTAGCCCACCGGCAGTTGCGCGCGCAGGCCGTCGAGTTGCTTGTCGATCGCGTGCGTGACGTCGATGCCTTGCGCGCCGCCCCGCACGTCGGCCTGTACCGTGATGGTCGGCTGGCGGTCGCGCTCCCAGATCACGCCGTACTCGAGCGTGTCCTTGAAGCGGCCGAGCGTGCCCAGCGGCACCGGGCCGCTCGGCGTGGGCATGGCCAGCGTGGCGAGTCGGGACGGGTCGACGCGATCGGCCTTCGGCGCGCGCAGGTCGACCGCGATCAGCTTGTCGCGCTCGCGATATTGCGTGACGGTGGTGCCCTGCAGGGTCATGGCGAGGAAGTTCGAGACGTCCTGCGAGCTGACGTTCAGCTCGCGCGCCTTCTTCTGGTCGAGCTCGAAGCGCACCGAGCGTTCGGCCGGCTCGTCCCAGTCGAACTGCACGTTCACCGAGCGCGAATCCTGGCGCACCTGGGCCGCCACCTTCTCGGCGATCGAGCGGACCATCGCGATGCTGTCGCCGCTGACGCGGAACTGCACCGGATAACCGACCGGCGGCCCATTCTCGAGCCGCGACAGGCGCCAGCGGATCGCCGGGAACTGCTCGCGCAGGGTCGGCGCGAGCCAGCTGGCGAGCTTCTCGCGCGCCTCCACCGACTTCGCCGTGACCACGAACTGCGCGAAGTTCGGCTGCGCCAGTTGCTGGTCCAGCGGCAGGTAGAAGCGCGGCGCGCCGGTGCCCACGAAGCTGACCGTGTGGTCGATCTCGGGCCGGTTCTCCAGCACCTTCTCCAGGCGTTTGGTCTGCTCCAGCGTGGCGGGGAACGAGGCGCCCTCGGGCAGCCGCACGTCGATCAGCAGCTCGGGGCGGTCCGAGCTCGGGAAGAACTGCTGCGGGATCATCGAGAAGCCGCCCAGCGCCACCACGAACAACGCGACGGTGATGATCAGCACCACGAAGCGGCGCTCGATGCACCAGCCGATCCAGCCACGCAGCCGCTTGTAGAAGCGCGTGTCGTAGATGTCGTGCGCCTCGTGGTGATCGTCGTGATGCGCGTTCAGCGGCCCCGCGTGGCCGTCGCGCTTGCGCTCGGGCAGCAGGTGGTAGCCGAGCAGCGGGATCAGCACCACCGCGGCGAACCAGGAGGCGATCAGCGCGATCGCCGAGACCTCGAAGATCGAGCGCGTGTATTCGCCGGTGCTCGATTGCGCCAGCGCGATCGGCAGGAAGCCCGAGACCGTCACCAGGGTGCCGGTCAGCATCGGGAAGGCCGTGCTGGTATAGGCGAAGGCCGCCGCGCGGGTGCGGCTGAAGCCCTGCTCGAGCTTCACCGCCATCATCTCGACGGCGATGATCGCGTCGTCCACCAGCAGGCCCAGCGCCAGCACCAGGGTGCCCAGCGAGACCTTGTGCAGGCCGATGCCGAACATGTTCATGAACAGCGCGGTGATGGCCAGCACGATCGGGATCGAGATCACCACCACCATGCCGGTGCGCAGTCCGAGCGACACCAGGCTCACCACCAGCACGATGCCGACCGCCTCGGCCACCGCCTCCAGGAAGTCGTCCACCGAATGCGAGACCGCCTGCGGCATGCTCGATACCTCGGCGAGCTTGAGGCCGGCGGGCAGTTGCGTCTGCAACTGCCGGGTGGTGGCCTCCAGCGCCTTGCCGAGCCGGATCACGTCGCCGCCGGGCTGCATGGTCACGCCGATGCCGAGCACGGCGCGGCCGTTCGAGCGCATCTGCGTGACGGGCGGGTCGTCGTAGCCGCGCTTGACGGTGGCGATGTCGCCCAGCCGGAAGGTGCGATCGTTGATGCGCACCACCATGTCGGCGAGCTGCTCGACCGAGTCGAACTGGCCGCTCGGGCGGATGTAGACGCGATCGTTGGAGGTGGTCAGCACGCCCGAGGAGGCTACCGCGTTCTGCGCGTTGATCGCCTGGCCGAGCTGGGTGGGCGAGATGCCCAGGCGCGTGAGCCGCGCGTTGTCGACCTCGATGAAGATGCGCTGGTCGGGGTCGCCGAAGTAGTCGACCTTGCCGACGCCCGGCACCCGCAGCAGCACGGTGCGCAACTGGTCCGCGTAGTCGTGCAGCTGGGCGGCCGAGTAGCCGTCGCCGTCGAGGGTCCAGATGTTGGTGTAGACGTCGCCGAACTCGTCGTTGAAGAACGGGCCCTGCACGCCTTGCGGCAGGGTCGAGCCGATGTCGCCGACCTTCTTGCGGATCTGGTACCAGGTTTCCGGCACGTCCTTGACCGGCGCCGAATCCTTCATGGTGAAGAAGATCATCGACTCGCCGGGGCGCGAATAGCTGCGCAGGAAATCGATGGCGGGGGTTTCCTGCAGCTTGCGGCCGATCCGGTCGGTGACCTGCTCCTGCACCTGCCGCGCGCTCGCGCCGGGCCAGAAGGTGCGGATCACCATCACGCGGAAGGTGAAGGGCGGATCCTCCGATTGCGCCAGGCGCGTATAGGCCAGGATGCCGGCCACGGTGGCCAGCACGATCAGGTAGACGACCAGCGCCTGGTGGCGCAGCGCCCAGGCCGACAGGTTGAAACGGCTTTCCTCGCGCTCGCTCATGACGCGCCGTCCTCCGCGTGCAGCGGCGCCACGGCGCGCACCTTCTCGCCGGCGCTGACGGCATGCACGCCTTGCTGGACCACCCGCTCGCCGGCCTGCAGGCCTTGCGACACGGTGATGGTGTTCTCGCCGTAGCGTGCGATGCCGACGCGGCGCAGCTCCAGCGTGTCGTCGCGGCGGATCACCCAGACCGCCGGGTTCGGGCCTTCGTGGAACAGGGCGGTGGAGGGCAGCGTGTAGCGCGCGCCGTCGGCGGCCGTGCCGGCCAGCGCGACGTTGGCGGTCATGCCGAGCCGCACGGCCGGATCCGGCTCGGCCAGCGTGAGACGCACGCGATAGGTGCGGCTTTGCGGATCGGCGGCCGGCGCGATCTCGCGCACGCGGGCCTGGAAGCTGCGCCCGGGCAGGGCCGGCAGCGTGACGCCCGCCTCGTGGCCCGGCTGCAGCAGCGCGAGGGTGGCCTCGGGCACGTCGGTCACCACGTCGACGTCGCCCGACCAGGCGAGCTGGTAGACGGCTTGCCCGGCCGAGACGTTCTGGCCGGTATCGGCCTGCTCGGCCGTGATGTAGCCGGCATGATCGGCCACCAGGCTGGTGTATTGCAGCTGGTTTTTCGCCAGCGCCAGTTGTTGCGCGGCCTGGTCGCGCTGCGCGCGCGCCGAGGCATAGGCGTTCTCGGTCTGTTCGAGCTGGGCCGGCGCGATCAGCTTCTCGCGCGCCTGCGCGCGGTCGCGCTCGACCTGCTGCTGGGCATAGGTCAGCGCGTGGCTGGCCGCGTCGAGCTGGGCCTGGGCGCTGGCCGCGTTCTTTTCGGGATCCGAAGGATCGAGATGGGCCAGCACCTGGCCCTTCTTCACGGTATCGCCGAGCCGCACGCTGCGCTCGATGATCTTGCCGCCGATCCGGAACGACAGCGGCGTGGCGTAGCGGGGCTCGATATCGCCGGGCAGGATGGCGGCCGCCGTCGTGCCGTCGGCGGCGATCGGCGTGGCCACCACCGGGCGGGCGGCGGGCGGCGGCCCGTTGTCCTTGGGATGACACGCGGCGACGAGCAGCGCGGCGCCCAGAAGGACGACTGCGCGGGGTCCGGATGCATTCACGGCAACCTCATGAGGAAAGGCGGGCGGAGCCGGCGGGCCTGGCTGGCTCCACCGGGGAACGGCGACGAAAGCTTTCGTTTCCATCTCTGAAACAGCGATGGATTCTAATACACAGTTGTATCTGGATGCAAAGATGAATCGATCGCCGATTGGTGCTAGACTGCGCGCCATGAAACCGAAGCGCTTGACCCGCGAGCAGAGCAAGGACCAGACGCGCGAGCGCCTGCTCAACTCCGCGAACAGCATATTTACGAAGAAGGGGTATGTCGCCGCGAGCGTCGAGGACATCGCGGCAGCGGCCGGCTACACGCGCGGCGCGTTCTATTCGAACTTCGGCGGCAAGGCCGAACTGCTGCTCGAGCTGCTGCGGCGCGATCATGAGACGATGCGCGCCGAGCTGCAACGGATCTTCGACGCGGGCGGCACGCGCGAGGAGATGGAATCGCGCGCGCTGAACTTCTACAGCCGCTTCATCCGCCTGAACCCGGCCTTCATGCTGTGGTGCGAGGCCAAGCTGCAGGCCGCGCGCGACGCCAAGTTCCGCGCCCGCTACACCGCCTTCATGCGCGAGAAGCTGGAGGACATGGCCCATACCATCGCCATGTTCGCCGAGCAGGCCGGCACGCCGCTGCTGCTGCCGCCCGAGCAGCTCGCGGTGGGCCTGATGGGGTTGTGCGACGGCGTGCAGGCGATCCACATCGCCGATCCGAACTACGTCTCGCTCGACATGACCGAGGCGACCCTGGGCGGTTTCTTCGCGCGCGTGGTGCTGGGGCGCGGCGCCGACTGAGCCCGCCCGTTCTCATTCCTTCGATTTCCTGACCCTCTTCCCGACCGTCCCGCGCGCGGCCATCGCGCGCCGCGCTCAGCGATTGCCGTTGAGCCGGTGATAGGCGTCGAGCAGCGACGTCTTGTACACCACGCCGGCCAGCACCGGCGCCTGCGTCGACTCCACCACCGGCAGCCGCTCCCCCTGGAAGCACATGAAATGGCCCAGCGCCGTGCCCAGCGACATGTCGGGCGTGAGCAGCGGAAACGGCGTATGCGCGTAGTCGGCCGCGCTCTTGTGCTGCGTGTCGCGGCCCTCGAGCAGGTCGGAGGTGATGTCCTTGAGCGCGACCGCGCCGCGGAAATGTCCCGCCTCGTCACTCACGTAGAGATACTTCACCGGATATTCGAGGAACACACGCGTCATCTCGGCGACGCTGGCCTCGGGCCGCACCACGGTCTGCGCGGGCTGGATCAGCGCGCGCATCTGGGTCGCCTTCAGGCGCAGCCGCTCCTCCTCCTCGCGATGGCGGCGCAGCGTGATCTCGTACATCGAGGTCTGGCCCAGCGCGCGCGCCGCGAAATAAGCGACCACGCAGGACACCATCAGCGGCAGCACCACCTGGTAGCTCAGCGTCATCTCGAAGATCATGATGATCGCCATCAGCGGTGCCTGCGTGGCGCCGGCCAGGAAGGCGCCCATGCCGACGATCGCATAGGCGTAGGCGGCCGACACGTGGCCCGGCAGCAGCGCCTGCATGCCCAGGCCGAACAGCGCGCCGCCGGCCGCGCCGACGAACAGGGTCGGCGTGAAGATCCCGCCGATCGCGCCCGAGCCCGAGGTGGCCGCGGTGGCCAGCAGCTTGCAGAGCAGCACGATCACCAGCGCCTGCCAGGTCCAGGACGAATGCAGGATCGAGTTCACCACGCTGTAGCCGTTGCCCCAGACGTCGGGCACCCACACCGAGATGATGCCGACCGCCAGCCCGCCGAGCGCGAGCCGCACCGGCACGGGCACCGGCAACCGGCGGAAGCGCGATTTCGAGGCGGCCAGCAGGCGCAGGAACTGCGGCGCGGCCGCGCCGCACAACAGCCCGAGCGCGACGAAGGCCAGCACCTCGAAACCGGTCACGGCGGGGAACACCGGCATCTCGTAAGGCGGCTTGTAGCCGGCGAACTCGCGCATCGTGATGTTGGCCACCACGGAGGCGACCAGCATCGGCCCGAAGCTCTCCATCGAGATCGCGCCGAGCACGATCTCGCCGACGAAGAAGGCGCCGGCGATCGGCGCGTTGTAGGCCGAGGTGATGCCGGCCGCGGCGCCGCAGGCCACCAGCAGGCGCAGCCGGGGCGGGTCGAAGCGCGCCAGGCGGCCGACCAGCGAGGCGGCCAGCGCGGCGAGCTGCACCATCGGGCCCTCGCGGCCGATCGAGCCGCCGCTGCCGATCGTCAGCAATGAGGAGGCGCTGCGCCAGAGGCTCTGCCTGACCGGCACGACGCCGTCGCCGAGCGCCACCGCTTCCATGTAGTCGGCGCCGCCCGCCTGTTTCGCGCTGCCGCGCTGCGCGGCCAGCAGCACGCAGCCGGCCAGGAAACCGCCCGCGGCCGGCATCCAGATCCGCATGTGCCAGGGCAGGCGCCTGGCCATCTCCACGAAGCTGCCGCTGGCGCCGGAGAACAGCCGCTGGATGGTGTCGATGCCTTCGCGGAACAGGATCGTGGCGAACGCGCCGCTGATCCCGGCGATCACCGACCAGATCAGCATGGTGTGCGCGTCGGACAGGCGGAACAGCGTTTGCGCGCGCGTGCGCAGCTTGAGCAGGAAGGACAGCACGAGGTCGAGGGGAGCGCGTAGGAAGGCGAGCGCCAGCATAGCACCGCGCCGCGCCGGCCGGACGGGGCCGGCGGGCGCGGCGCGGTTCGCCGGGCGAGGGGAGGAGGCGGGACGTTCAGCCAAGCCAGTGCTCGACCAGCCAGGTGATGCCGAAGCCGCCGCCGATCAGCCACACATAGAGCACCAGGCCGGCGCCCAGGGCGCGCGGGCCGGCGGCGCGGATCTGGGCGAGCCGCGTCTCGATGCCCAGCGCCGTCATGGCCATGGTCAGGGCGAAGGTGTCGAGCGTGTTCAGCGTGTGGATGGTGGCGTCCGGCAGCGCGCCGAGCGAGTTGACGATCACGAAGCCGAGGAAGCCGAGCGCGAACCAGGGCACCGCCAGCCGGCGCTTGCCGTGGCCGGCCGCGGCGCCGTCGGCCGCGCGCGACTGGCGCGCCGAGTGGGCCAGCCAGGCGCCGAGCGCGAGCAGCACCGGCACCAGCAGCATCACGCGGGTCATCTTGACGATGGTCGCGGTATGCGTGACCTGCGGGCTCACGTCGCTGGCCGCGCCGACCACCTGGGCGACCTCGTGGATGGTGCCGCCGAAGAACAGGCCCAGGCCCTGGGCGTCGAGCGGAATCCAGCCGGCGTGATAGGCGAGCGGGTAGGCGAACATCGAGAGCGTGCCGAACAGCACCACGCTGCCGACCGCCATCGCGCTCTGGTGCGGCTTCGATTGCAGGGTCGATTCGAAGGCCAGCACCGCGGCCGCGCCGCAGATGGCGCTGCCGGCCGCGGTCAGCAGCGCCGTGTCGCGATCGAGCTTGAACAGGCGCGTGCCGACCCAGGTGCCGATCAGCAGGGTGCTGACCACCATCAGCGCCGAGACCGCCAGCCCCGGCAGGCCCACCTGGGCGATTTCCTGCAGGCTCACGCGCAGCCCGAAGAAGGCCACCGCGATGCGCAGCAGCTTGCGCGCCGAGAAGTTGACGCCGGCCGCCCAACTGGCGGGCATGCCGTCGCGCAGCGCGTTGCCGTAGACGGTGCCGGCGATGATGCCGACGATCAGCGGCGAAAGGCCGAGCCGGGCGATGGCCGGCAGCGAGGACAGGCTGGTGACCGCGGCGGCGAACAGCGCGACGAACAGCACGCCGTTGAGCTGGCCGCGCACCGAGGGCGCGGCGGCATGCGGCAGGGCGGGGTTGGCGGTGGACATGGGGTGGTTTCCACGTGTGATTCGATGGTGCCAATCCTAATTTGGATATATCGATATAAAAAATTGTGATTAGTGACATCAATTATCGGGAAATCTGATATTTTCTCGGCATGACCCCGGATCAACTGATAACGTTCGCGACCGTCGCCGAGCTGCGCAACATCAGCCGCGCGGCCGAGCTGCTGCACCTGTCGCAGCCTGCCGTGTCGGGCCAGCTGCGCCAGTTGCAGGACGAGTTCGGCGAGCCGCTCTACCTGCGCGACGGGCGCGGCGTGCGGCTCACGCCGGTCGGCGAGGCGCTGGCGCCGCTGGCCGCCCAGGTGCGCGACGCCTATGCGCAGGCGCGTGCCTATCGCGATGCCGTGCGCGGCGTCGAGCGCGGCACGCTGCGCATCGGCGCGAGCACCACGCCGGCGAGCTACCTGCTGCCCTACCTGATCGCCGAGTTCCGGCCGCTCGCGCCCGGCGTGGCGATCCAGACCATGACCGGCAACACCGCCGACGTGGTGGCCGCGCTCGGCACGCTCGACCTGGCCCTGATCGAGGGGCCGCCCGGCGACGCGCTGCCTTCGGGCACCGCGGTCCACCCCTGGCGCGAGGACGAGATCGTCGCGATCGTGCCGGCCACCCATGCGCTGGCGGCCGCGCCCGGCGAGGCGGTGTCGCTGGAGGCGCTGGCCGGCTCGCCGCTGGTGCTGCGCGAGGCCGGCTCGGGCGTACGCCAACTGGTCGAGCGCGCCTTCGCGCGGGCCGGCGTGCCGGTGCGCGTGGCGCTCGAGATCGCCGGCGTGGAAGCGGTGAAGGAGGCGGTGCGGGCCGGGATGGGGGTGGGTTTCGTCTCGGCCATGTCGTTGCGCGACGACGCGGCGCTGGTGAAGCGCTCGATCGCGCCGCGACCGCTGGTGCGGCGCTTTTCGATCCTGGTGCCGCATGCCGCCACGCCTTCGCGCGTGGCCGCGCGCTTCCTGGCGATGAGCCTGGGATAGCCGGGCGCCTGGCGGCGCGCGCTGGATTTCATTGATAGCTGAGCGTGAAGGTGGCGCGCGCATTGGCGCTGCCCGCGCCGACCTTCGTGCCGGTCTGCACGTAGCGCGCGGTGAGCGGTACCCGCAGGCCTGCCTGTCCCTGGGCGATATTGCCCATGTACCACTGGTTGGTATTGCCGACCGCGGCCGAATCGGGCCCGAAGCCGATCACGGTGTCGTCGCGGTGGATCTCGATGCCGATGCCCGAGGCGGTCGACTCGCGGGTCAGCGACAGGGCGTTCGAGGTGTTGCCGGGCTGGCTGGCGTCGGTCAGCGTCACCCAGGCGTTGGTCGAGGTGGCGGGATCGCCCCCGGAGCAGCGCAGCGCGATCTCGAAGTGCCGCGCGAAGGTGCGGCTGCCGATGCCCGTGAACATCGAGGTGCTCATGGTGCCCATTGCCACCGTCACCAGGGGCGTGGCCACCTGGCAGGTCGGCACCCGCGGCTGGACCCGGACCGGCGAGGCGAAGCGGTACTCGACCAGGATCTCGCCGTTGTCGTTGTCCGCGCGGTATCGCGCGTAGGCACCGCTCAGGTAGCCGCCGGCGGTGATCTCGCCGGTCTTGATCAGCTCGACCGTCATCGAATATTGCTCGTTCCAGCTCGAGCCGATGCTTGGCCAGGGGGATAGATTCGGCAGCACGCCCTTGGAGCTGATGATGCGCATTCCGATGTTGGGGATCGACGTCGGATAGATCTTGTCGCTCGGCATGCCGACGCCCGTCGTGTAGACGGCGATCGGCGTCTTGCATCGGTAGCTGGGCGACTCGCCGCTTTTCTTGTTGATGAAGCTCAGGCCGCGGCCCTTGGCGCTGTAGATGACACCGCCGATCGGAATCGCGCCGGGCGCGAATTCCGGTGGATCGAAACCCACCATGTGTACGACGAAATAATCCGATCCATCACTGGTATTGGAGGTGCAGTTGGCTGACCAGGCGGGGTTCATGAGGCAGGTCAGCACCGCGCCGAGGAAAAGGAGTTGTTTCATCGATTTCATGCGTTCTGGGATGGCGCTTCACGCCGGGTCCTGGCTGCAGCCGCGCAGCCGCCCGCCGGAAGCAGCGAGGTAGGCGCTGTGGGCCGGTGCCAGCCTGGTCCGGCCCAACCCGGCGCGCGATCGTCGTCTCGCCCGCGTGCTACTGGTAACTGAGCGTGAAGGTCGCGCGTGCATTCGCGCTGCCCGCGCCGACCTTTGCGCCGGTCTGCACGTAGCGCGCGGTGAGCGGCACCCGGATCTCGGCCATGCCCTGGGCGATCCTGCCCAGGAACCACTGGTTGGTATTGCCGACCGTTGCCGAATCGGGTCCGAAGCCGAGCACGGTGTCGTCGTGGCGGATCTGGATGCCGATGCCCGATGCGCTCGAATTCTGCGTGAGCGACAGCGTGGTGGAGGTGTTTCCGGGCTGGCTGGCGTCGGTCAGCGTCACCCAGGCATTGGTGGCGGTGCCTGGGTTGCCGCCCGAGCAAGCCAGCGCGATTTCGAAGCGCCGGGCGAAGGTGGTGCTGCCGATACCCGTGAACATCGCCGTGGTCATGGTGCCCATCGGCACCGCGACCTGAGGCGTCGCGACCCGGCAGGTCGGTATGCGCGGCTGTACCTTGACCGGCGCCGCGAAACGGAACTCGACCATGAGCTGTCCATCGACGGTGTTGGCCCGATACTGCGCGTAGGCGCCGCTCAGGTAGCCGCCGGCGGTGATTTCACCGGTCTTGATCAATTCGATCGTGATCGAGAAACTCTCGTTCCAGGCGCTGTGAGTGCTGTTGATGACCGCGGTACCCGGGAAGTTTGAAATACGCATGCCGATATTGGGTATGGACGTGGGGTAGATCCGGTTGTTCGGCACACCGATGCCCGTCTTGTAAACGAAAGCGAGCGGCTCGGTGCATTGGAAGCTTGCCGACGCGTATTGCTTGTTGATGAAGTTCAGGCCGAGATCCTGGGAGCGATAGATGACGCCGCCTATCGGGACCGCGCCGGGATCGAAATCCGGAGGGGTGAATCCGCTGACGTGAGCGATGTAGTAGTTCAGCGAGCTATTGGTATCCGAGGTGCAGCGTATGGCCCACGTCGGGCTCGACATGCCGGCCAGCAGGCAGGCAAGGAGAAGCTGTTTTTTCATCGGACCGTTCCTTGTGTGGGCTGGGGGGCGACGGCGCCATCGCCGCCGGTGATGTCTCGGCTCGAGCTGTCTGGCGATTCCCGCCTCGATCGTCGCGGTGCGAAATCGGCGGCACCGCTTTCCAGGCAAGGCGCCTCGATGCTTTGCAGCGGCTGGTATCCCGCGACGCGCGTACGCATCGGCAGCGAATACGACAGTCGGCACGCCGTCGCGTCCGCGTCGTTTTCCCACCGCGCCGTCAACTGGCCGCGTTCGGCCAGCCCTCGGGCCAACAGTTTGCCGCCTTGCCCGATCACGCCCACCTCCTTGCCGGTCGCGTCGGTGACCATCGCGCCGAACGGCACCGGCGAGCCGTCCGCCTGCCGCGCGCGGATCACCGCCGAGCGGCCGTATTCGGTCTTGAACACCAGCAGCGGCACGGCCCCCGCGAGCGGCGCGACGCGCTGGCTGGTCTCCTTCAACTGGACATCGGTCGACAGGCCCTTCGGATCGAGCGAGACGTCGTTCATCGAGAACGGCGTGAGGTGCGGCACCACCGCGTAACCATTGCTGCCCACGCGCACGCCCGAGGCATTGGTCACGCGCGCGCCCTCGGCGTGCTTCGCCTCGACGATCGCGAAGGTTTCCGACAGCGGCTGCGAAAGCGAGATGCCGCCGCGATGCGCGACCACCGCGCCGCGCGCGCCGAGCGAGAGCTGCTGGTAGTCGGCGCTGGCGCCGATACTGCCGCTCAGTTCGCCCCGCGCGCCGCGATGCATGAGGTTGGCGCCGCCGCTGGTGCGCGTGCCGTCGCGCCCGCTGCCGTGATCCACGTTGAGGCCGTAGGAGAGGTTGCCGTCGACGCCGGCCGCGCCGCTCAGGCTGGTGGCCACCTGGGTGGAACCCCGCGAGTCGCGGTTCAGGCTGGTGGACAGCGTGGCCGGCTGCGTGCGGCCGAGCGGAATCGACAGCCCGGCGTAGATCAGCGTGCCGGCCTTGCCCCAGGCGTCGCGCTGACGGCTCGCCGAGACGTTGTAGGCCAGGCTGCGGAAGCTGTTGCTGTAGCCGATCGTGAAATCGAGATCCGAGCCGCGGCGGTTCCAGTAGGTTGCCGTCGAGGCCGTGAGGTTGAGGCTGCCGCCGCGCCGGCCCAGCTGCTGGCTCAGGGTCAGCGAGGCGCGGTTGCGCTGGCGGTAGAGCGCGGTGGTGCGAATCTCGAGCCTGGCCTGGTCGCGTGCGGCCATCGCATCGTTCAGGCCGAAGAAGCCATTGGTCGAATAGCGGTAGGCGGCGATCGCGATATTGGTGCCGGTGGCCGCCACCGTTTTCGCGTAGCTCAGGCGCAGACTCTGCCCGGCATGGCCACGCTCGCCAGGAATGCGGGTGCTGGCATGCGTGAGATCGAGGCCGAAGGCGCCCCAGCCCGTGGTGAGCACCGCGCCGGCCATCACCGACAGGTAGCCCTGCGCCAGGGTGGCGCCGCCGTAGCCGGTCAGCGTATTGGTCAGGCCCTGCTGCCAGGTCGCCTGGGTGAACAGCGGCCTGCTGTTCGGCAGGTGGCGCAGCGCGCCGGCCGTGAAGCTGTAACGGTGCTGGCCGGGGCGCAGGGACATCGGCACGGCGGCGTAGGGCACCGAAAAGGAATGCTCGCTGCCGTCCGCCTCGGTGACGAGCACCTTCAGGTCGCCGCCGTAGCCGGTGGGGTAGAGATCGTCGATCTGGAAACCGCCCGGCGCCACGGTGGTCTCGTAGAGCTTCACGCCGTTCTGGGAAATCGTCACCTTCGCGTTGGTGCTGGCCACGCCGCGCACCACGGGCGCGTAACCGCGCTGCGATTCGGGCAGCATGCGGTCGTCGGTGGCCACGCGCAGACCGCGGAACGCGCTGGTGTCGAACAGCTCGCCGGGCGTATAGGCGTCACCGATCACGAGCTGCGAGGACCAGGCCGAGAGATCGCGCTGCACGTAGGTCGCGATGTTCTGGTAGCGGCGGTGGCCGCGATCGTCCCAGTTGAACGAACCGCCGTGCCGGAAGTGCCAGCGCTGGAGGTTGAACCCGGCGTCGATGCCGAGATAGCCCTGGGTGGCGGCCCGAGCGTCGCGGGCGCGCGAATGGTAGACGTTGAGGTTGTAGCCGAGCATGGCCACCGGCACACCCGCGCTCCATTGCTTGGGATTGACGTAGCCGCGGGCCTGGCGCCGCATCGAGATCTGCGGGATGCCGAGGTCGAGCCGCAGATCGTTGAAGTCGAAGCTGAACGAGGCTTCGTCGACGGCCTGACCGATGCGCAGGCAGGCGCCGTCATGCGCCAGCGAGGCGAGCCGGCTCGGCCGCAGGCTGGCCAGGTCGATGCCGAGCCGCTCCAGCAGGGCCTGGTCGAAGCAGGGCTGCGCATCGAGCATGCCGGGCGCGGCGCGGAATGGCACCTCGATGCGGCCGGCCCATTGGCCGTTCACGTAGATGTCAGGGCGATACATGCCGGGCCGGACCACGTTGCGCTGCGCGTAGCGCGACACGTCGATCGCGCCGCCGCCGTGGTTCAGGAAGCCGCCTTCGAATTCGACGCGGGCGAATTGCGCCTGGGCGACCTGCACGGTGGCGCCGTCGGCCATGTCGGCGGTCCCCGCTGCCCGCGCATCGGCTTCCCAGGCGGAGAAGATCGAGAGCAGCAGCGCGCATGTCGGTTTCAGTCGGGGAACGGTTTCCGCCTGCAATACCCGCATCATCTTGTAGCGTTTCCCGAGGTGGACACGTGAGGCCGCGCGGAACGCAGCGCGCGGCAGACGCGCGGGCGCCGGGTTGCCTGCGGCGGATTCATTGGCTGACCGCCGCGCGGTGGCCATGCGTCGACCCCCAGTCGTCGACGCTGCTGTACAGGACCGTCGCGTTCGGCAGCGCCGTCGCATCCGCGCCGACCAAGGGGAACGAAGCGGTGTCGCCGGGCAGCACGTGACCGAAGCCCGCCGAGTAGGTCTTGCCGCCGGATTGCAGCTCGACGCCGGCGAGGTTGACCACATAGGCGCTCGGATTGCGGGCCTGCAGCACCGGGCGTTGCGATGCGTCGGTGGCGAGCGTCCATCGCAGGCCGGCCGGTGCGTCGTCCGGGGTGCCGGGCAGGCCGGCGGGGCGATACATCATCTTGATGCGGGTGCGGAACGCGAATTGCAGGCGATTCACCTCGTCGCCGCCGCTGGCCTTGGGCGGCACGTCCAGCACGTTCAGCCAGAACAGCGATTCGCGATTCGACGGCAGGGGCTCGCCGGTGTGGATGATGCGCAGCGCCTGGCCCTTGCCCGGTTCGATGCGGAACAGGGTGGGCGTGACCACGAAGGGCACCTCGATCCGTTCCGGCTCGGCCCGCTCGTCGCCGGTGTCGAGCCAGGCCTGGATCAGCGCCGGCTGCTTGCCCTGGTTGCTGAGCTGGATCGTCACCTCCGGCTCGCTCGCGTCGAATACCACGCGTGTGCCGGACAAGGTCACGCTGGCCTGGGCGCAGGCGCAGCAGAGCAGCGCGATGAGTGCCAGCCAGCTCCGGGCGATCGGGCTCGATTTCGTTCTCGACATGGATTTGATTCGCAGTGCAAATTTAAGTGCGCCGGTTGCCGTACCTCACGGATTGGTATGCCGATCACCCGAAGGTGGCCGACACGCTCAACCGGCGCAGCGCAGGCTCAGGGATAGACGAGCGAGTAGGTGACGAAGGAGTTGGCGGGGCCGCCCGTCACCTTGTCGCCGGTGGCCACGTACTGGGCCGCGAATTGCAGCGTCGCGGTGCCGGTGCCGCCTTCTGCGGCGTCGATGTCGACGACCTGGGTGCCCTGCGTCGAGCTTTCCGCGCCGATCTTGATCGGCGTGTACTTGTCGTTGAGGATCTCGATCTCGACGCCGGTGGCCGCGTTCTCGCCGGTCGGCACCAGGCGGCCGGTGGCGAGATTGACGTTCGGCCCCGGCTCGAAGGCCACCGACACCTTGCGCACGGGTGCCGGGACGCTGTTGCCGCCTTCCTTGCGATCGGTCGTGCAACCCGACAGCGACAGCGTGAACGGGGTCCGGCCGGCGGTGGCGCCCACCGTCGCGAGCTGGCTGGCGGCGGCCGTCGGCAGCGGCACGGTCAGGTCGTTGGTGCCGCCGTTGATCTTGCAGGTCGAGGCGACCACCGAGCCGGTGAAGTTGATGGTGCCGTCCGAGGCGTGGGCAGCCTGCGTGGCGGTGAGCGCCAGCGCGGCGGCCGACATGAGCAGCGGGAAATATTTGATGTTCATGGAAGTCGATCGTGAAATCGTGAAAAGGCAATGGATAACGTGTGCGAAGGATCTATGTCGTGGGTTGACCTCCCGAGTGGTCGAGTGGGGAATTCATGGGTTTGGGGGAAACGGGCGGGAATCGGGAATCGGGCGGGCGTGTCGTTGCTGATGTCGCGGGTAATGGATATGACGATGAAGCTGCCGTTCGCATGTCATGTGGCCGGACGCGAACGGGTGAAAATTTATCAAGACGGGTTGGGTGCATGAAGCTGACTCGTCTGATTCTGTAAACCATTCCCGGCATATTTGCGATTTGCGCCTCGATCCTGGCTGCCAGGGCCTGATCGGACGCTGTTTTCTCGATTCGACCCATCTCTCAGGGATTTCCTCTATGGCCTGCGACAGACACGAAGCGCACCATTCGCTCCATTGAATGGAACCGGTTCCAATCGCCTGATTCGGAGCCAGCATGGAGAGAAGGGCAGACATGGCAGATATCGTGATCGTCGCCAGCGCATACGGGACGGAGGCGATTCGCCGCGACGGGCACCGGGCCTATGTCGCGCAGGCGGCCGAGGCGGGCGCCGCCGGCTTCGAGGTGCGTCGCGAACTGTTCGCCGCCGACGAGGACTGCGCGCCGGCCGCGCTCGCGGCGCTGGGCATGGCGGTTGCGGCCGCGGGAATGTGGGCCGTCTACTCGACGCCGGCCGCGCTCTACCGCGAGGACGGCGCGCTCGATCGCGAGGCGCTCGCGCAGTCGCTGCGCGAGGCCGAGGCGCTCGGCGCGCATTTCCTGAAATTCCAGCTCGGCGGGTTCGCCGGCACCACGCACGCGGCCGAGATCGCCGCCGCCGCGCAGGGCAGCCGCGCGCGGATCCTGGTCGAGAACGGCCAGCTCGCGATGGGCGGCACGCTGGCGCAATTCACCGCGCTGTTCGCCGCGCTGGTCGAGGAAGGCGCGGCCGGCACGCTCGGCATGACCTTCGACATCGGCAACTGGCTGTGGCCCGGCGAGCTGCCGCTGGCGGCCGCCCGGGCCCTCGCGCCGCACGTCGAGTACATCCATTGCAAGGCCGTGACGGGCGAGGGCGCGCGCCGTTTCGCGGTGGCCCCGCAGGCGGCCGACCCGCTCTGCCTGCCGGTGCTCGCGACGCTGCCGCGCGAGGTGCCGCGCGGCATCGAGTTCCCGTTCGACCCGGCCGATCTCGCCGCCGACGCGCGCCGTCGCGTCGCCTGGCTCGAGACCGCCTGATCCCGTATTCCGAAGGAGCTTTCATCATGTCGCAGTCCCCCGTCGAAATCCTCACCTACGGCGAAGCCATGACGCTGTTCGTCGCCAATGCGCCGGGTCCGCTCGCGCAGGCCGAGCAGTTCACCAGGCGGATCGCCGGCGCCGACCTGAACGTCGCGATCGGCCTGGCCCGGCTCGGCTTCCGGGTCGGCTACCTGAGCCGCGTCGGCAAGGATTCGTTCGGCCGCCACGTGCTCGACACGCTGGCCCACGAGGGCATCGATGCGTCCTGCGTGACGATCGATGCGCGTTATCGCACCGGCTTCCAGTTGAAGGCGCGCAGCGACGACGGCAGCGACCCGGACATCGAATACTTCCGCAAGGGCTCGGCCGCCAGCCACCTGTCGCTGGACGACTATGTCGCCGACTACGCGCTGGGCGCGCGCCACCTGCACCTGACGGGCGTGGCGCCGGCGATCTCGTCGACGTCCTGCGAGCTGGCCTTCCACCTGGCCCGCGAGATGCGCGCGGCCGGCAAGACGATTTCCTTCGATCCGAACCTGCGCCCCACCCTGTGGCCGTCGGCCGAGGCGATGGCGCGCACGCTCAACGAGCTGGCCTCGCATGCCGACTGGGTGCTGCCGGGCCTGGCCGAGGGGCGCCAGTTGACCGGCCTCGACACGCCGGCCGAGATCGCGCGCTTCTACCTCGCCAACGGCGCGCGCGCCGGCGTGGTGATCAAGCTCGGCGAGGCCGGCGCCTACTACCTGACGGTCGACGGCCGCGAGGGAACGGTGGCCGGCGAGCGCGTCGAGCGTGTGGTGGACACGGTGGGCGCCGGCGACGGCTTCGCGGTCGGCGTGATCAGCGGCCTGCTCGAAGGCCGCACGGTGGCCGAGGCGGTGGCGCGCGGCAACCGCATCGGCGCGCTGGCGATCCAGGTGATCGGCGATTCCGAGGGCCTGCCGAGCCGCGAACAGCTCGACCGGCTCGAAGCGGCCGCCGCGCGTGCCGCCCAGGCGGCACCGGCCGCCGCCGCCGAGGCACTCGCGCGATAATTGCCCGCGCGGCGCGTGACGCGCCGCGACGAACCCGATACGGCGCCGCACGCCGAAGGAGACAAGCCCCATGTCCGCAACGCTTCCGATCCGCCGCTGGTGGAAGATCATGCCGATCGTGTTCATCACGTACAGCCTCGCGTACCTCGATCGCGCGAACTTCGGCTTCGCCTCGGCGGCCGGCATCAACCAGGATCTCGGCATCGGCAAGGGCCTGGCCTCGCTGATCGGCGCGCTGTTCTTCCTCGGCTACTTCTTCTTCCAGATCCCCGGCGCGATCTACGCCGAGCGGCGCAGCGTCAAGCGCCTGGTGTTCTGGAGCCTGGTGCTGTGGGGCGGCTGCGCGGCGCTGACCGGCCTGGTCAGCAACATCCCCTCGCTGATGGCGATTCGCTTCGCGCTGGGCGTGGTGGAGGCGGCCGTCATGCCGGCCATGCTGATCTACATCAGCAACTGGTTCACCAAGCACGAGCGCTCGCGCGCCAACACCTTCCTGATCCTCGGCAACCCGGTCACGGTGCTGTGGATGTCGGTGGTGTCGGGCTACCTGGTGCACGAATTCGGCTGGCGCCATATGTTCGTCGCCGAGGGCGTGCCGGCCATCGTCTGGGCGATCTGCTGGTGGGTGCTGGTGCAGGACAAGCCGGCCGAGGCCAGGTGGCTGTCGGCCGACGAGAAGCGCGACATCGAGCGCGCGCTGGCCAGCGAGCAGGCCGCCCTCAAGCCGGTGCGCAACTATCGCGAGGCGTTCCGCCAGCCGGCCGTGCTGCTGCTCTGTGCCCAGTACTTCTGCTGGAGCATCGGCGTCTACGGCTTCGTGCTGTGGCTGCCCTCGATCGTCAAGAACGGCTCCTCGTTCGGCATGGTCGAGACCGGCTGGCTGTCGGCGCTGCCCTACCTGGCCGCCACCATCGCGATGCTGGTCGTGTCCTGGGCCTCGGACAAGCTCGACACGCGCAAGGCCTTCGTCTGGCCGTTCCTGCTGGTCGGCGCGATCGCCTTCGCGGGCTCCTACGCGCTCGGCTCGACCCACTTCTGGCTGTCCTACGCGATGCTGGTGATCGCCGGCGCCGCCATGTACGCGCCTTACGGGCCGTTCTTCGCGATCGTGCCCGAGCTGCTGCCGAGGAACGTCGCCGGCGGCGCGATGGCCCTGATCAACAGCATGGGCGCGCTGGGCTCCTTCGTCGGCTCCTATGTCGTCGGTTATCTGAACGGCGCGACCGGCTCGCCCTCGGCTTCCTATGCGTTCATGAGCGTGGCGCTGGTCGCCTCGGTCGTGCTGACGCTGGTGGTCAGGCCGCATCCCGACGGGGCCTTGCCGCTCGCGCACTCCACCACAGGAAAATGAATCGCATGAGCTACCGTATCGTCGCCTACAAGACCCTGCCCGATGACGTGCTCGCCTACCTGCGCGAGCACGCCGAGGTGATCCAGGCCGAGGGCGCCGAGGCGCTCGCCGAGGCGCTGGCCGATGCCGACGGCGCGATCGGCGCGAGCGTGCCGGTGACCGCCGCGATGCTCGATCGCGCGCCGCGGCTGCGCGCCTGGTCGACCATCTCGGTCGGCTACGACAACTTCGACGTGGCCGACCTCACGCGCCGCGGCATCCTGCTCGCGCATACCCCCGACGTGCTGACCGAGTCGACCGCCGACACGGTGTTCGCGCTGATCCTGTCGAGCGCGCGGCGGGTGGTCGAGCTGGCCGAGTTCGTCAAGGCCGGGCAGTGGAAGAAGAGCATCGGCGAGCCACTCTACGGCACCGACGTGCAGGGCAAGACGCTCGGCATCGTCGGGCTGGGCCGGATCGGCGCGGCGGTGGCGCGGCGTGCCGCGCTCGGCTTCCGGATGCGCGTGCAGTACACCAATCGCAGCGCGAACGCCGAGGCCGAGGCGCAGTTCGGCGCGCGCCGCGTGCCGCTCGACGAGCTGCTCGCCACCTCCGATTTCGTCTGCCTGCAGGTGCCGCTGAGCGAGGCGACGCGCCACCTGATCGGCGCGCCCGAGCTGGCGAGGATGAAGCCGGGCGCGATCCTGATCAACGCCGCGCGCGGGCCGGTGGTCGACGAGGCGGCGCTGATCGAGGCGCTGCGCGTCGGCACCATCCGCGGCGCGGGGCTCGACGTGTTCGAGCAGGAGCCGCTGGCGGCCGATTCGCCGCTGCTGACGATGAAGAACGTGGTGGCGCTGCCGCATATCGGCTCGGCCACGCACGAGACGCGTCACGCCATGGCGCGCAACGCCGCCGAGAACCTGATCGGCGCGCTCGACGGCACGCTGCGCGGCAACCTCGTCAACCGCGAACTGCTCGCGCGCTGAGTGCCGGATTCCGGCGGCGTGCCACCGCCGGAATCGGGGCAGGTGCAGGGCGCGCAAGGGCGCGGTCGCGCGAGCCTGCTGCCTGCTTGAAATCATCGCCGCCGCATGGTCGGTATCGGATAGTCGCTATCGGCGCGCCGCGCCGCGATAGGTTGCGCAGCGCACCAGAAACCCGTCGAAACGCGGCGAGCCGCGATGTTCGGGGCTCGCCGGCTGACGGCGCGGTGCCTGGTTACCGTGCACCGGCGCGCTCGCCGCAAGCCGCCCGCCGGCCGTCGCGGGCGAACCGAACGGACCCTCGTATCGCCTGACGTCCGGCTGCGTTATGATCCCGCGCTGACTGAGGTCTCGCGTGCCCGGACCCGCGCCGATCCTGGCGAACCCGTCGGGTACTCGAGGGCCAGCCGCGTTCGTGAACTGGCTGGATATGCCGGGCCAGCCCGGTGTCGATCGGCCGGCAGTCTGCCCAGGCGCCTCGGCTCGAGGCCGTCGCGCAGCAGCCGGCGCTGCCGGCCTCGCCACATGGAGAAACGATCAGTTGAACTGCGTATCCAGATCCACCCTCGGATCCCCCCGCCGATTCCGCCCGCGCGTCGCGCACGGCGTTCGCCAGCAGGCGCCGCGATGAGCGAAACCCGTTCCCCGGCCGGCGCGCGCCCGGCCACCATCAGCGATGTCGCGCGCGAGGCCGGCACCGGCAAGACCAGCGTGTCGCGCTACCTGAACGGCGAGACCAACGTGCTGTCGGCGGACCTGCGCACCCGCATCGAGGCCGCGATCCAGCGCCTGAACTACCGGCCGAACCAGATGGCGCGCGGCCTCAAGCGCGGCCGCAACCGGCTGCTCGGGCTGCTCGCGGCCGACCTCACCAATCCTTATACGGTCGAGGTGCTGCAGGGCGTCGAGGCGGCCTGCCATGCGCTCGGCTACATGCCGCTGATCTGCCATGCCGCCAACGAGGCCGACATGGAGCGCCGCTACCTGCAACTGCTGACCACCTATCGCGTCGAGGGCATGATCGTCAACGCGCTGGGCGCGCGCGAGGATGCGCTGATGCCGCTGCGCGGCTGCGGAATCCCGACCGTGCTGGTCGATCGGCGCGTGGAGGGTTTCGACGCCGACCTGGTCGGCCTGGACAATAGCGCCGCGGTGCGCGCGGGGCTCGCGCATCTGTTCGCGCAGGGTTTCGCCGAGGTCTGTTTCGTGGTGCAGCCGTTCGAGCAGGTGAGTTCACGGCGCCTGCGCGAGGCCGCGTTCCGCGCGGCGCTGGCCGAGCTGGGCCGCGACCGCGAGGCGGCGCCCACGATCGTCGCCGACCTGGCCGATTGCGAGGCACTGGCCGTCGCGCTGGCCGGGCTCGACGCGCGGCTCGACGCCGCCGCGTCGGCTGGCCGCCGGGTCGCGCTGTTCGCCGCCAACGCGCCGGTGGCGCTGGCGCTCGCGCGTCACCTGCACGCGCGTCACGGCGCCGGCTGGCAGGCCAGGGTGGCGCTGCTGTCGATCGACGATCCCGAATGGGCCGAGCTGCTCGGCATCACCACGATCCGTCAGCCCACCTATGAAATCGGCTATCGCGCGGTCGAATTCGTGCACGACCGGATCGACGGCGCCACCGACGCGGCGCGCGAGGCGCTGCTGCCCGGCGAGCTGGTGGTGCGCACATCGACCGCAAGCTGAGTATCATGCGGGGTCGCGCGCCGCTCCGGTGCGCCTGACCGACCAAGGATCGTCATGACTGTTGCCCCCGCCACCCTGGTGGCGCTGATCATCGGCACGCTGATCGTCGCGCTGTTGCCGATCGTTGCGTTCCGCTTGCTGAAATCCCCGATGAAACTGGATCGTCGCGACGCCATCGTCGGCATCGCGGCCTTCATGCTGTTCGCCACCCTGATCGAGCGCGGCGTCTACGCGCTCGCGCCGATGCTGCCCGGCGCCGTGCAATGGCTCTCGCAGCCGGTGGTCTTCGTCGCCTTCGGCATCGCGGTGGCCGCGGTGATCGAGGAGGGCGGCCGCTACCTCGGCCTGCGTTTCGTCGAGCGCCGCTACGGCGCCTCCTCGGGCGACGCGCGCGGGCTCGGCTACGGGATCGGCTTCGGCGGCGCGCAGGCCTGGTTCGTCGGCGTGATCGTGCTGGGCCAGTGGGTCTGGCTGGTGTGGCTCGCGCAGCGCGGTCAGCTCAACCAGCAGCTCTCGACCATGCCGCCCGATCTCGCGCTGCGCATCCAGATGATGCTGATCACCATGTCGGCCTCGACCATCGTGGTGCGCGTGCTCGAATGCCTGGCCGCCTTCACCTTCCAGCTCGCCATGTCGGTGCTGGTATGGCGCGGGGTGCAGGCGCGCAAGCGCTGGATCCTGCCGCTGGCGATCGTGCTGCACCCGATCGGCGACCTGCCGCTGATGGCTTTCAATGCCGGCGCGATTCCCGTGTCGACGATGGTCACGGCCTACGGCCTGATGACCCTGATCCTGATTGCCGCGCTGGTCCGCTGGTTCCGGCCGGCCACGCGCACCGCCTGAGCCCGACCACCATGGACGACTACCACTACGACTGCGCCAGCGCCGAGTTCGACGCGCTCGCGCATGTGATCTGCGACCTGTTCCCGGAGCAGACGAGTTTTGCCGAGCGCGGCGACGAAGGCGGGCGCTTCCTGTACGTGCAATGGCTGGGGATGCGTTTCGGCTCGGCGCCCAAGCGCATGACGCTGGCGCTGCGCATCGAGTCGGCGGCCTTCGCGCGCTACCTGGCGATGCGGCCGATGCAGCGCGCGCGCAGCCACGCCGTGCTGCGCGCCTATGTCGAGGCCTTCATCGGCTCGCTGGAAGAGCGGCACGCGCAAGGCCAGGCGATCGAGCGCGATACCGAGCTGGTGCTGGGCGAGGAATTCGCCTGAGCGGGGGCTGTCGCCGCGGTCGAAGTGATTCCGGGGCGGCGGCGTAAATCGCCGGCGGCCTTGCGCCGCCGGTGCCTTCCAAGGATCGCCGCGCTTACTGCGTGACGCGATAGACCTGCGCGAAACGCTGCGCCTGCACCACGCCGTAGTCGCCGGGCGCGTACTGCATGACCCAGTCGCCGGCCGCGCCGCGCAGCACGTCGCCGTTTTCGGAACGCGCGATCGAGAACGCTGCCTCCATCCGTTTCGCCAGCACCACCGCCGGCCGGTTCCGGTACGGGCCGGCGTCGCCGTGCGCGAGCCCCTCGGCGGCCGGCAGGTACTTGTCGTCGAAACGCTGGCGGGACACCACCCAGCGATCGCCGGTCGAGCCCGTCACGATTGCGTCGCCGGCCGCGTAGCGGTTCGGCCCTTCCAGGCTCATCAGTTCGCCCGCCTCGGCGGCGAAGGCCACCTCCACGGTTTCGTCCTTGACGACGCGTTGCGCGGCGGGATCCGTGCGCAGGTCGATTTGCTTCAGTTCGATCATGGTTCGCGTGCCTGGCTGAGAAAAGCCCGAACTGTAGCTTGAAACCGGCCGGCCGTGGGGCTGGCGGCCTTGGCGCGCCGTCCGGCTCGCCAGGTCGCGCGGGTTGGCGGCGAGGCTTCTCCGGGCCGCATCGAGCTGCCTCAGGGCTGCTTCGAGGCCGCTTCGAGATCACGTCACGGCCACGTCAGGACTGCCCCAGGACCGCTTCAGGGCCGGCAACCCAGACGCCGGTATTCGGCTTCCGGCGAGGCGCGCCGGTCGTATTCGCCGAGCTCGTTGCGCAACTGGCCATCCGGGCCCATGCGGCGCACCACCACGTTGCGGCGATCCGGCTCGGCGATGGCCTGGCCGACCATGCCGGCGAGCTCCTGGCAGCGCGCCGAGGCGGGTGTCGCGGCCGTCGCGCCGCCCTGCAGGTTGCGGGCGAGCGGCGAGGCGAAGCGGGTGGCGGAGGCCGGCGCGGGCGCGTCGGCGCCTCGATGTGCGGCCGGTTGCGCCCAGGCGGGCGGCGCCGCGATCAGCAGCAAGGGGAGCAGGCGGGACAGGAACAGGCGAGCGCGCATGGCATGAGTGTCGGTATTTTGTAAGGAGTCTTCAGACCCGGCTCTCCCGAATCGGTTCACTCCCGCGACATCGGCTCTCGCCGCCAATGAAAAAAACGGCCCGCCGCTGTGAAGCGGCGGGCCGGTTCGATGCCCTGCGAGGGCGGGGCGCCAAGGCCCCGCCCAAGGCTTACTGCGCGGCCGGGGCGCTGGCCGCGTCGGCTGCCGGGGCGGCCGGCTTCTTGGCCGCGCCCTTGTGCGGCGCATGCTTGCCGCCTTGCGGGCCGCGATGGTTCCAGCGCTCGCGGAAAGTCTTGTCGGCAATCGCCTTCTGCTCCGGCGAGAGCGCCTCGTACAGCGGGCCGAAGGTGTCGACCAGCTTCTTGGCGCCATCGGCGTTCGCCTGGGCGATTTCCGCGTACTGCTTCACGTCGTCGAGGGCCGTCGCCGAGCTCTTGCCGTCGGCGCGCTCGCCATAGAGGCGGCCCATGGTTTCACCGTTCTCGCGCATCGTGTCGGCGAACGGTTGCCATTGGGCTTCCTGGGCCTGCGTGATCTTCAACTGCTGGTGCAGGTAGGTGATCCGTTCCTCGACGCGGGCCTCGTGACGCGCGGCATGCGCGGCGCCCGGCGTCGAGGCGGCTGCCGCCGCAGCGGAGGCGGGCGTCTGGGCGTGGGCGGCGAGCGAGCCGGTAAGCGCGAACAGCGCGGCGAGAGTCAGCGAGATCTTTTTCATTGGAACTCCTGTGTGGTCGTCAAACGGTATCCGGTGGTGCCTGCGGCCACCTGGTGTCAGGTCGGGCATAGCAAGTCGCGAGCCGGAGACGCGCGCTATTAGTAGCATGCGCAAGGGCAAATGTGCAGCGCGGCGACATCTGCTTACAACCGAAACGAAATCGAAATCGCCGGCGCGGCGGCCCCGCGCGCGGCCGGAATCGCGTGGAAAAGCCCGTTGCGGCGGGCTCCGCGTTTGGGCCGGCGCCGCTTCGGCGCTATCATCGCGACACCTTGTCACGGAATCCGTCATGCGCCCACCTCGACTCGACCAGCTCGACGAACTCGACCGCAACCTCGTCTCGCTGCTGCAGGCGAACGCGCGCGCGAGCGTCGCGGAACTGGCGCGTCAGCTCGGCGTGGCGCGCACCACGGTGATCGCGCGCATCGAGCGCCTGGAGCGCACCCAGGTGATCGCCGGCTACGGCGCGCGGCTCGGCCAGGACGTGCTCGACGCGAGCCTGGTGGCCTATGTCGGCATCATCCTGGCGCCCAAGTTCGGGCAGGACGTGCTCAAGCGGCTCGACCGCATGCCCGAGCTGCAACTGCTGTGCGCGGTGAGCGGCGAATACGACTACGTGGCCTGGCTGCGCGCCGATTCGCCGGGCCGGCTCAACGACCTGCTCGACGAGATCGGCGCGCTCGACGGCGTGGAGCGCACCACCACCTCGATCATCCTCGCGCGCAAGATCGATCGCGGCACCATCAGCGTCTGAACGCGGCACGGCGCGCGAATCCCGTGCGCCAAGGCAGTCTCCCGGCACAAGCACAAACAAGGAAATCGACCACAGGAGCGCAGCGGCCATGAAGACCAGTCAGGCATTTTCCCGTCCCGAACGCTGGTTGCGGCTCGCCTCCTGGGCGCTCGCGATCGTGTTCGCGCTGTTCCTCAACATGCTCGGCAGCCTGGTGATCCGCGACCTGATGTTCGCGCCGCGCGGCGGCCCGCCCGAGGCCGCACAGTTCGCCGACACGGCGCGCGACGCGGCCCTGCGCGACGAGCGGCGCGCGCTGGAGGGCGAGCGCGCCAGCCTGTCGACGCGGCAGGACGCCGCCAACGCGGGCGCCACGCGCGCCCGGCGCGACTACGACAATGCCCGCGAGGCGTTCCGCAACTGGGTGGCCACGCGCACCGCGACCGGCGACAGCAGCCGCAACCCCGAGCTGCTCGCGCGCACCCAGGAACTCGACAAGCTGCAGGCGGCGCTGGCGGGCTGGCAGAAGCAGCAGGACACGCTGGCCGACCAGGCGAGCGCGCTGGAACAGCGCTCCAGCGCGCTCGAGACGCGCGCCGAGCAGGCCGGCGGCGAGGCGGATCAGCGCTACCAGGCCGCGCTGCGCCGCTATTCGCTGGCCGTGTTCGGCTGGCGCCTGGCCTTCACGCTGCCGGTGCTGCTGCTCGCCGTGTGGCTGTTCCTGCGCTACCGCCGCGCGCGCTACTGGCCCTTCGTCCATGGCTTCGGGTTGTTCGCGCTGTCGGCCTTCTTCGTCGAGCTGGTGCCCTACCTGCCCGACTTCGGCGGTTATGTGCGGGTGGCGGTCGGCATCGCGCTGACGATCTTCGCCGGCATTTACATGCTGCGGGCCTTCCAGCGCTACGTCGAGCGCAAGCGCGAGGAGATGCAGCGCAGCCAGGACGAACGGGCCCAGTCGATCGGCTACGAGAAGGCGATCGCCTCGTTCCAGAAGAAGATGTGCCCGTCCTGCGACAAGCCCTGGAGCCTCGGCGGCGAGCAGTCGACCTTCTGCATCCACTGCGGCCTGAAGCTGTTCCAGTCCTGCGCCTGCGGCACGCGCAATTTCGCCTTCTTCCCGTTCTGCAGCGGCTGCGGGGCGGCGGTGCAGCGCGAGGAGCCGCCGGCGGCCTCGTGAGGCCCGGCGGCGCGACGAAGCTTGCGCGCGCAACGACCCGCGAGCCGCTTCGCGGGCGGGCGTCTCAATCGTGCAGCGCGTGCACGTGCCGCATCTTGCCGAACAACCAGTCGAACAGGGAATGACCGTGTTCCTGCTCGGCGGGCAGCGCCGCGGTCAGCTTGCCGAGCTTGTCCTGCCGGTAGGCCAGCAACTGGCACAGCTTCTCGGCCACTTCCGGATGCGCCTTCAGGAACGCGCTCATGTCGTCCTTGCCGAGCTGGAACAGGACCGCGGGCGTCAGCGTGGTGATCGACACCCGCATCGGCAGGCCGGCCAGCAAGCCCGCCTCCCCGAAGGCCTCGCCCGGGCCGACCCGGGCCAGCTCGCGTTCTCCCGAGGCTTCGCGGAACACCACCGACAACACCCCGGTATCGACGATCGCCAGGCTGTCCGGCACCGTGTCCGGCGCGAGGATTTCCTGGTTGGCCCGGTATTCGTGCCGCGAAAGACGCTTCGCGAGCTGCGCCACCTCGGCGGCGTCGAGGCTTTCGAACAAAGACACGCGCTTGAGCAGCGCCTGCCTGGCGTCGCCGGCCTCGGCCGCCGGCGCCGGCACGCCCAGCGCGCGCAAGGGCACGCCCAGCGCGCGCAAGGGCACCCCGGCGGCGGCCAGGTGCCGGTAGCACAGGTCGAACAGCTCGTTGGAGGCGGCGCGCTTGAGCGCCATGTCGTCGACGAAGCCCACCACCTCGTAATGGATCGAGTTGAGCGTCGCGCGCTGCACGCGCGCATGGGCGGCGGGCGAGCGCAGTATCGCGTGGCAGCCGGTCAGCGCCCGCTCCAGCGCGTCCAGTACGGTCCTGGGGCGCGCCTCGGGGGCGATCTCGAGCACCAGCGAGAGACCATGGACCTTGGCCGGGCGGCTGTTGTTCGAGATCTTCGCCTTGGCGGTCAGCGCGTTCGGCACGACCAGGGTATTGCCCTGGCCGGTGAGCAGGTGCGTGGCGCGCCAGTTCATCTCGACGACCATGCCCTCCACGTCGTCGATGACGACCCAGTCGCCCACCGAATAGGGCTCGGTGGTGCTGAGCACGATGCCCGCGAACACGTCGCTGAGCGTGCTCTGGATCGCCAGGCCGAGCACGATGGCCAGCGCGCCCGAGGTGGCGACCAGGCCGCGCACCGGCAGCTCGAGCACGAAGGCCAGCGCCGCCACCGTCGCGGCGAGAAACACGATGGCGCCGAACACGTCCGAGAACAGCCGCTGCTTGCGCCAACTGCGCGGCAGCAGGAGCAGGTCGAGCGAGAGCGTCAGCAGGCGCGCGCCCATCAGCCACCAGATGATCTCGAGGATCTGCGCGAGCCAGTGCAGCCCCGCGGCGTCGCGATACGGCGGCTCGCCGAACGGGCTCATGTCCGCGCTGAACAGCAGCCAGCTCAGGGCCGCGAACAGCGCGAGCCGGATGAACAGGCGGGTGCGTTCGTAGGGGGGAAGCCGGGCGCGCCACACGAGGATATCGGCCGCGACGATGCTCGAGGCCACAATCAGCGGATATTTCACGGGTCGCTCCGGAACCGGGCTTGTCGGAAGTACGGGGGCGCCGCCGAACCCGGTATCTCCCGGTGTCTCGGCCGAAAACACGGGCTGGGGCGCAGCCGCTAGCATGCCCGACTCGCCTGGACTCGTCGACTCGATCCGCGCGAAAATCGATCCGCGAAAACACCGGCGATCGCGCGGTGCCGCCGGGGCCTGTTGCCCTGGATCCCGCGACGCGTTACGGGGCCAATTCCGACATAAAGTCGAAACGCTTCGTCATATCGACGAAAATCGGTGTCGGATCGCATCACTTTCCGTCTATCAACTGTTTTTGCTCGTTCGTACACTCTCCTGCAGGCAGCCGAATCGCCTTCGAACACAACAAACACACGTCAGGAGAGTCACCATGAAGATCGCCATCGTCGGCGCCGGCCTGATCGGCCACACCATTGCCCACCTGCTGCGCGAAACGGGCGACTACCAGGTGGTCGCCTTCGACCGCGACGCCGAGGCGCTGGCCAAGCTCGCCGAGGCCGGCATCGAGACGCGCCGCGTCGATTCGGCCGACGCCAACGCGATTCGCGACGCGCTCAAGGGCTTCGACGCGCTGGTCAACGCGCTGCCGTACTACCTGGCCGTGAACGTGGCCGCGGCGGCCAAGGCGGCCGGCGTCCACTACTTCGACCTGACCGAGGACGTGCGCGCCACCCATGCGATCCGCAGCCTGGCCGAGGGCGCCGAGCATGCCTTCATGCCGCAATGCGGGCTCGCGCCGGGCTTCATCGGCATCGCCGCGCATTCGCTGGTGGAGGGCTTCAGCGAGATCCGCGACGTCAAGATGCGGGTCGGCGCGCTGCCCGAGTACCCGACCAACGCGCTGAAGTACAACCTGACCTGGAGCGTGGATGGCCTGATCAACGAATACTGCCAGCCCTGCGAGGCGATCCGCGACGGCCAGCGCCAATGGGTGCAGCCGCTCGAAGGCCTCGAGCACTTCTCGCTGGACGGCATCGAATACGAGGCCTTCAACACCTCGGGCGGCCTCGGCACGCTGTGCGAGACGCTGGCCGACAAGGTCGGCACGCTCGACTACAAGTCGGTGCGCTATCCGGGCCACCGAGACCTGATGCAGTTCCTGCTGGAAGACATGCGCCTGGCCAGCGACCGCGACGCGCTCAAGGCGATGATGCGGCGCGCGGTGCCCTCCACCAAGCAGGACGTGGTGCTGGTGTTCGTGACCGTGACGGGCGTGAAGAACGGCCAACTGGTGCAGGACGTGTTCACGCGCAAGATCTTCGCCAACGAGATCGGCGGCATGCCGATGAGCGCGATCCAGATCACCACGGCCGGCGCGATGTGCGCGGTGCTCGACCTGTTCCGCGAAGGCCGGCTGCCGCAACGCGGCTTCGTGCGCCAGGAGCAGGTGCCCCTCGAGGCCTTCCTGAAGAACCGCTTCGGCCGGCTCTACGAAGGCGCGATGACGGTGCCCTCGCACGCCATGGCATGAGCGGGCAGGGCAGCAGGCCCGGATAGGAAAAACGGCCGACGCGGGTGGAAACCACCCGCGTCGGCCGTTTGTATTTCAGGCGCCTTCGCGTGCCGCGCGCCGCGGCTCAGGCGGGCAGCGGCGGCACCATCGCGCTCGGCGCGGGCGGCACGATCGCGTGCAGCAGCGCCTCCACGTCGGCCGCGCCCGGCGCGGTGTTGTCGAACCTCAGCAGTCCTTCGCAGGCCTCGCCGCTCGGCACGAAACGGCGCGCGCGATACTCGTCCCAGTGCGCGAGCTTGTAGGCGTCGTTGGGATTGCCGCGCGCGACGATGCGCTCGCGCGCCATCTCCTCCGAGGTATGCACCCAGACCACGCGCAACCCCACGTCGTGGCCGATGCCCAGCCACTGCCGGTTGAACAGCCGCCCGTCGCGGATCTCGCGCGACAGCGGGCCGACCACCAGCACGCTGATGCCCAGCTCCAGGTTCTCGCGCGCGGTATCGAGCAGGCCCTGGTATTCCGGATCGCGCAGGTGCTGCAGGTAGAGCGGGCTGTCGCGATCGTTCGGGTCCTGCGTGAGCGCGCCCATCGCGGCGGCGCTGTAGCGGCCGTAGAGCGTGTCCTTGTCGAGCAGGCAGAAGGCCTCGCCGGTGCTGCGCATCAGCGGGCCGATCAACTGCTTGGCGAGGGTGGTCTTGCCGGTGCCGGCATGACCGCAGAAAAACACCAGGTACTTCACGGGCGTGAGCCTCCGGGGCGGGGTGAGAAGACGATGCCGGGCGCGCGGCCGGGGAGTCGTAGCAAGCCGGCGGAAGGCCGCCGGAAAGGCGATCGTCGGCCGCGCGCGACTGCACGATGATGAGCGCGAAGCCCGGGCCGCGCAAGGCCGGCGAGGCCGGGCGACCTGCTGCTTGGAGCGGGGCGGAACGGCTACACTAGCGGATCGACTCATCGACAGAAACGGACGTTTCCCCCCGACACAATGTTGATCAACTGCGTTGCCTACCAGAACGGCCAGAAGCTGGCCGACATCGACATCGACGACATCAGCGACTACGTGGCCCGCCCCGAATGCTTCGTCTGGGTCGCGCTGAAGGAACCCGAGCCTGCGGAGCTGGAGCGCATGGGCGAGGAGTTCGGCCTGCACGAGCTGGCGCTCGAGGATGCGCGCAACGGCCACCAGCGGCCGAAGATCGAGGAATACGGCGACTCGCTGTTCGCGGTGCTGCACACGGTCGAGCTCGATGCCGACGACGAGTTCGAGATCGGCGAGCTGAACGTGTTCGTCGGGCCCAACTACATCCTGTCGATCCGCAACCACACCTCGCACGGCTTCCAGGACGTGCGCGTGCGCTGCGAGCGCGAGCCGCACCTGCTCAAGGAAGGCGCGGCCTTCGTGTTCTACGCGCTGATGGACCAGATCGTCGATCGCTACTTCCCGACCGTGGAGGCGCTGGGCGCCGAGCTGGAGGAACTCGAGGACCGCATCTTCGAGAAATCGACGCCGGCCACCGCGCGCGCGATCATCCAGGATCTCTATTCGCTCAAGCGCCGGCTGATGATCGTCTACCAGCACACGGCGCCGCTGCTCGAACCGCTCTCGAAGCTGGTCGGCGGGCGCACGCCGCAGGTCTGCAGCGGCATGGAGCATTACTTCCGCGACGTCTACGACCACCTGCTGCGCATCACCAAGACCCTGGAGGCGCGCCGCGAAATGGTGGTGACCGCCGTGCAGGTCGACCTCGGCATGATCTCGCTGGCCGAGAGCGAGGTGACCAAGCGGCTCGGCTCCTTCGCCGCCTTGTTCGCGATCCCGACCATGATCGCCGGGATCTACGGCATGAACTTCAACAACATCCCCGAGCTGCACTGGCGCTTCGGCTTCTATGTCTGCCTGGGCGTGATGGCGATCGGCGATCTCGCGCTCTGGTGGCGCTTCAAGCGCGCCGGCTGGCTCTGAGCGCGGCGGCGCGCGGCGCGTGTCAGGTCTTCGCGTAGTGGCCGGCGGCGACGTTCCACTGGCGCACCTGCCAATGGCGCACCAGTTTGTTCTTCACATAGGGATCGGCATTCGCGAAGGCCTCGGCCGCGGCCGGCGAGGCGCCGGTGAACACCAGCACCGCGCAGTCGGCCGGATCGGCCAGCGCGCCGGCCAGCAGCAACTCGCCGCGCTCGGTGGCGGCCTGGGCCAGCGCCAGGTGTTCGTCGCGATACGGGCCGCGCCGCTCGAGGTAGTTGTCGACCAGGTCGTAGGTCAGCAGGTAGTACATCGTGTCTCCTCCGTTCGGGCTCGGGCGCCGGCTCGGACGCGGCGCGAAAGGTCCAGTATAGGCGCGCCCCCGGGCCGCGCGAACAAATGCTTACGATTCGATACGGTCGCGCCGCGCGCTTCGCGGCACACTGCGCGCGCGCCTGCCCGGGCGCGTCGCGAGGGGCGACGCGCGGGCGGGGCGAGAAGGAAATCCGGATGACGTTTCGAACCTTGTTGCTTGCCGGCGCGCTCGCGCCGGTGCTGGCCGCCTGCGGGTGGTTCCACGACGGCCCCGCGCCGGCCGAGATCGATGCCGCCGTGCGGCAGGCGCTGGACGACGAGAACCACGGCGCGCTCAACAGCTTCCTCGGCCAGCCCTTGCTGGTGGCGGCCGATGTCGCCTCGATCCGCGAGGAGGGCCCGTGCCGCAAGACGGCCGAGCATGCCTATACCTGCGACGTGGTGATCGCCTGGCATTCCGGCAAGTCGGAGGATGCGTCTTCCTCGCGCGCCTCGCTGGTGTTCTCGCGCGACGGGCAGGACCAGTGGCGCACCGAGGGCGTGGACGCGGCGCTGGTGACCGGCGCCGCGCATTCGATGGTCGACGATATCCGCCGCGCGTTGCCGGGTAGCGCGGCGTCGACGGCGCGGCAGCCGTGAGACGTCGCCTCCGTCGCGCGTGAGGACGGATGAACGACAAGGGCGGCGCGGACCTGATGGCCCGTGCCGCCCTTTCTTCATGCCGCGCCGCGTTCGGCACCCCGGCAATCGCTCGCCGGTGTGCCGCGAGCCGGCTTACCAGGGGTGGTCGTCGTGATGGTCGTCGCCGCGGTGGTCGCGATCGTCGTAGTGGCGATCTCCCGGCGGGTGGGCGCGGTTCCAGTCGTCACGCGCCCAGTAGCGGCGGCCGTCCCAGTAGCGGTCGCCGTGCCAGCCGATATTGACGTCGACCGCCACGCCCGGCTGCGCATAGGCGGGCTGCGCGGCGTAGCCGCCGCCATATCCACCGCCATAACCACCGCCGTAGCCCGGATTGGCCGGGTAGGCCACGCAGCCCGTGAGCAGCGAGCCGGCCAGCAGGGCCGGTGCCAGCAAGGCGATCGTCTTGATGTTCTTCATGTCTTTCCCCCAAGCGGTTGGTGTGATGAGGGCAAGCATAGGGGGAGCGATCGTCACATGCGGTAAAGGATTGCAACCGTTGATGACGAACCCGAAACACCGCGCCGGCCGCCTCAGCCGGCGGGTTTCGTCCCCGTCACGGCGGGCAGGGCCGCGGCGCCCGCCTCGGGCGCGTTCTGGATCATCAGCATCTGCGGGCTGGCCAGCGTGATCGAGGCCGCGCGCAGTTGTTTCAGGATCTCGAACAGCAGGTCGCTCTTGGTGGACGCGGTGATGCGCGGGCTGCTCACGTAGCCCGTCACGCTCAGGGTGATGCCGTCCGGCGTGAGCTGGCTGAAGGTGACCGAGGGCGCGGGCTTCTCCAGGATCGCCGGATGCGCCTGGTAGGCGTTCAGCAGCAGGTCGCGCACCTGTTCCGGGTCGGTGTTGAGCGGGAAGGTCAGCATCAGGGTGGCCACGCCCTGGGTGCTGTTGCCCATCGTGACGTTGCGCAGGTTCTGCGAGATCAGCTGCGAGTTCGGCACGATCACGGTCGAGCGGTCGCTCAGCTGGATCTCGGTGGCGCGCACGTTGATGCGGCGGATGTCGCCCTCCACGCCGCTGATGCTGACCATGTCGCCCACCTTCACCGGCCGCTCGGTCAGCAGGATCAGGCCCGACACGAAGTTCTTGACGATCTCCTGCAGGCCGAAGCCGATCCCCACCGACAGCGCGCTGACGATCCAGGCCAGGCTGCTCCACTGCACGCCGAGCAGGGACAGCGTCATCAGCACCAGCAGCACGTAGCCGAGGTTGCTGAACAGCGTGACCAGCGAGGCGCGCATGCCGGGGTCCATGCCCAGGGTCGGCAGGAATTCGTTGTCGAGCCAGCGGCGCACCGAGCGCAGCAGCCAGAAGCCCACCGCCAGCGCCAGCACCGCGTTGACGATGCGGTCCGGCACGATGTTGAGGCTGCGCAGCTTGGTGCCGCCGAGCATGGTCAGCAGGCTGTCGAACAGGTCGCTCGGGGTGGTGCCGAAACCGCCGGTCAGCAGCGACAGCGCGGCCAGCAGCACCAGCACCGCGACGCCGACGCCCGACAGCAGGGTCGAGGCCTGCTCCAGATGGCTGTCGTCCAGCCCGAACAGGTGCTTGATGGTGTTGCCGCTGCGGTACTGCGTCGAGAACAGGCTGGCGAAGGCGTCGCGCGTGATCTGGGTGAGCATGTAGAAGCTGCACAGCACGATCTCGAACCAGACCAGCTCGTAGGTGATGAAGCGCGCCACCGTGATGTAGCCGATCAGCAGCGCGGCCAGCGAGGCGATCACCGCCAGCGACACGCCGGCGTGGATCAGCCCGGCCAGGGTCGAGCGCGCCTCGGGCTGCTCGCCGGCCGCGGCCAGCTCGGCGCGCGCGCGGTTGGCGCGCAGCAGGGTGGCGCCGATCGTCAGCGCCACCACCAGGGCCACGAGGCCGCGTCCGAAGATGGTTACCTGCAGGCTGGTGTCGGCGATCCGGTTCAGTTGCTCGAGCGTGCCCGAGACCAGCAGCAGCGCGGCCAGGATGGTCGGGAAGCGGCGCATCGCGAGCGCCACCGGATCGGCGATCGCTGGCAGCCGCCAGCTCGGGTGGCGGGTGCAGAGCAGGGCGCGGCCGAGGCCCGCGATCAGCGCGCAGGTCATCGCCAGTTCGCTGAACTTGGCGGCGAAATCGTCGAGCGCGGGCGTGAGCGCCTCGCCGCGCGTCACCGCGAGATAGAGCAACTGCACCGCGATGCCGGTCGAGATCACGGTGGCCAGCGCGGTGCTCAGCGCCAGCGCGCTGCGGCGCAGCCGCGTGGCCGGCAGGCGGTTCAGGCAGAACCAGGCGAAGCCGCGTTCAAGCAGGCGCCGCCCGCCGCTCCAGATCGCGATCGCCAGGCCGAGCAGCAGCACCGTGCCCAGGCGCCGGCCGTCCTCCCAGGCGAACGAGAACTGCGCGGCGATCTGGCCGAAGAACTTGTGCAGCCGGTCGATATCCTCCTGCTGCGGCGAGTGGAACGGCGCCCAGAAGCTCGGGCCGAGCAGGCTGCCCGAGCGCAGCGCGAGCTGGTTGCGCAACAATCCGCGGCGCAGTTTCGCGTACTGCTGGTCCAGGTTGGCGAGGTCGTCCTTCTGGGCCACGGCCTGTTTCAGCGCCGCGTCGAACTGGTCGCGGCGCGCGTCGAGATCGCTGCGCTGGCGAGCTACCGCCGGCGTCTCGGGCGGCGCGCCGGCCGCCGGCGGCGGCCCGAGCACGTCGAGCTGGGCCTGGATCTGCGCGCGCTGTGGCTTGAGCGCGTCGATCAGCTTGTCGACGTCGCCGCTGAGCGCCTCGGTGGCGGTATCGGCGGTGTCGATCTGGGTGTTGCTGGTGGCCGTCGAGGTCTGCTGCTTGATGCGGTCCTGCTCGGCCTGCAACTGCTTGAGCGAGGCGATCGCGTCGGCGTAGGAGATCGCCGGCGCGGCGGAGGCGGCGCTGGCGGCCGAGGCCACCAGCGGCTGCGCCTGCGCGGCCGGCATGCCGGTGCCGAGCAGGACCGCCGAGAGCAGCAAGAGCGGCAGCATGAGGTGCCGCACGCGCGCGGCCGGCAGCGGCGCGAGCGGGCGGCTTGCGGCCGGGCGCGGGGCCGAGGGTGCGGCCGGCGGCGAGGTCCGCGGCAGCAGCGAGGGCAGCGAGGGCAGCGACGCGCGCGCGCGCGCCAGTCGGGCGGAGAAGGGCATGGAAAACCTTTGTTATCGGCTGGATCGACGGCGTCGGCCACGGCGGCCAGCGGCGTGGCTGGCGTCCAGGCCCTCAGCATGCCATCGAGCGCGGGAACGAGATGTTACCGGCTGCCTGTGCGCCGTGCGCGGCGGACGACGCGGCGCCGGCATGTCGCCCCGGGCCGGCGCCCGGCGGCGAGCCGCGCGGCGCGGGGCTGCCCGGGCTGGCGGGGCGCTTCCGGCGTCACAGATCGTTACGCGCGTTACACCCCCGCGCGGGGTGCCGCCGGTGCCGGCCGCGCGCCCCGGATCGCCCGCCGGGCCTGGTTTTGCGGCCGCCCGACGGGGCCCGGCGGCGAATCGGCCACTGTGGCGTGATCCGCAAACACCCGCTGTTCAGGCGGCGCGATTGTGCGTGACAATCCGCGCACCGGACCCGTGTATCGCGCCCGGCCATGTGCCGGGCCTGCCAAGAACAAAGCATTCGATTGCGAGGCGCCATCATGAGCTTTCCGCAACGCCCGGTCGCGTTCATGCTTGCCGCGACCAACCACGGCACGATGATCGTGAACCGCCACGATCACAACACCACCGAGACCGGCGACGACTACGGCGTCGGCCACCAGTTGCTGCAGAACGGCTGCTTCGACACCAGCGAGGTCGGCTTCACGCTGGCCATGCTGACGCGCCGCCACGAGCTGCACGGCGACGGCGTGGTGGCGATCGACGGCGGCGCGAACATCGGCGTGCATACCATCGAATGGGCGCGCCACATGCACGGCTGGGGCCGGGTGCTGAGCTTCGAGGCGCAGGAGGTGGTGTTCTACGCGCTGGCCGGCAACCTGGTGCTGAACAACTGCCTGAACGCGCGCGCCAAGCTGGCCGCGCTCGGCGAGCGTTGCGGCGAGCTCTCGGTGCCGCAGCCCGACTACCTCTCGCATGCCAGCTTCGGCAGCCTCGAGCT
Source organism: Burkholderia sp. SJZ089 (assembly GCF_007828315.1). NCBI lineage: Bacteria > Pseudomonadati > Pseudomonadota > Betaproteobacteria > Burkholderiales > Burkholderiaceae > Burkholderia > Burkholderia sp. SJZ089. The sequence goes on along the minus strand of NZ_VIUM01000005.1, from coordinate 252,888 downwards.
GCGTCCGCGCGAGAACGGCGAGTTCATCGGGCAGCCGATCTCCTACGACACCGCGGTGGGCAGCACGGTGCCGATGATCAGCATCGATTCGCTGGCGCTGCCGCGCGTCGACCTGGTCAAGCTCGACATCGAGGGCATGGAGATGGAGGCGCTGACCGGCGCGCGCGACACGCTGCGGCGTTGCCGCCCGATGCTGACGGTCGAGGTGCTGAAGACCGACGCGGCGCTGGTGGAGGGTTTCCTGGCCGAATTCGGCTATCGCTGCGTGCCGGCCGGGCTGAACCTGATCGCCGTGCATCGCGAGGATCCGGTATCTGCCCATCTGCAGGTGGGCGATGGCGTGCTCTATCTGCGCTGAGCGGGCGGGGCGGTTCCGGAACGCGCGGCTTTCGACTACCCCAATGGCGAACAGGGTTGAAATGCCGATGTCGATTATTCGAAATATTCCAGTAAGCTTGGTGCCGCAAACGCTTGCGCTTCGGATTCCTGCGAATCCCTGGATGGTTCGGAACCCGAAACGCCGCCGTTGCTATCGCCGGCCATTTCGCCGGTTCCGTGAAAACCCGCTAGGGGCTTGCCTTTACGTAGTTGCCGCGAGGTTTTTCGCGGCGCTTTTCCAGTATCATGCGCAATCTCCTGACGACAGACGTGCGATGGGGTTCGCGCGTGCCGAAGCGGTTTTCGGAGCATCGTCAGAAGCCTGGCGGCTGCGGCGAACCATTTTGTAATGTCGCTCCGGTAGACTGCCGGGCCCTGATACCGGCCTGGCCGGCCATCACGGCAAGCGAAGTCCGCGTTCGGGGCGCGGCCGCAACACGATGGTAACGACGGTAGCGTCAAACTCGCGACAGGTTCCAGCCTGATCCTCAGATTTCATGTCTTCTAGTGATTTACCGCGGCGCGCGGCGCAGGCTTTCGCGCGCGTTCGCCAGACCTTGCGGCTCGACCGCCTCATGTCGCCGCTGCTCGCGCTCGGCATCGGCATCGCCTTGCTGTTCGTGTTCCAGCACCTGTCGGAGACCGTCGACTACAAGTCGGTGATCCGCAACCTGCGCCACCTCACGCTCGGCGAATGGGCCGGCGCGCTCGGCGCCACCGCGCTCAGCTACGTGGCCCTGGTCGCGCGCGACGCGATCGGGCTGCGCTACGTCGGCGCCTCGGTGCCGCGCATCCCGCTGTGGATCGGCACCATCGCCGGCACCGCGCTGGGCAACGCCACCGGCTTCGGCGCGCTGACCGGCGGCGCGGTGCGGGTGCGCGTGTACGGCGCCTCGGGCGTGAGCGCCGCCCAGATCGGCCGCATGACCGTCTTCATGGGCGCCACCCTGGCGCTGGGCATCGTCGGCATGACGGCGCTCGGCATGCTGGGCGGCTCGACGGCGCTGGCCGCGATGCTGCCGGTCGGGCCCGGCTGGCTGCGCGCCGGCGGCGCGCTGGTGCTGGTGCTGCTGGCCGCGCTGGTGGCGCTTTGCGGCAAGGCCCCGCGCGAGATCCGCTCGCGCTGGCGCTGGCTCTCCTTCGACATCCCGGCGCGTCGCGACCTGCTCGGCCAGCTGCTGTTCGCGGTGATCGACGTGGTGGCCGCCGGCCTCGCGCTGTGGTCGCTGCTGCCGCACGGCCATATCGGCTTCGTCACCTTCATCACCGTCTACTCGGGCGCGCTGCTGCTCGGCATGATCGGCCATACGCCGGGCGGGATCGGCGTGTTCGAGGCGGCGATGGCCTTCACGCTCGGCAGCGCGGTGCCGCCCACCTCGATGCTGGCCGCCCTGATCGCCTATCGCGCGATCTATTTCGGCGTGCCGCTGGTGCTGTCGGCCGGGCTGCTGACCGTGTTCGAGGGGCGCGCGATCGGCCATCGCTTCGTGTCGGCCCAGGCCGCCCAGGTCTCGCAGCTCGCGCCGCTGTTCCTCGGCCTGGTCACCTTCGCGGTGGGCGGCATGCTGGTGATCTCGGGCGCCACGCCGGCCTTCTGGCAGCGCATCGCGGTGCTGCGCAACGTGGTGCCGCTGTGGGTGATGGAAGGCTCGCAGGTGCTTTGCAGCGTGCTCGGCGTGTCGCTGCTGTTCGTCGCGCGCGGCCTGCTGCGCCGCCTCGACGCGGCCTGGTGGATGGCGCTGGGCCTCACGCTGGCGAGCCTCGCGCTGTCCTTCTCCAAGGGCCTGGCCTTCGTCGAGGCCGGCGTGCTGGTCGCGCTGCTGGTGCTGCTGCTGGTGTCGCGGCGCCGCTTCAACCGTCATTCCTCGCTGTTCGCCGAGCCCTTCACGATCGGCTGGTTCATGTCGGTCGCGCTGGTGCTGATGCTGGCCGTCTGGGTGCTGCTGTTCGCGTTCCGCGACGTGCCCTACACGCGCGAGATCTGGTCGACCTTCTCGTTCGACGAGCGCGCCTCGCGGGCGCTGCGCGCCACCCTCGCGGCCGGCGTGTTCGCCGCGATGGCCTCGCTCTGGCAGTTGCTGCGCCCGGCCGCCGGCCGCTTCGTGATGCCCGAGCCGCAGGACCTGGCCGACGCGGCGCGCATCATCCGCTCCCAGGACCGCAGCGACGTGGGCCTGGCGCTGATGGGCGACAAGAGCTTCCTGTTCTCGCCCTCGCGCGAGGCCTTCCTGATGTACGCCAAGCACGGCCGCACCTGGGCCGCGCTCTACGACCCGGTTGGCCCGCGCGACGAATGGGCCGGGCTGATCAACGACTTCATCCTGCGCGCGCACGCGCACGGCGGGCGCGCGGCCTTCTACCAGGTGCGCGCCGAGGCGCTGCCGCTCTATCTCGACGCCGGCCTCACCCTGGTCAAGCTCGGCGAGGAGGCGCACATCGCGCTCGATCGTTTCGACCTGAAGGGCTCGAACCGCTCGCACCTGCGCTACGCCCTGCGGCGCGCCGATCGCGACGCGATGTCGGTCGAGGTGATCCCGCCACAGGCGGTGCCCGGGATGCTGCCGCTGTTGCGCGAAATCTCCGACGACTGGCTCGACAGCCGCGACGCGCGCGAGAAGAGCTTCTCGATCGCCGCCTTCCACGACGGCTACCTGGCCACCCAGTCGGTGATGCTGGTGCGCCAGAACGACGAACCGGTGGCCTTCGTCACCTTCATGACCACCGATCTCAATACCGACGCGACGGTGGGCGTGATGCGCCACGTGCCCGAGGCCTCGCCCTACGCGATGGAGTACCTGTTCACGCAGCTCGCCCTGCACCTGAAGGAGGCCGGCTTCCGGCGCCTGAGCCTCGGCATGGCGCCGTTCTCGGGCATGGGCTCGGCGCCGATGTCCTCGCTCTGGCACCGCCTGGGCCGCATCGTCTGGCGCTTCGGCGGGCGTTTCTACAATTTCCGCGGCTTGCGCGCCTTCAAGAGCAAGTTCGAGCCGCAATGGGAGCCGCGTTATCTGGCGGCTTCCGGTTCGGTCGGCGTGTTCGTCACGCTGGCCGATCTGTCCTTGCTGGCAGGAGGTCGGCGTTCATGAAGTGGAATGGTTGGGGCCGGGCGGCGGTGGCCGCCGGCATGATGCTGGTGCAGGTCGCGGGCGCCGGTGCGGCGGAATCGGGCAAGGCGGGCGGCAAGCTCGCCGGCAAGGCCACGGCGGCGAGCGCCGCCTCGCAGCCGGCCACCCTGGTCGGCAGGATGGGCAGGATGCCCGGCGGGCGCTACGGCGAGGTGAGCGTGGTGCGGCCCGAGGGCGACGTGCATGGTTTCGTGGTGCTGTATTCGGCGGCGGGCGGCTGGAGCGCGGCCGACCAGGCCACCGCCGAGGCGCTGGCCAAGGCCGGCGCGCTGACGGTCGGCGTCGATACCGCGCGTTATGCCGCGAATCTCGCCAGGGACAAGGAAAGCTGCCATCAACTGGTGGGCGACGCCGAGGCGGTCAGCCACCAGCTCGAACGGCAGTTGAAGACCTCGCGCTACTTCGCGCCGATCGTGGCCGGCATCGGCCAGGGCGGCGCGCTGGCGCGCCAGGTGCTGGCGCAGGCGCCGGAGAACACCATCTCGGGCGCGGTGACGGTGGCGCCTGCCGCCACGCTCGACGCGCGCTTCAGGATGTGCCCGCCGGACCCGACCGTGAGCCGCCGCAAGACGCCGGGCTTCGTCGACAGCGCCGCGACGGGCGACGCCGCGCGCCTGGTGTCGCTGCTCGCGCCGCATTTGCGCGACGGCAGCGCCGACGAGCTCGACGTGTCCGACCTGCCGCTGGTCGAGTTGCCCGCCAGGCAGGGCGGCATGGCCGCCGGCGAGGGCCTGCTGGCGATTGTGATCTCGGGCGACGGCGGCTGGCGCGATCTCGACAAGACCATCGCCGAGGCGCTGCAGAAGGACGGCGTGTCGGTGGTCGGCTGGGACAGTCTGCGTTACTTCTGGAGCGAGAAGACGCCGGCCCAGACCAGCCACGACCTGGCGCGCGTGATGCAGACCTACCTGGCGCGCTGGCACGCCTCGCATGTCGCGCTGATCGGCTATTCGTTCGGCGCCGACGTGATGCCGTTCGCCTACAACCGCCTGGCGCAGCCGCTCAAGGACAAGGTTTCGGTGATCTCGCTGCTCGGTTTCGCGCCCTCGGCCGACTTCCAGATCCGCGTGACGGGCTGGCTCGGCATGCCGGCCAGCGACCAGGCCCTGCAGGTGCGGCCGGAGTTCAACAAGCTGCCGCTCAAGCAGGTGCAGTGCTTCTATGGCGCGACCGAGCAGGACACGCTGTGCCCGGCGCTGGCCGGCAGCGGCGCCCAGGTCATCAAGACCGGCGGCGATCACCACTTCGGCGGCGACTACCTGGCGCTGGAGCGGCAGATCCTCGACGCGCTGCGCAGGAACGCGGCGGGGCGCTGAGCGCGAAAACGCATGTCGATGGTCGCGCTCGGCGGCCGTCGACGCGCCGCCCCGGCGCCTGAACCGCGAGGCTCGCGGGCATCCCGCTTGCCGTCGCGCGGCGGCTCTCCTTCCGATCCGGGTTCCCGCGGCGCTTCGGTGCCGCGCCCATCCTGTCTTTTCCCCGATTGTTGAAGCCCGTTCACCATCTTGTGCGGTGACGGCGCCTTCAGGCGCGCCTCCCCCTTTGCTAGATTTCCCGGCTGACGTCCCATCCAGGCCGCCGGTGCCCGTTCCACCGGGGAATCGAACATGTCCCAATCCATTCAGATCGAGAACAGGGTCTTGGTCGTCACCGGCGCCAGCAGCGGCCCGGGCGAGGCGGCCGCGCGCCGGCTCGTCGCCGACAGCGCGCGCGTGGTGCTCGGCGCTCGGCGCTCGGCGTATCGAACGGCTCGAGGCGCTGGCGGTGGCCACCGATGTGATGCGCGGCGAGGATGTGCAACGCCTGGTCGATACAGGGCGATCGTAGGTCGCGCCCGAATGGCGTGAGCCGAATGGGCGACAGGTGGGCAGGGGGCGAACGAAGCGCGGGTTCTTGTCGTGATTGCGTGACGGGGAGCTCGGGCCGCAGGCGCGCTCGACACCTGCGGCTCAATCGGCCGCGGCCAGCGGCGGCAACTCCGCCGCGTATTTCCCCGGCGTGACGCCCAGCACGCGACGGAACATCTCGATGAAGGCGCTGACATTGTCGTAGCCGAGCTCGAGCGCGATGGTGGTGACCGGCGTGCCCACCGCGAGCCGCTCCAGCGCGCGCAGCACGCGCGCCTGCTGGCGCCACTGCGCGAAGCTCATGCCGGTTTCCTCCAGGAAGCGCCGGCTCAGCGTGCGCGGCGCGATGCCGGCCCAGTGCGCCCAGTCCTCGGCTCGGCGCGTGTCCGACAGGTCGGCCGCGAGCGCGTCGGCGATCCTCGCCAGGCGCGCGTCGAGCGGTCGGGGCAGGCCCAGCGCCTGCGCCGGCGAGGCCGCGATCTCGGCCAGGATCAATTCCGCGATGCGGATCTCGTTGTGGTCGAGCGAGCCGCCCGACCAGGTCGCCGCGCGTCGCACCGCCTCGCGCAGCAGCGGGTTGGTGCGGATCGCGCGCGGCGCGGTCGGCAGCGCCGCGCAGGCCGCCTCCTGGACGAACACGCTCCAGCCCGAGAACGGCCCGTAGGAGCGCAGCGAATGCATGTGATGGGGCGGCACCCAGATCGCGTGCGTGGCCGGCACGACCCACTGCTGCGCTTCCAGCCCGACCGACAGCAGCCCGCTCAGCGCACCCACCAACTGGCCGCGCGCATGCCGATGCGCCTCGGTCTCCCGCGCCACGGATTGCGTCAACTCCGCAGCCGCAACTAACGGTCCGCCCGATTCGAGTACGAGAGGTGGGGGGAGCAGGGGATCACGCATGGCCGAAATTCCGTATCGATTGGCTTCCATGCCGGAGCTCGGCCGATTGTATCTCGATAAACTGCCTTTCATCGATGACCAGATCCGCAGCGATCAGACAGGAGAAACCCGATGCGAGCCGAACAATTGTTGCCCGACGAGCAAAACGAAACCAAGCTGGCTGGCGTGATGGTGCGCAAGGGCACCGTTGGCGCGTTCCTGGCCAACGCGCGCGTGCTGGGCACGCCGGATGCGAGCGGGGCGGAACGTGCCGAGGCGCGCGCCGACATCCTCGCCGCGTTGCCGGCGCTGCGCGCGCTGGGCCTGTTCGAGGTGCTCGAGATTCGTGATCCGGCGCTGCGCGCCTGGGTCGAGGCCAACTGAAGCGCATTCAAGCAAACTGGGCCGGTGCCGCATCCGGCGCGGTCCGGAACGAACGGAGGAATTTCCCATGAAAGCAGCAATCGTGAAAACGGCCGGCAAGGCGCCCGAGTATGGCGACTTCGAGGCACCGCGCGCGAGCGCCGGCTGCCGCGAGATCCGCGTCGCCGCCTCGGCGCTGAGCCACGTCACGCGCTCGCGCGCGGCCGGCGTGCATTACACCTCGGATACCGCGGGGCGGGGCCTGCCCTTCGTTGCCGGGGTCGACGGCACGGGCGTCGACCCCGACGGGCGACGCGTCTATTTCTTCGGTCCGGTCGCGCCGCACGGCGCGATGGCCGAGCGCACCCTGGTGAGCGACGCGCATTGCCTGCCGCTGCCCGACGCGCTCGACGACGTGACGGCCGCCGCACTGGCGATCCCCGCGATGTCCTCCTGGGCCGCGCTGAAGGAGCGCGCGCGGCTCGAATTCGGCGAGACGGTGCTGGTCAATGGCGCGACGGGCTCGTCGGGCCGGCTGGCGGTGCAGATCGCCAAGTACCTCGGCGCGGGCAAGGTGATCGCCACCGGCCGCGACGCCACCGCGCTCGGCGAGCTGTCGGCGCTGGGCGCCGACGTGCTGGTGCCGCTGGGCCAGGACGAGACGCTCGGCGAGGCGTTGCGCGAGCAGTTCGCGGGTGGCGTCGACATCGTGCTCGACTATCTCTGGGGGCCGAGCGCGCATGCGTTGCTGGGCGCGGCGGCGCGCGCGCTGCCGGACCTGGCCGCGCTGCGCTACGTGCAGATCGGCGCGATCGGCGGCGGCGAGATCTCCTTGCCGGCGGCGGTGCTGCGCTCCACCGCGATCACGTTGATGGGCAGCGGCATGGGCAGCGTGCCGATGCCGATGTTGCTGGAGGCGCTGCGCATGGTGCTCGATATCGCGCCGCGAGCGGGGCTGAGGATCGACACGCGGGCGGTGCCGCTCGCGCAGCTCGGCGAGGTTTGGGCGAAGGCGGATAGCCGCACGCGCACGGTGTTCACGATCGGGGCGTGAGGGGGCGTGCATGGCTTCGTGATCGGCGCGATTCGCGATGGGCGAGTTTTGAGGTTGGATCGTGACGTTGAGATAAGAAAAGTTATCTGAGCGGGAACATATTGGATCCGATGGCTGGCGCTTGATGGATCACGAGCGATTGCATTCTCGCCCCGGCCCGCTACGATAGTCACGGGCGGCACTCCCGCCGCCCGAGCCCGACGCAGGAGGCGGCGATACCAGCATGATGGACTACGACGTGGCTTGGGATGCCGGCGAAATCGGCTGCGGGGAACTGCTGCTGAAGCTGCGCGTGCGCCTGCGCGACATGCCGGGCCAGGTGATCCGCCTGACCGCGCGCGATCGCGGGGCGATCGAGGATATTCCGTCATACTGCCGAATCACCGGGCACCGGCTGCTGCAGGCCGACCCGGAGCAGGGCGTGTTCTTCATCCGGGCGAAGTCGGCCGGCGCCAGCGCCTGAGCGCCGCCGGTCCCGCCCGGTTTCTCCATCGACGTGCATCAGCAGGAGCCTATCGTGTCTGGAAAATTCGTGGTCAGTCTGACTCGTGCCAAGGACGATACCGACCGCGCGACGGTCGCCTTCGTGGTCGCCAACGCGGCGATCGCCAGCGAGAAGGAAGCGGTCGTGTTCCTCAACATCGAGGGCACGCGGCTCTCGCAAGCCGGTTATGCCGACGAGATCCACGAGCCCGGCTTCGCGCCGCTCAAGGAGCTGATGACGAGCTTCGTCGAGGCGGGCGGCAAGATCTACGTCTGCTCGCCCTGCTTCAAGAAGCGCGCGCTCGACGAGGACCAGTTGATCCCCGGCGCTAGGATCGTCGGCGGCGCGATGCTGGTGGAATTCATGGGCGAGGCCTGCCCGAGCCTCAGCTACTGAGGTTTCCCGTGCGACCCCGGGCGCGCCGGCGATTCCCGCCGGCGCGGCCCATCGATCCGGATTGCACGCGATGGAAGCCAGCGAGCGTCACACCCACGCGCCGGCCGTCAGCTTCGACGGCGGCGACCTCGATTGCGGCAACGGCCTGTTGCTGCTGATCCGCAAGCATATCGACCCGCTCGAACGCGGCCAGTTGCTGGAGATCCGCTCGACCGAAACCTCGGTCGAGGGCGACCTGCCGGCCTGGTGCCGCATGACGGGCAACCAGCTGGTGTCATGGACGCGGCAGGGCAGGCTGCGCAGTTTCCTGGTCAGCAAGGGCGCGTTCGCGGCCGGGGCGGGGCAGGTGGCGCGGGCCACTTCGCCCACTTCGCCGGCTCGCGACGCGCAACGCGAACCGCCGCCGCGCGCGCCGATCGAGATCGTGCCGGTCAGCATCCCAGCCTCGCTGCCGGCGCCATCCCCGGCGCCGTCGATTGCGCCGCTGTCGGTGATGGGCATCGGCAGTTGGCCTCGGCCGCGCTGGATGCTGCAGGCGCTGCACGAGCATCTCGAGGGCCGGCTCGACGAGGCGGCCTTCGAGGCCAGCGCCGACGATGCCGTGCAGCTCGCGCTGGCCGCGCAACTGCGTGCCGGCGTCGATGTCGTCACGGACGGCGAGCAGCGGCGCGACAGCTACGCGAGCTTCGTCGGCGGCCGGCTCGACAACTGCCAGTTGATACCGCTGACCGACCTGCTGCCCTACGTCGATGATCCGCTCGCCTTCGAGCAGGAGCTGCGCGCGCTCGACGTGCCGGCCGGCGAAGTGCGCCATCCGGCCGTGTTCGGTCCGCTCGGGCGCAGCCGGCCGCTGGCTGTGCACGAGCTGACGAGCCTGCGCGAGCTGAGCGATCGCCCCGCCAAGATCGCCTTGCCCGGTCCCTATCTGTTGACGCGCACCATGTGGCTCGAATGCGTGTCGGACCGCGCCTACGCCAGCCGCGAGGCGCTCGCGGCCGACGTGGTGCGGGTGCTGCGCGAGGAGCTGGCGGCGCTGCTCGCCAACGGCGCGGCGCTGGTGCAGTTCGACGAGCCGGTGTTGTCGGAGGTCGTGTATGCCGGCGTCACCGGCCAGCGCAGCTTCATGTGCGGCGCCTTGTCGGAGAAGGGCGATCCGCGCGCCGAGCTGGCCTTCGCGCGCGAGCTGCTCAACGCGGTGGTGCGGGGCTTTCCGGCGGACCGGCTGGCGATGCACATGTGCCGCGGCAACTGGAGCACCGACGAGAGCAAGGCGATGACGGGCGATTACGCGCCGCTGGTGGAGACGCTGGCCGCGCTCGAGGTCGGCACGCTGTTCCTCGAACTCTGCACGCCGCGCGCGGGCGAGATGGCGGTGCTGAGGCGCCTGCCCGATCATCAGCGCATCGGGGTGGGCCTCTGCAACCAGAAGCACGCGCATGTCGAATCGCTCGATGAGGTGCTGGGCAAGGCCGAAACGGCGATCGCGCTGTTCGGTGCCCAGCGCGTGCTGTTCAATCCCGATTGCGGCTTCGCGACCTTCGCCGATGCGCCGGTGAACAGCGGCCGGATCGCCGAGGCCAAGCTGCGCGTGCTGGTGGAGGCCTCGCGACGGCTGCGCGAGCGGCACGGCGTCTAGCCGAAGGCGAGGGCGGGCGGGTTCGAACCCGCCCGCCGGCTCAATGCTGATGGTCGATATCGAGCCCGTTGAAGCTCACCTGGCTGCCGCCGGCCGGATCCTGGCAGTAGTTGCCGGCCTTGAAGTAGAGGTTGGCGTTGTCGAAGCTCGGGTCCATCTTGACGGTCTTGCTCTGGCCGGCCGCCGAGATGTTCAGCTCGCCGTTCGGCGCCATGCTCATGCTGTACGAGAACTTCTCGCCGGGCTTCACGTCCTTGGCGATCACCACGTCGTGGCGGCCGGCGCTCAGCGAATTCGAATCCATGATGCTGGCCACGATATTGCCCTTGTCGTAATGCAGCTCGACGGGCGGGCGCGGCTTGCCGCTGTCCACGCGCTGGTGGATCTGGCCGATCACCACGTCGCCGTTCGGCGGCAGCTTGTCGACCGAGAGCGTTGCGCTCAGCGTGGACTTGCCGTCGCCCATCTTCCAGGAACTGCCCTCGGCCAGCTCGGAGCGCGGGAAGTTCGAGTGCGCGGTGTGGGCGCCGCCGCCCGGCGGCACGCTGAAGGTCAGCGAGCCGTCGCCGTTGTGCTTGAAGAAGTCGCTGTCGTAGCGCTTGAGCTGGCCGGCGCCGATCGTGTCGACATGGCCGTTGCTGCCGCTCGGCAACTGCAGGCTGCCGAAGCCGTTCAGGTTGACGGCGCCGGGGCCGTTGCCGGGCGCCGGGCCGGAGCTGGCCGCGACACCGCCCGCCGATGCGCCGCCCGTCGAGGCGGGCGTGCCGACGCCGCCCTGGCCGCCGCTGTCGAGCGCGCCAGCCACGGGCATGCCGCTGCCGCCACCGCTGCCGCCCATCGAAGGCATCGCCGGCGCACCGCCGCCACCGCTTCCGCCACCGTTTGCGCCTCCACTACCGCCGCCGGACGACGCACCGTTGCCGTTCGGATCCTGCAGCATCTGCATCAGCTCGATCAGCATCTGCTGGATCAGCTGCATGATCGACTGCTGCAGGCTGTTCGCGCTGCCGCTGCCATCGGCGGCGCCGGAGCCGCTCGGATACGCCGTCGAATTCACCGCGTAGTTGTTCTGGATGCCAACCGACATGAATGCTTCTCCGGATCGTGTGACGGAAGTACACGCGCCCTTTGCCGTCGATACGTCATCGAACGTCAGGGGGCAGCTAATCGATTGTAAGAAGCGCGCGGCGCGTGATTGTCTTCCGGAGGAATTGATGTCTCGCGATGCGAAGCGGTCGAGTCACGCGCTTCGGACGGCCGCGAGTCGGGCGGACATGTCATATGACGACTGTTCCAAATCCGCCTCGCTGCGCGAACTCGTCGATCCCGCGCGTGTCCGGCTCATTTCGTGTCACACTCGCGCGCATGACTTCCCGCCTGCCGTCCCCGCCGAACCCCGCCGATTCGAATTCACCCGGCGACGCCGCCCGCCGGGCTGCGCCCGCCAGCTTCCCCGATGCCGACGAACTCGCGATGCTGCGCGCCTGGTACGAGGGCATGTCGGTGCGCGGCGCGGCCGAGCGCTATCTGGGCACGCGCCTGGGCGACGGTCGTTCGGCGCGCGGCCTGCTCGGCACGATCCGCCGGCAACTGGTGGCCGTGGCGACGTGGGCTGGGCGGCGCGACCTGGCGGCCTTGCTGGCACATGCGCCGGCCGAGCGCGCCAGGCACGCGCGGGCCGTCGCCGAGGCGATCGGGATGCTGCGACACGCGCGGCCGCCCGAGCCGCAGATCGCCGACGAGATCGACCCCTGGTTGCCCGCGCGCGCGGTGGCCGCGCTGCGTGCGCACGGCATCGCCACGCTGGCCGATCTCACCGTGCGGATTCCGCGCCGTCGTCAATGGTGGAAGGCGATCGCCGGCCTCGGCCCGGCCAATGCCCGCCACATCGAAGCCTTCTTCCGCGCGCATCCGGCGCTGACCGAACGCGCGCGGGCGCTGATCGCCGCCGCCGGCCCCGGCCTGATCGTGCCTTGGGAGCAACTGCGCCTGCCGCACGAGGTGGACGGCACGGCCGGCACCTTCCGCGCGCCGCGCGAGACCTGCACGCTCGACGCCGACAACGACTACAGCGCCGTGCAGGCCTGGCTCTCGCTGCACGAATCCGAGGCCACGCGGCGCACCTATCGCAAGGAAGCCGAGCGGCTGATCCTGTGGGCGATCGTCGAGCGCGGCCGCGCGCTGTCCTCGCTCACCACCGAGGACGCGCTCGCCTATCGCGCCTTCCTGCGCCGCCCCGCGCCGGCCGAACGCTGGACCGGCCCGATCCGGCCGCGCCGTGCCGCCGACTGGCGGCCCTTCACCGGCGCCTTGTCGGCGCGCTCGGCCGCGCATGCGCTGTCGGTGCTCGGCGCGCTGTTTCGCTGGCTGGTCGAGCAGCGCTACCTGCTGGCCAATCCGTTCTCGGGCGTGAAGGTGCGCGGCGGCACGCGTGCGGCCGCGCTCGACAGCTCGCGCGTGTTCAGCGACGGCGAATGGCAGATCCTGCGCGCGATCGCCGACGGCCTCGAATGGTCCCTTGGCTGGGAGCCGGCCGCCGCGCAGCGGCTGCGCTTCCTGCTCGATTTCTCCTATGCCACCGGGCTGCGCGCCAGCGAACTGGTCGGGCTCAGGCTCGGCGCGATCCGCAGCGACGCGCGCGAGGATCGCTGGATCCACCTGGTGGGCAAGGGCGGCAAGGCCGCGCGCGTGGCGCTGCCGCCGCTGGCCTGGCAGGCGCTCACGCGTTACGCGCTGGAACGCGGCCTGTCGGCCGTGCCCACGCAATGGCGGCCTGATCTGCCGGTGATCGGCGGCCTCGGCGAGGACGGCGCGGCCGGCATCGGCGGCGTGCGGCTCTGGAAGGTGCTCAAGCGCTTCTTCGGCCAGGTGGCCGATATGCTCGCCGCCGAGCATCCGCCGCTGGCCGACAAGCTGCGTCGCGCCAGCCCGCACTGGATGCGTCACACGCACGCCACCCACGCGCTCGCGCGCGGCGCCGAGCTGACCACGGTGCGCGACAACCTGCGTCACGCCTCGATCTCGACCACCTCGATCTACCTGCACGGCGACGAGATGAAACGCGCCAGACAACTGGCCGATGCGTTCGGCGCCAAGTCCTGAGGCCTCGATCCGGCGCGATCCTCTCGCGGCGCCTGGTGCAAATACCTGAATCGCGCCCGGCGTTTCGACTGTTTCCCGCTGCCTCGCGCAGGTAGAATGCGTCGCGATACCGGCCGCCCTGCGACGGTGACCAACAACGACGAATCCATGACAATCACCAGCGGTTTCCTGCGGGGGACGATCGCGCTCGCCGGCGCGCTCGCACTCGTTTGCGCGTCGGCCGCCACGGCTTGCGCCGCGCCTTCCACGATCGTCATCGATACCGGCCACACGCCGGCGCACCCGGGTGCCACCGGTGCCAGCGGCCGCGTCGAATACCGCTACAACCTCGATCTGTCGGCGGCGGTTGCCGCCGAACTCGGCGCGCATGGCGAGCATGTGCTGCGCACCTCGGCCGACGGCCGCGAGATCGCCCTGAGCGCGCGCTCGGCCCGGGCGAACGACGCGCACGCGGACCTGTTCGTCTCGATCCATCACGACTCGATCCAGCGGGCCTACCTGGATGCGGGGCGCCAGCGCGAATTCCACGGCTACGCGATCTTCGTGTCCGAACGCAACCCACGCTACGCGGCGAGCCTGCGCTGCGCGCGCGAGATCGGCGAAACGCCCTCGCTCTATCACGCCGATCCGATTCGCGGCGAGAACCGGCCGCTGATCGACGCGCGCCTGGGCATCCATCGTTTCGACGACCTGGTGGTGCTGCGCACGGCACGCGTGCCTGCGCTGCTGATCGAGGCCGGCGTGATCGTCAATCCGCAAGAGGAGGCGCGGCTTGCCCAGGCGGACACGATCCGGCGCCTGGGCGCCGCGATCGCCGCGGGCATCGAGGCCTGCACGGCGGCCTGATGCGTACCACCGTCATCCCGTCGAGCGGGAGCGTGCCGCACACATGAAGTTCGGGACATTCCTCGGCCTCGCCTGCCTGGCGCCGGCCCTGTTCGGCGCGACCACGGCGCGCGCCGACGGCGGTTGCGGCTACCCGGCCCGGCCGTTCGACACGCTGGGCTGCGAGGCAAGCCGCTACGAGCAGCTCGAGCGCCAGATGAGTTCGCGCTATCGCAACATCCAGACGGCGCTGCGCAGGCGCTTTGCCGAGCATGACCGGCTCGACGCGGGCCAGCGCGACTGGCTCGACCGCCTCGGCCGAAACTGCAGCACGCGCATGTCCAGCGGAACCTATCTGAATCTGGCCTGCGCAAACGATATGCTGGCCCGGCGGCTCGCGTTCATGCGCGATCGCGAGCAGGAGTGCTACAGCCAGCACGGTTGCGTGCCCGCCAGATTCCGCGAATAGCGGCCTGTCTTGCCCGCTGTTTTTTCGCGGCATGCGAGCCCGATTCGCTTACTATCTGATGTTCGCGGCGACGGAATTTTCCGTCGCCGTTTTCTCGACCGATCTTTCGCCATGCAACGACCGGAGACGCGCCTGACCGAACCGTTCGCGGCGCCCGACGAATCCGCCGATCCGGTGCCGCGTCGCTCCGATGCCACGCGCATCGAGCGCGCGATTTCGCAGGCCGCGCAGCCTGTCTGCCTGTGCTCGGCCGACGGTACGCTGACCTGGACCAATGCCGCTTTCGAGCGCCTGACGGGACGCCGTGCCGGCGTGCCCGGCACCGTGTTGCGCCTGCAATCGATGCTGGCCGCGCCCGGCGACAACTGGGCGCCGCCCAGTATCGACGCGCTGCTGCGCGGCGGCGCGATCTGGCTGCTGCAGCGGCCCGCCGGCGACGGCGTGCCGGTACGCATCGTGCTCTCGCCGCTGCTGGCCGGCGAAGGGGGCGGCGGTGCCGCCGCGCCGGCGCTCGAGGCCCCGCGCCGCGCCAAGCGCGAGGCCGCGCAGGGCGATCACGCGGGCGCCGATGTTGCCGGTACCACGCGCTCGCGAGCGCCGTCGCGCGTGGCCGCGGCGGCTGCTGCCGCCGCCGTGCCGGCCACCGTTTCCGCCGCCAATCGGCGCGAGCCGGCCGGCGACGCCTGGGTGGTGTTCATGAGCCGCGCGAACAGCGATCCGCCGACCGGCGGCGAGCTCTGGTACGCCGCCAACTACGACGACACCACGCGCCTGCCGAACCGCAAGCTGTTCGCCGAGCGGCTCGACCTGCGCATCGCGCGCGCGCGTGCCACCGACGGCCGTTTCAGCATCGTGCTGCTGGAGATCGGCGGCCTCAGCACGATCCGCAATGCGCTCGGGCTGCCCGGCGTCGAGCTGGCCGTGCGCGTGACGGGCGAGCGCCTGCGCACCAAGGTGCCGCATCTGTATGGCGTGGCGAGCATGGGCGACGGCAAGTTCGCGCTGCTCTGCGACGAGGCGGAGCCGGTGGTGCGGCGGCTGGTGGAGACCATCGTCGCGGTGGCCGGCGAGCCGATCGAATTCGCCGGCGCCGCGCTCAACGTGATCGCCAATGCCGGCACGGCCGCCTATCCCGAGCAGGGCGAGGACACCGATACGCTGATCCGGCGCGCCAACGTGGCCTTGTCCGCGGCGCTGGAAGCCGGCGACGGCATCGCCGTGCCGTTCTCCAGCGCGCTCGAGTTGCGCGCCACGCGCCGCTTCGAGCTGGAGGCGGCGCTCGCGCGCGGCATCGACCGCCAGCAGTTCTGGCTCGCCTACCAGCCGCAGGTCACGCTCGAGACCGGCCGCATCGCGCAGGTCGAGGCGCTGCTCAGATGGCGTCATCCACGCTCGGGCGAGGTCAGCCCGAACGAGTTCATACCGATCGCCGAGGAGAGCGGCCTGATCGACCGCATCGGCGAATGGGCGATCCGCACCGCCTGCCGCGAGATCAGCCGCCTGCATCGCGACAGCGAGGACGCGCCGCGCGTGTGCGTGAACGTCTCGCCGCAGCAGTTCCGGCGCGGCAACCTGCTGGCCATCATCGAGCAGGCGCTCGACGACAGCGGGCTCGCGCCGCACCAGCTCGAGATCGAGATCACCGAGGGCGTGCTGTTCGGCGATACCGAGGCGGCGCTCGACACCGTCTCGTCGATCCGCCAGCTCGGCGTGGAGATCGCCGTCGACGATTTCGGCACCGGCTATTCGAGCCTGTCCTACCTGACGCGCTTCCCGGTCAATCGTGTGAAGATCGACCGTGCCTTCGTCGCGCCGCTGCCCAGCGACGCGCGCAGCGCCGAGCTGGTGGCCGCCATCATCGCGATGGCGCATGCGCTGAAGATGCGCGTGACGGCCGAGGGCGTCGAGACCATCGAGCAGGCCAACCAGTTGCTCGCGCTCGGTTGTGATGAGGCGCAGGGTTTCTGGTATGCGCGGCCGCATACTTTCGGCTCGCTGCGGACCTTGATCGGGATGTAGGCGATGCACATGCCCGTGAACCGGGCATGGATACGCTTTTCTGGCTGCGTGGTGGATTTGCTTTCAATGAATCAAGTCCGGATGCAGCCGTTAGCATCGGCATGTGCATCTATCATCCGGAAGTCGATTCAGTATCGGCTATACGACAATAACGCAGCCCCGGTGCTTGCTGCGTTTGGTCCGGAACGCAGTCAATCATCCAGCGCATCCCGATCGGGGAAGATCTAGATATTTGGATCGCTGCGTCGACGTTGGTTTTGTGTGGCTAGATCTGCGACGAGCGTAATGGTTCGTCTGATATGTCTGGTCTGACAAATTCATGTGCGCCCAGTCGTAAATGGGGTGCGAAGTGGTCGTGCACACGCATTAATTAATTTTTTTGCGAAATATATTGGTTGATGGTTTGTGTCGATCGATATGTTAATTGTTTGCGTCAACGCGCCTCAGGTGCGGAGGTGACTCGTGTGATAGATTGTTGTCGCGCGTGAAGTACGATTTTCAAAAAAAATAACTGAAGTTATAGTCCGTGCTGGGGGGGTAAATTTATTTTGAAAAGGAAAAAGAATTGCGACGTCTGATGATTGTGCGGTTCTGCCTGTTGAGATCGGTAGCAGTATGATTGTTGATATTTCCGATGGTCTATCAGAGTTGACTGCTGAGGAGTTGCTGCTTGTTGCGGCTAGCGGAAATCTTGCTGGTGCGATTCTTTGCGGCCTGCGCGGTGTGGTGTTTGGTGGTATTGGCGAGGCATTGGTCGGTGCGTATGCAGGAGGACCAATCGGGCTCAGCGGTGTTGGGGGCATGATTACGGCTGGTATCGGTGATGCTGGTGCCGGCTGGTTCAATAAATAAGTATCCGGGTCAAAAGAGATAGGGCGTTTAGGCGAATCATTTTTCCTGTTTCGGTATCTTGAACATGCTTGATCGAGTTGCGCCGAACTGTCGCCATCCTGCTCAGACTCTCGGTAGTTGCACGGCTGACTTATGGAACATCGATACGTCGCCGTGGGGCGTAGTATCTTGTCGCAGTGGTCATATTTCTCACATCCCAGTAGAGCGAGTTGTCCGTGCCCAGCGGCATTGGGCTGCGTCTTGAACAGGACTTCGGGTTGCGTCAACGGTCGTCCAATGGGAAACGACGGTGCTTCGGAGCATTAAGTCGCATATTGATAATAAAAATATCCGATGTGATTTTTGTGAATCTCGATTGTCGGCGAATCCTAGTCAGTGGGGTGGGTTGATTTTGCGTGAAAATGAAGCGTGATGGTCAAGATTGTTTGGCTTGGCATGCCGCTCGATGGGTGATATTTGTATTCATTCCTGGTTGGTTGGTCGGTGTGTGAGTTTATGAAAATGATGTTTTGTGTTGGTGATTTTGAAATTGGTGGATTTTTATTTGATTGATGTTCGTGGTGAGTCGAGTGAGTTTAAGAAGTTAACATTGCGAGGTATCTTGAGGAAAATTATATTTGAATTTATTTGCCCCGTTGCATCGATGGCTGCCCTTTATGTCGTGATATATGTTGTTTTTACCCGCGCGGGGGTTTATGAGGATCTAAAAATCACCAGTTATAGTAGTGCTGTCAGTGCTGTGATGGCGGTATTTTTATTTTGGGTTTTGAAATTTTTAATTAAAAATGGAGTTTGTAAAAAATGAATGAAATATATCAGGTGTTACCTCGGCAAGTAAGCTATGGCCTGATCGGGGAAATTTCTGATGAGCTGTCGGAGTTGAACGAGGATGAGTTGATGCTGGTCGCCGCTTGTGGGCTCGGGGCTGCAATTATAGGGGGGCTGCAAGGTGCAGTAATGGGGGGGCTCGCTAACGCGTTCGGGGCGTTATCTATCGGCGCCCCCTTTGGTCAAGCCGGTATTGCGGGTATGGTGTCCGGGGGATTTGTTGGTGCGGTGGGTGGTTTTAGAAGTGTTTAATTAATAAATTGGTATTTCGGAGGGGCGAAGGAGGTGGCATCGGGTCAGGAATGTCTGTTGTCGGAACATAGCCATTATTATGAAAAACGATTTTGCGTGTTTAGATATCAAACACTTGTTTGTTCCTTTTACTGCCGAACCGGTCGACCGAGCCGTGGTTGTGGCGAGGCATCCGAGTTGCGAGGAATTGGATAGCGTCCTCCTGACCCATTACGCCTATGCCGTGCCGAGCGAGGATACCGGGCGTGGCAAGGTGTTTTACGCGGAGCGTTATGGTGGTGACGGCATCTCTTTCCATGGAGGAGGAGCGCGGTGCGGATACGACGGGCGATTCCAGTTGAAGGGTATTGGGCCGAATTCGTTGCTGGGCGACAAGGCCGACCCTCATCATAGCGACGGGAAACTGACGCTGAAGTCAGCGCTGTCCGAGTTCACTTGGAGCCAGGCCCTGCAGGAGATTCTGCCGTTCGGTGCGGTGCAATGCTTGGCCGTGATCAGCATAGGTCCGATGCAAGCGGCGGACAGCGCTGATGTGCGTCACACGCGCGCGCTGCTTGTGCGCGAGAGCGCGCTCAGGCCGGCACATTTCGATCGCGCCGCCTATTTCAGGCCGCGGTTTGATTTGCGGGGGCATCGACGGGAAGACGTCGCAAGGGTCAAGGAAATGATAGCTCTGTTGC
Organism: Burkholderia sp. SJZ089; assembly: GCF_007828315.1. Lineage (NCBI taxonomy): Bacteria > Pseudomonadati > Pseudomonadota > Betaproteobacteria > Burkholderiales > Burkholderiaceae > Burkholderia > Burkholderia sp. SJZ089. Next base: position 233,699 of record NZ_VIUM01000005.1, on the reverse strand, counting down.
CGGAGCTATTGCCGCGAGCACCCGACGTGTCAACTGATCAGTGGTACCGCTTAGATGTCCGCGAACGCTTCGAGCGCGGAATCCATGAATTCATACGACGCGCGGCCGTCCAATGTGCCGCCGCAAAATCACGGCTGCTCCTGCATAACCTCTCGCTTTCTAACATCGCGCTCGACGGCCGCTGGCTGGACCTTGCGTCCGTGGCCTCGCTGCATCCCGGTGAGAGTTACGGAGACAAGAATTTCGACATCGCCTGGAACGAGCTGAAATGGCAAGCCGCTCCCATTCTTCGCGGACTTTTGTCGATCTGTTTCCAGGCGGAGAAGTACATATTCGGAGGCAAGGGCGCAATGATCTCCCTGTGCACCGGTGCTGTAGGCCGTTTCGAGCGCGAGTACGCCCATGCCGGGTGCCGCGACCTGCTGGTATTCGCTGGCATTCCCATGATCGTAGCCGACAAAATGCATAGCAATCCTCTCTGCCTGGAATGGGCGACTCGGCTGTCCGCCCACATCGATGCCGCGCTGGCCAGTCATGTTGTCAACGCACGCTATTTGGCGGACATTGCGCAGGCTCCGTCCAAACCTGCCGCCAACCTTCTGCATTACACGTTTGCTAGAGAGTTCAGCGTGGATTGGGTGCGCCTTGGCAACCTTGGTCGAGACATCGATCTGGCATTGCAACGATTGTTTCCGAAGGTGTTGGCGCTGGCTTTCGCCTCAGCGGGCGAGATCGGTATCGCACGGCAGCCACTGTTATTCGCCATCGCGGTGAATGCGCAGAAGTACGCATCGGAGCGCGTGGGACTTGACTTCGATAGCATCGATGCTGATCTCCAGGCGTGGTGCGACGATCATGCTTGGGCTTATGTGCAGGCTGACGGCACGCTCCAGGTTCATGTGGACCGTTTGCGGAGCAGGATTGTCGAGCGGCTGGCCTGTGATCCGGACACCATGTTGACGATTGTGGCTGGCGGCGGACCACGGCATCTTCGCTACGACTTGACCGGCAATTGCTTGATCGAGATTAGAGGCGGCAATGTCATTGAGTTCCCTGATTTCATTAATGAGCGAAATTGCACCGATTTCGTGTTCTTGAAAACTCTCGGATGCTTGGGCCTACAGCATGAAATTCAAGAATGATGAAATGATGCTGGGCTTCCAGAAGCTGGGTTGCCTAGCTCACCTGATGTCTATCAGCCCGGTCCACAGGCAACAAAAGTTATACAGCTTAGCTCTATGGGCCACGCACGCAATTGCGCACGACAACGTGGAGATATTCTTCCGAAATGGGGAGCCGGTCGGCTACCTCATCTGGGCCCTACTGACGCCAGAGACGCTCAGTAAGCTGCTCGATCAGGCTTATGTGCTGCATCCCTCGGAATGGAACGAGGGCGAACTGCTATGCATTCTCGACCTCATGCTGCCGCGCGGCTCGATGACTTCGCATGTTGACGCGATCAAGTCTCGGCTCGCGCCGGCGAGTGATCATATTGTCTGGGTTCGCAAGCGAAAGACCGGGATGTTCGCCGTCTACGGAAGGAATCTTTGCAACCGACGCTCGATGATATCGACTCCGGAGTCTCTGGTCGAAAAACTTGAAGTATTCGTGGCAGATGAGTTCATCGCGTGACGACGGCGGCAGACTGCGGTTTCTCGTCCGAAATATCGTTGTTCCCACCGACTCCCGATGCCCACCCGATCCCTGTTCCGAAGCGCTGCACAGGATGCGCAGCGAGTGCCCATGCTGGGCACCATCCTGCTGATTCGTCCTGTGTCGATCAGCGTCCTGGTTGCGCTGTCGGTGGCCTCGGCCGTTGCCCTGGTCCTGTTTTTCTCGCTGGGCAGTTATACGCGCCGCATCACGGTGGAAGGCACGGTGATGCCCGATGTTGGCCTCGTGAAGGTCTATGCGCCACTATCGGGAACGGTGTTGCGCAAACTGGTGGACGAAGAAGAACACGTCAGTCGGGGGATGGTGCTCTACACGCTGTCCGCCGACGTGCAGAGCGCCGCCGCAGGCGGGACGCAGGCCGCGCTGATCGAGCAAGACCGCCGCCGCAGAGCATCCCTGCTCGATGAAATCGACAAGACGCGGCAACTTCAGCAGGATGACCGCAGGAGCCTGGAGGAGAAGCGCACGAGCTTGCGCTCGGCGCTGGCGCGGCTTGATCAGCAACTGGGCGAGCAGCGCGAGCGCGCTGCAATTGCCGCGGACGGCGTGGCGCGTTATCGGCGCCTGTCCGCGCAGGACTACATCTCAACCGACCAGCTCCAGCAACGCGAGGCAGACCTGCTCGACCAGCGATCGAGGCTGCTGGGCCTGCAGCGCGATCGCGAGGATATCGCGCAGACGCTCCGGGAGAGCGAAAACGCCTTGTCCGGTCTCGCGCTCAAGCAGCAGAACCAACTGGCGCAGATGCATCGCGCGGTGATGGATGTCGAGCAGAGCGCTATCGCGAACGAAGCGCGACGCGAATTCGTTGTGACCGCGCCGGAAGCCGGCACTGCCACCGCGCTGGTCGCCGAGGCGGGGCAGGCGGTCGGCACGCAACATCCCATATTAAGCATCGTGCCCGACGGGGCGCGCTGGCGCCTGCATCTGCTGGTGCCGAGTTCGGCCATCGGGTTCGTCCACGTCGGCGATACCGTAAAGATTCGCTACCGCGCGTATCCCTATCAGAAATTCGGCCAATACACCGGGCATGTGCGGAGCATCGCCCTGACCGCGCTGTCGGCCGCGGAACTCGGCGCGGGCAGCGAGGCGGGGGCGTCCAGCGCGGGAACCTTCTATCGCATCGTGGTCGCGCTCGACTCGCAGACCGTCATGGCCTACGGCAAGCCGCGTCCCCTGCAGGCCGGCATGACCGTGCAGGCGGACATCCTCCAGGAGCGTCGGCGCCTCTACGAGTGGGTGCTGGAGCCGCTCTACAGCGTCACCGGGAAATACTGATTCCAATCGCCATGCCCATCCTCGATTCACTCTCCTTCGGTGCTCGCCGCAGGCTACCCTCCGTACTGCAGACGGAGGCGGCTGAATGCGGGCTGGCCTGTCTCGCCATGATCGCCGGCTACCATGGCCATCACGTCGATCTCGCCACTTTGCGAGGCCGGTTTCCCGTCTCGCTCAAGGGTGTCCACCTGGTTCGCCTGATCCGGATCGCGCAGGCGCTCCAACTGGAAACGCGCGCGCTCAAGCTCGACCTCGACCGGATTGATCAGTTGCGCACCCCCTGCATCCTGCACTGGAATTTCAATCACTTCGTGGTGCTCAAGGAGATCGACAGCAAGCGTGCCGTAATCCATGATCCGGCCCAGGGCGTGCGGCAGGTTGCGTTCGACGAGTTGTCGCGCTGTTTCACCGGCGTGGCGGTCGAGTCGTGGCCGGCAAGCAGCTTCGAGCCGCGCAAGGAGAAGCCGGCGGTCCGCCTGCGTGCGCTACTGGGCGAGGTGTCCGGCCTGAAGCGCTCGGTCGGGCAGGTGCTGGCGCTCGCGCTGGTGCTCGAGGTGTTTTCCCTAATGCATCCGTTCTTCCTGCAATGGATCATCGACAATGCGATTGTCGGTGAGGATCGCGACTTGCTGGGTGTTCTGGCGATCGGCTTCGGGCTGCTGCTGCTGATCCAGCAGGCGACCAGCGTGATTCGCGCGGTGGCGCTGATGTATTTCGGCACCATGCTCGGCGTGCAGTGGCGCGCGAACGTGTTCACCCATCTGCTCAGGCTGCCGATGCGCTATTTCGAGCAGCGCCATCTCGGCGATATCGTCTCTCGCTTCAACTCGATCGACACGATCCAACAGATCCTGACCACGTCCTTCCTGAGTGCCGTCATCGACGGGCTCATGACGGTGGTCACGCTGACGATGATGTTCGTGTACAGCCGCGCGCTGGGCGCGGTCGCCCTGGGCGCGCTGACCTGTTATGCGTTGTGGCGGGCGCTCTGGTACCGGCCCTTGCAACTGGCCACCGAAGCCCGCATCGTGTGCGCTGCCAAGCAGCAGAGCCACTTCCTGGAGACGGTCCGCGGCGTCAAGACCATCAAGCTGTTCAACCGGCAGGTGCAGCGTAAGGGCGGTTGGCAGTCGTTGATGATCGACGAGGTCAACGCCGGCCTGACGGTACAGAAACTGCAACTGGTCTACCAGCAGTTGAGCGCGCTGATATTCGGTATCGGCGAGATCCTCGTGATGTGGCTCGGCGCGCGCATGGTGATGGACGGGCACTTCTCGGTCGGTGCCCTGATGGCATTCAATGCCTATCGCGGGCAATTCAACGATCGGGTCGGCAGCCTGGTCGACAAGTATTTCGACATGCGCATGCTGAGGCTGCAGGGCGAGCGACTCGCCGACATCGTGTTCACGCCCCCGGAATCCGAAGCGAATCTTCGACTGGTGCCCGATGAAATGCAGGACCTCACGGCCGGCATCGAGTTCGATGGCGTGCGCTTCGGCTATGCCGAGGGCGAACCGCTGGTGCTCGACGGTGTGTCGCTGGCCATCGCTCCCGGCGAATCGGTGGCGATCGTGGGGTCGTCGGGATGCGGCAAGAGCACCCTGGTCAACGTGCTGATCGGCGCGGTGGCGCCGAGCGCCGGCGAAGTGCGTATCGGCGGCGTCGCCATCGAGCGGCTCGGCCAGGAACGATTGCGCGACCTGGTCGGGACGGTGCTGCAGGACGACGTGCTGTTCGCCGGTTCGATTGCCGACAACATCAGTTTCTTCGACCCCACTGCGGATCTGGCGTGGATCGCCGAATGCGCGCGCGTGGCCGCCGTCCATGACGATATCGGCGCGATGCCGATGGGCTACAACACGTTGGTCGGCGATATGGGCACGGTCTTGTCCGGCGGCCAGAAGCAGCGCGTGCTGCTGGCCCGCGCGCTCTACAAGCGGCCGCGGATCCTGGTGCTCGACGAGGCCACCAGCCATCTCGACATCGAGCGCGAACGACAGGTGAATGCCTCGATCAGCGCGCTGCGGATGACGCGCGTGATCGTCGCGCACCGGCCGGAAACCATCGCCGCGGCCAGCCGGGCTATCGTGCTCGACGGCGGGCGGGTAGTGCTCGACCAGGCGATCCCGCCGGCCTTCGCGAACCGTGGCGAGGAGACCACGCAGCCCGCGGCGCCTGCCGATGCCGGGCCCGGCCGATGAGGCGCCATGCCAGCTTGATCGTGTCGATCGCACTACTGATGATGACAGCACACGGCATGGCACAGCAGCTCGATGTATTCGGCACGCGAGCGCAGGTGTCCACGACGCCGGGCGCCGCGATGATCGGCGAGACCGGATGCCGTCTGCCACCCGACGGGCAGCCGATCGAGCTCGCCGAGGCGATCCTGCAAGCCCTTTGCGCGAGTCCCCAGGCACGAGGCGCCTGGGCCGATGCGCGTGCGCAGGCAGCCGCGCTCGGCATCGCCGACGCAGCCTATCTGCCTCGGTTGAGCGCGACGGCGGGTATCGAGCGCGATACGCTGTCGAGCACCTACGACGGCAGCGCATTCGGCGAGAGTGCGATTCGTCACTCGCAGAACGCCTCGAGCCGATATGGCAGCCTGAGCCTGAATTGGGTGGTGTTCGATTTCGGCAAGCGCGCCGCTGCGCGGCGCCAGGCGGGTGCCTTGCTCGCCGCGGCCAATGCCACGCAGAGTGAGGTGCTCGAAAGCGTGATGCTCGACACCGCCCTGGCCTTCTATGCGCTCGCCGATGCCCTGGCCTTGCTCGAGGCCGCTCATCGCACCGAGGATATCGCCCGCCTGAGCCTGGAAGCGGCTCGGGCGCGGCATGATGCCGGCGTGGGCACGCTCGGTGACGAGTTGCGGGCCCGCACCAGCTACCAGCGCAGTCGGCTCGATCGCGTGAGCGCGCAGGGCGACGCGCAGGTGGCGGATGGCACCTTGGCGGTGGCGATGGGGCTTGACGCGAATACGCCGGTGAGGATCGCACCCGCGTCAAGCGACGAGGACACGGATCGCGAGACCCTGGCGGGAGTCGGGGAATTGATCGAGGAGGCCAAGCGCCGGCACCCGAGGCTGATCGCGGCGCGTGCGCAGGTCGAGGCGGCGCTGGCCGGCGCCGACGCCGCGCGCACGCAAGGCCAGCCGATGATCGCGCTGATTGGCAGCCTGAGCCAGAACAACCCCTCATACCAGCAACAGCCGCGGGGCCTGCTGTCGCCGCGCCTGAGCACCAGCCGAGGCAGCACGCTCGGCGTGCAGGTGACGATTCCACTGTTCGAGGGGTTCGCGTCAGGCTATCGCGTGGCGCAGGCCGATGCGCAGGCCAATGCGCGCCTCGCGGCCCTGCACGACGCCGAACTGCAGGTATCGCTGGAGGTCTGGAAGCGCTATCACGAGGTGGAAACGAATGCGGCCAACCTGGAGAATGCGCGCAATCTGGTCGATAGCGCGGGCCGCGCGCTGACGGTCGCGCAAGGCCGCTACCAGGAGGGTGTGGGCACTTTCAGCGAGTTGCTTGACACCCAGGTGGCGCTGGCCGATGCGTGCAAGCAGCGCGTGCAGGTGGAGTCTCGGTGGCGGACCGCGCGGCTGCGTTTGGCGGCCAGCCTCGGGCGCCTGGGGCGCCCGTGAGGCGAGAGTGCCGTGTGGCGAGAGGCGGGCGTTCGCCGTCCGGGTCCCGCACGTGCGAAAAATTTCCGCTCCCCGCCGGGAATAAGCGCGAATTCCCCGTGTTCACCTTGATGCAAGCCCCTCAACCTCATCAAGGAGTCACATCATGAAGATCCACCGTCTCGCCGTCCTGTCCGCCGTGCTGCTCTCGTCGTTCGCCCATGCCGAAGGCCTGAGCCGCGCCCAGGTGCGCCAGCAACTGATCGAAGCCGAGCAGAACGGCTCGCTCAACTACACCGACGCCTCCTATCCCGAGGTGAGCCCGGTGTTCCGCCAGGCGATCGCTTCCGGCGCGGCGGCTACGAGCGCCTACGGCAGCGCGATGAGCGCGAAGACCGAAGGCGGCCATCGCGCGATCGCGTCGACGGCCGGCATGCCCTCGGCCTGCGTCGGCCCGGCCAGCTTCTGCAACATCTACGCCGGCTCCTGATGCGCCCCCTGAAAAATTTTTCATCGACGACGGAATATCGGGTCGCGCGCGGTGTTCGCTCCGTGTGCCCCGATTTGCCCAGCCATGACTTCCGTACCCGAATCGATCCCGTCTGAGCAGGACGTGCAGGCCTATGCAGACGGCCGGCTCGCCGCCGACCGGGAGCATAGCGTGAGCGCGTACCTGGCCCGGTGTCCCGCCGAGGCGCGTCGCGTCGCGTTCTATGCGCGGGTCAACGCGCAGTTGCGCAACCATTTTCCGGACGACGGCCTCGCCGCCGCCGTCCTGGCGCTGAGCGCGGCGCCGGCGGCTTTGTCGGTGCCTCCAGCGCAATCGGCACCGGCACTCGCGGCCGTGCCGGCAAGCCGCCGCCGTGCCTCGCGCTTCGGCTACCGGCTGGCCGCCGCCGCGCTATTTGCCCTGCTGGCCGCGGCGGTCCTGCCGCGGCTGTGGCGGGTGCCGGATCACCGGCTCGACACGGCCGCCTACGCGATGCTGCTGGCCTTGCCGGGCATCGACCCGGCAATGGGGCGCGCCGCGCCGTCGTCCGCCGCGGCGCCCGCCGGCGGGGCCGCCAATGCCTCGACGCCGGCCGCGAGCCAAGCCCCGGCTCGTCCGGCCAATCCGCAACGGCCAGCGGCCGCCAGCCTCGCCGCCGGCGCGCTGGCCGGCTCGTCCCTGCTGCTCGCCTCGCGGCCCGCGCCGCGCGACGCGGCGCCGGATCTCGGCGCGGTCGGCTTCCACCTGGCCGGCGCGCGCCGTCTGGACATCTGGCCCTTCGCGAGCGCCAACGCCTACGTCTATCGCAACGCGGCGGGCGAGCCGGCCGTGCTGGTCGCGCACGGCACGCCCGAGGGCGGCGGCCACTGGCAGGCTCGCCGGATCGGCGGGGTGCGCCTGCTGGAGTGGACATCGCGCGCCGGGCAACATATCGTGATCGCCGGTGACGCAGGCACGCGCGGCCTGATGCGCGCCGCCGACCTGCTGGCCGGCGACTGAATGCGCCGCCTATCATCCTTGCCGTCCGCCATCGGGCCGACCCAGCCATGACCATCCGAGACGAACTGATCGACCATGTCCCGCGCCTGCGCCGCTATGCGCGCGCGCTGATCCACAACCGGGAACTCGCCGACGACCTGGTGCAGGACACGCTCGAGCGCGCGCTGCGCCACACCGAGCAGTTCCAGGCCGGCACCGACCTGCGCGCCTGGCTCTTCACGATCATGCACAACGTGTTCGCGAACCAGGCCCGGCGGCCCGGCGCGCGTGCCGAGCATGTGTCGATGGACGACGACGAGGCGCTGCCCGAGGCCGCGCTGGCCGTGTCGAGCGGCGCCACGCGCTCGCTGGAGGTGCGCGACCTCGACTACGCGCTGCAGCGCCTGCCGCTGGACCAGCGCCAGGTGGTGCTGCTGGTCGGGCTCGAGGAGCTCAGCTATGCCGAGGTGGCGCTGGCGCTCGGCATTCCCGTCGGCACCGTGATGTCGCGGCTCTCGCGCGGCCGCGAGCGCCTGCGCGCGCTGATGTCCGGAACCCAACCCAGCGCAAACCTGAAGGTGGTGCGATGAACGACCAAGCCACGCCGATCACCGAATCGGAACTGCATGCCTACGTGGACGGCACGCTCGACGAGGCGCGCCGCGCCCATATCGAGCGCCTGCTCGAGACCGATCACGCGCTCGCCGATCGCATCGGCGACTACTTCTCGATCAACACCCTGCTGCACGAGCGCTACGACCGCGTGCTCGACGAGCCGCTGCCGGCACGACTGCTGCCGCCCGAGGATTTCGCGCCCGAGGCGCGGCAGGGCGAGGCGGGCGGCCCGGCGCCCGGTGCGGGCGTTGCCGCCGCGCCGGCCGTTTCGGCGGTGCCGGGCGCGGCGCGTCCCGCCGCCAACTGGAAGCGTTTCGCCGGCCTGGCCGCGGCGCTGGTGCTCGGCATCGGGATCGGCGCGGGCGGGGTGCTGAGCCCGGTCGGGCGCGGCGTGCTGGGCGGCGAGGGCGGCGGCTCGATCATTCACGCTTCCTACAGCGGCGAGGCGCTGGCGCGGCAATCGGCGATCGCCTATGTCACCTATGCGCCGATGATCACGCGGCCGGTGGAGGTGGGCGCCGATCGCGAGCAGGAACTGGTGCAGTGGTTGTCGAGCCGGCTCGGCACCGACGTGCGCCCGCCGGTGCTGACTCGCGCCGGCTACGAGCTGATGGGCGGGCGCCTGCTGCCCGGCGACGACGGTCCGATCGCGCAGTTCATGTATCACAACGCGCTGGGCGAGCGGATCACGCTGAACATCTCGCACCGCAAGCTGAGCTCGGACGTGACGGCCTTCAAGCTCTACCAGAGCGGCCCGGTCAACGTGTTCTACTGGATCGACGGCCGCTTCGGCTATGCCGTCTCGGGCGGGATGGACCGCCAGGCGCTGCTCGACCTGTCGCACGAGGTCTATGAGCAGTTGACGGCCAATGGCGGGCCGCAGCCGGCCAAGTGAGCAGGATGGACGGCACGCGCGGGGCGGAGGAAAGCAACGAGCGGCGCGGGTCCAGGGCGGGCGCGATGCGGATCCGTCGCGCCGCGCCGGGCGAGGCGCCCGCGCTGCTGGCGATCTTCCAGTCGTCGGTGCGCGGCCTGGCCTCGCGCGACTACACGCCGGCGCAGATCGACGCCTGGGCGCCGCTCGCGGCCGACGCGGCCTGGTGTGAAGCCTGGCGCCGGCGGGTCGGCGCGAACCAGCCCTGGGCGGTCGAGATCGAGGCCCGGCTGGTGGCCTATGCCGACCTGCAGCCCAGCGGTTATCTCGATCATTTCTACGTGGCGGCCGACGCGGCCCGTCAGGGCATCGGCGCCGCGCTGATGCGGCACCTGCTCGGCATCGCGCGCGAGCAGGGCATCGACTGCGTCGTCGCCGACGTCAGCCTGCGCGCGCGGGCCTTCTTCGAACGCTTCGGCTTCGCGGTGGAGCGGGAGCAATGCGTCAGCGTGCGCGGCGTGAGCCTGCGCAATGCGCGCATGCGTCTTGCCGTTGCCGCCGCGCCCGCCGCTCCCCTTGCTGCCGGCCCGCTCGCCGGCACCCCCCTCAACGATTGACGTCGACCACCAGCCGGCCGCGCACCTTGCCGGCCAGCAGCGCCGCGCCGGCCTCGATGGCTTCGGCCAGGCCGATCTCGCGCGTGATGGTGTCGAGCTGGGCGAGATCGAGCGTATCGGCCAGCGCGCGCCAGGCGGCCTCGCGCTCGGCCTTCGGCCGCGTCACGCTGTTGATGCCCAGCAGGCTCACGCCGCGCAGGATGAAGGGCGCGACCGTGGCCGGCAGCGCCATGTCCTGCGCCAACCCGCAGGCGGCCACCGCGCCGTCGGCGCGCAGCGAGGCGCAGACATTGGCCAGCGTCACGCCGCCCACCGAATCCACCGCCGCGGCCCAGCGTTCCTTCTGCAGCGGCTTGCCGGGCTCGGACAGCGTCGCGCGATCGATCACCTCGGCCGCGCCGAGCGCGCGCAGGTAATCGGCTTCCCCGGTCTTGCCGGTCGAGGCGACCACGCGATAACCGCGCCGCGCCAGCAGCGCGATCGCGAAACTGCCCACGCCGCCGCTCGCGCCCGTCACCAGCATCTCGCCGCGCGACGGGGCGATCCCGTGCCGCTCCAGCGCCAGGATGCACAGCATCGCCGTGTAGCCGGCGGTGCCGGCGGCCATCGCCTGCCGCGCCGTGAGCCCCGCGGGCATCGGGATCAGCCAGTCGCCGTTCACGCGCGCGCGCTGCGCGAGGCCGCCCCAATGCTGCTCGCCCACGCCCCAGCCGTTCAGCAGCACCGCGTCGCCGGCGCGATAGGCGGGATGCGAGCTTTGCGCCACGGTGCCGGCGAAATCGATGCCCGGCACCATCGGGAAGCGCCGCACCACGGGGCTCCTGCCCGTGATCGCGAGGCCGTCCTTGTAGTTCAGCGTGCTGTATTCGACCTCGACCAGCACGTTGCCTTCGGGCAGGCGGCTGTCGTCGAGCGTGTCGAGGCGCGTGCGGCTCTTGCCGCTTTCGTCCTGGTCGATCAGGAGGCAGTGGAACGTCATGCATCACTCCGGGGGAAGTCGGTCCGCGGGCGGACGGGTACGGCCCGTCGCCGGCCGCGCGCGAGGCAGGCCGGCGAGGAAGCCGTCGAAGAAGGTGTCGAGCGGCGCGCCGTCGCGCAGCAGCCGGGCGCGCAGCACCGCGCCTTCCCAGCCGATCCAGAAGAAGGCCGCCAGGCGCTCGAGATCGGCATCGGCCGCGAGCGTCCGTTCCTGCCGGGCCGCGCGCAGGCAATTCGCGACGCGCGCCTGCCAGCCCGTGAAGATCGCCGCGAGCCGCTCTCGGAAGCCTTCGGGCAGCGCGCCCGCCTCCAGGCCGAGATTGCCGACCAGGCAGCCGCGCGTGAAATCGTGGCGCGCCATGCCGGCCTTGGCGTCCTCGACGAAGGCGGCAAGCCGCGCCAGCGCGGGCTGGCTGTCGTCGAGCAGCCAGCGATCGAGCTTGGCGATGAAGTAGCGGTCGTAGGCGTCCATCAGCTCGCGGCCGAAGGCGTCCTTGCTCTCGAAGTAGTGATAGAAGGAGCCCTTCGGGATGCCGACGCGCTTGAGCACGGCGTCCAGGCCGGTGGCGGCGAAACCCTGCTCGGTCAGCAATTCCATGCCGGCGCGCAGCAGCACGCCGCGCGTGTCGGCATGCGCGGCGGGGTTCTTCGGGGGACGGCCGCGGCGCGGCCTGGCGGAGATCGAGGACATGCGGCGGATTTTAGACCGATCGTCTATAAAATTTAAAGGGAAATCCGAAGGCGCCCCCGACGAGCGCGGATCGGGGCGTTTCAGGCCAACAGGAAGGGCGTGGCGGGGGCGAGATCGAGATGCTGCGCGGCTTGCGCGATGAAACACCGGCTTTCGTCGTCGTAGTCGCAGCGCGTGACGGCGGCGCGGCGCGGGCCGAGGGAGTCGCCCGCGTAGTCGATCAGGTTGACCGAATTCGGCGTGCCGGCGCGCAGGCGGCGCGACACGGCCGTGCCGCCCTGGACCATGAACACCGGCCGCTCGACGGCGCCGTCGCGGCCCGCTTCGTCGTCGCGCGGCGTGACCCGCCAGGCGCCGGCGCGATGCGTGTGCCCGCCCAGCACCAGGTCCGCGCCGGCCGCCGCCCAACTGCGCAGGGCGACCTCGCCGCCATGCAGCCGGTCGTGCCGGTTCGCGGGCCCGATCGCGACGATCGGCTGGTGCACCACCACCACGCGCAGTTGCGCGGGGCTCGCCAGCGCGAGCCGTCGCGCCACGCGCGCCACCTGTTCGGCCGAGATCTCGCCCGCCGTGTGGCGCGCCGGCCGCGTGGTGTTCACGCCGATCGCCAGCAGCGCCGGCGTGTCGAACACGGGCTCGAGTTCCTCGCCGAAGGCGCGCCGGTAGTTCGCGTAAGGCTGCCGCCAGCGCGCGATCAGGTCGAACAGCGGCAGGTCGTGATTGCCGGGGATCGCGAGCACCGGCTGCGCGCCGAGCCGCGCCACGAAGGCGCGGGCCGCCTCGAACTGACGCCGTCGCGCGCGCTGCGTGAGATCGCCCGAGATCACCACCAGCTCGGGCCGCGTCTGTTCGATCAGGCGCACCAGCGCATCGACGGCTTCCTGTCGTTCGTCGCCGAAATGCGGATCGGAAATCTGCAGCAGCCGGCTCATTGGCGATTGCGCTCGGCCTGCTCGGCCTCGGGCTTGAGCAGCCGCAAGGGGCGCTCGCCGACGCGGAACACCAGCGGCAATTGCAGCCGCAGGATCTCGCCGTCGGTGGCGACCTTCACCGGGCGTGGCCGGCGCCGGGCCGAGCGGCGCGTGAGCGTGAAGCGCTCGAAGCCGAAGCCGATCACGTCGTCGGCGTCGCGCATCCGGCTGAACGCGCCGCGCAGCGACAGCAGGACCTGGGCGAGCCGGCCATGCGCGAGCGGCGCCATCGCCACCAGCATGCCCTGCGCGAGCAGCGGCGCCTCGGCCGCGCCCACCTGTTCCAGTTGCAGCCGGTTGTTGGCGACGAACAGCGTGGTGGTGCGCAGCTCGCGGGTGGTGCCCTCGTGCTCGACATGCAGGTGCAGCAGCCGATGCGGGCGCAGCAGGGTGGCGATCGCCGAGCCGAGCGCGACCAGCCGGCTGCGGCCGAACTGTTGCTTGTAGGCCTCGCGCTGCTCGAGCAGGCGCGGGTAGAGCCCCAGGCTGGCATTGACCAGGAACAGCGCGTCGTTGACGAAGCCGACCTGCACCGGATGCACGCGCGCGCTCAGCAGCAGTTCGATGGCCTGCTCGGTGTCGGCGGGGATGCCGTGGTCGCGGCTGAAGTAGTTGAAGGTGCCGCGTGGCAGCACGCCGAACACGCAGCCGGCGTCGTAGGCGGCGCGCGCCACGGTGCGCAGCGTGCCGTCGCCGCCCACGCCGACCAGCACGCCGTGGCGAGCGCGCTCGGCGGCCTGCGCCACGCTGGCTTCCAGCCGTGACGGTTCGGTGACGGTCACCAGTTCGTAATGGCGGCCCGCGCGGGAAAACGCGGCGTCGAGCTGGGCGGCCAGGGTGTCGAGTTCGCGCCGGCGGCCCGAGCCGGCGTTCACCACGAAGATGCAGGGCGCGTCGGGCGCGGGCGCGGGAGCGGGTTCGGGTGCGGCGCCGGCAGGCGCGGATTGCGCGGATTGCGCGGCGGATGGCGAGCTCATCGGGCGGCCCTCGTGGATGGGGAGGCTTACGATTCTATTTCAGTCCGACCGGCGCGCGCAGATCGGAATGGCCCGGAGGTTTCTCCAGCGGGCTCTGTCCCTGTCGATTTCGGCTGGCTACACTGCGCGATTACGCTCGCCGAACGCCGGCAGCCACCACCACGAACACCCGCGGAGGAGACGCGCAGCATGACGACGCAAGACACGATCCAGGCCAGCCGCGACGCGGTGGCCGTCACCACCTGGCGCGGCCCTTCGCTGGAGAACGCGCATCGCGCGCATATCGCGGTGGTCGACGAGACGGGGCGCTTGCTGGCCGGCTTCGGCGACGCCTCGCGCTTCACGCTGGCGCGCTCGGCCGCCAAGCCGGCGCAGGCGCTGGCGGTGGTCGAGACCGGTGCGCTCGAGCGCTTCGGTTTCGATTCGGCCGATCTCGCCCTGATGTGCGCCTCGCACAGCAGCGAGGCGCGCCATGTCGAGCGGGCGCGGGCGATGCTGGCCAGGCTCGGCGCGAGCGAGGACGATCTGCGCTGCGGGCCGCATGCGCCCTTGTCGGATGCGGTCTGGCGCGACTGGATCCGCCGCGGCATCGAGCCGAGCGCGGTGTGCAGCAACTGCTCGGGCAAGCACGCCGGGATGTTGGCCGGCGCGAGGGCGATCGGCGCGGCGCTGGCCGATTACCACCTCGAGGCGCATCCGATCCAGCAACGCGTCAAGCAAGTGATGGCCGAGGTTTGCGACCTGCCCGACGCGGCGGTCGAATGGGGCATCGACGGCTGCAACCTGCCGACGCCGGCGTTCCCGCTGGACCGGCTGGCGCGTCTGTACATGAAGCTGGCCGACGCGGCCGACCGGCTCGATGCCGCGAGCGCCGCCGGGGCCGCGTGCACGCCGCGCGTGGCCGCGTTGGCGCGCCTCTATCACGCGATGACGAGTCATCCCGAATTGGTGGCGGGGGAAGGGCGCTTCTGCACGCGCCTGATGACGGCCTTCGAGGGGCGGCTGGTCGGCAAGCTCGGCGCCGATGCCTGCTACGGCGTCGGCATCCGCGCCGGCGAGGATACCCGTCGGCTCGGCGCTTCCGGCGCGATCGGGCTGGCCGTCAAGATCGAGGACGGCCATGTCGGGGTGCTGGCGATGGTGGTCTGCGAGGTGCTGGCGCGCCTGGACATCGGCACGCCGGCGCAACGCGCGCAACTGGCCGCCTTCCATCGCCCGCCGATGCGCAACACGCGCGGCATCGAATTCGGCCACGCCGAGTTTCCGTTCGAGCTGGCGGCGCAGGCCGCGCCTTGAGGCGCCGCGGCTCGAGACGGCATCGGCTATCGAATTCGGCGCTGCCGGGTCCCGTTCGAACCGGCCGCGCCGAGCGTGTCGACGGACATCGAGGCGCGTCACGCGGCCCGCATCGATGCCCGCCGGGCCCGCCCCGCGGTGCACCCAGAAGCTCGCCGCGCAGCCCGAGCAGGCGGCGCGAGCCGCCTTATTCCGCGCTCGCGCTGCTGGCCGCCGAGGGCGGCTTGCTGAAGCGGATATGGGCGATGCGG
Source organism: Burkholderia sp. SJZ089 (assembly GCF_007828315.1). Taxonomy (NCBI): domain Bacteria; kingdom Pseudomonadati; phylum Pseudomonadota; class Betaproteobacteria; order Burkholderiales; family Burkholderiaceae; genus Burkholderia; species Burkholderia sp. SJZ089. The sequence continues at coordinate 218,393 of NZ_VIUM01000005.1, read as the reverse complement.
CGCACCAGCCAGGCGGCGGCCACGGCCGCGCAGCCGGCCAGGGCGATGCCGATGTGGATCGACTGCACCATCACCCGGCGCGCCGCCTCCAGCAGCGCGGCGCCGTCCAGCCCGGCCGCGTGCAGGCGGCCCAGCAGCGTCCCGGCCACGCCGGGATCGACCAGCACGCGCGGGTCGGCCAGTTGAGGCAGCCATTGCGCCGAGACGCTCGCGCCCAGCACGCTGATCGACTCGGCCACGCCGCCCGCGTAGTGATGCTGGACGATGGTGGCCAGCACGCTGGTGCCGAGCATGCCGCCCACCATGCGCGTCGACTGCAGCAGCGCGGTGGTGATACCGAAGCGTTCGCGCCCGGCGATCTCCTGCGCGAAGATGTTGAGGTTGTTGAGGATGAAGCCCAGGCCGATGCCGACCGCCGCCATCGCCACTTCCAGGATCCAGTGCGAGGTGCCGGGCCCGGTCAGCGACAGCGAGGCCGAGGCGGCCGCCAGCAGGCCGAAGCCGACCGAGAGGATCAGGGTGGGCCGCTTCAGGCGCGTCACGATGCGAATGTTGATCAGGCTGCCCAGGGCGATGCAGGCAGCGATCGGCGTGGCCAGCAGGCCGGCCGCCTCGGGCTCGAGGCCGAAGCCGCCCTGCAGCAGCAGCGGCGCGAAGAAGATCAGCGAGAACATCACGAAGCCGGCCAGCGTGGAGAGCAGGAACAGCGTGACCAGTTGCGCGTCGCGGAACAGGTCGAGCGGCACGATCGGGTGGGTGGCGCGCCGCTCGCAGGCCAGGAAGGCCACGAAGGCGGCTGCCACCACCGCGGCCAGCGTCAGCGTGCCGGTGCCGATGCCGCGCGCCGGCAGCGCCTCGATCAGGAACTGCAGGCAGCCCAGCATCAGGCCGACGAACAGCGCGCCGGCGTAGTCGATGCGCACCTTGCCCTCGCGCGGGCGCACGAAATGCGGCAGGTGCCGCCAGATATAGTAGAGCGCCAGCGCCCCCACCGGCAGGTTGATCAGGAAGGTCGAGCGCCAGCCCCAGTGCTGGCTCAGCCAGCCGCCCAGCGAGGGGCCGGCGGCCGTACCGATGCCGTAGGTGGCCGCCATCACCACCTGCCAGCGCACGCGTTCGCGCGGATCGGGGAACAGGTCGGGGATCGAGGCGAAGGCGGTGCCCACCATCATGCCGCCGCCCACCCCCTGCAGAGCGCGTGCCACCGCCAGCATGCGCATGTCGGTGGACGCCGCGCACAGCACCGAGGCCAGCGTGAAGACGATCACCGCCGCCACCACGAAGCGCTTGCGCCCGAAATAGTCGCCCAGCCGCCCGAAGATCGGCACCGTCACCACCGAGGCCAGCAGGTAGGCGCTGGCGATCCAGGCGTAGTACTCGAAGCCGTGCAGGTCGGCGACGATCGAGGGCAGTGCGGTGCTGACCACGGTCTGGTCGAGCGCGACCAGCATGTTGACCAGGCCGATGCCGAGCATCGCCAGCAGCGCGTCTCGGAAGGGAAGGGAGGACGAGGAATCGTTCACGGCGGGGGCGGGCGCGGCGGCAAAGCCTGTCACGATAGCGAGGCCCCGCGCGCAGCGCAACCGCTTTGCGGGCGGGGCCCGCAAAGCGCCGTCTCAGATGGTTTCCTCGAACACCGTATGGAACACCACGCCGTCGAACATGCCGATCAGCGCGCGCGACTCGACCTGGCTCTCCCGCCGCGCGGGCGAGGCCAGCGCCGCGTCGATCGCGGCCTGGTCCTCGAAACGCATCGTGATCACCAGCGGGAAGGCCGGCTCGCCCACGTCGCTGTGCTGCTGGCGCAGCACGCGCACGTCGTGCGCGCCGGGAAAGCGCGTCCAGAGCGGCACCAGCCGGTTCTCGACATGGTCGTAGAAGCGGGCCTCGCAGCCGGGCTTGATGCGGCCGCTGAAATACGCGCAGCGCGTCAGCATGATGGCGGCTCCTGTCGGCGGGCGGCGGCGGTGGGGGGCGAAGGCCGCCGCATCAGCCGCGTCCCACGAAGGGCATGTGGCTGGCCATCACCGTCATCGACAGCACGTTCGCGTCGAGCGGCAGGCTGTCCATGTAGAGCACCGCGCGCACCACGTTGTCCATGCTCATGCGCGGTTCCACCTTCATCGAGCCGTCGGCCTGCAGCGTGCCCTGCGCCATCAGCTCGCTCATGTCGCTGACCACGTTGCCGATGTCGATCTGCCCGCAGGCGATCCCGTAGGCTCGCCCGTCCAGCGAGGCGGCCTTGGTGAGCCCCGTGATGGCGTGCTTGGTGGCCGTGTAGGCGACCGCCTGCGGGCGCGGCGCGTGCGCCGAGATCGAGCCGTTGTTGATGATGCGCCCGCCCTGCGGCTGCTGCCGCTTCATCAGGCGGAACGCGCCCTGCAGGCACAGGAAGGCGCCCGTCAGGTTGATGTCGACCGCCTGCTTCCACTGTGCCACCGCCAGGTCCTCCAGCGAGCATTGCGGGGTGAACACGCCGGCGTTGTTGAACAGCAGGTCCAGGCGCCCCCAGTGCGATTCGATGGCGTCGAACAGGCGCTGCACGGCGGCCTCGTCGCCCACGTCGCAACTGATCGGCAGCGCGCGCTCGCCGGCACCCGATTCGGCCGCCACCTGCTCGAGCGCGTCGAGCTTGCGCGCGGCCAGCGCGACGCGATATCCGGCCTGCAGCAGGCCGAGCGCGACGCTGCGGCCGATGCCCGAGCTGGCGCCGGTGACCAGGGCTACCTTGGAATTCATCCGTGACTCCTTGCTTGAGGTTGGCGGCCGGGCCGCGCGCGAGGGCGGGTCGGCCGGAATGCGTTCAATGGATCGCGTCGTCGAGGTCGGTCAGGTCGCGCCCGCGCGTTTCGGTCGACATCGCCACGCCCACCAGGGTCAGCGCCGACAGCACGGCGGTGTAGAGGCCCATCACCCAGAACGCGCCGCCCGCCAGACCGATCAGGTAGATGCCGAGGATCGGCGCGAGACCGCCCGAGAGCACCGCGCCGATCTCGCGCGACAGCGCCACGCCGGAATAACGGTAGCGGTTGCCGAACAGCTCGGCGAAGTGCGCGCATTGCGCGCCGAGCATGCTGTTGGCGCCGATCGCCAGGCCGCCGAACATCGCGACGGCCACCCACACCGGCTCGCCGGTGCTGACCATCCACCACGCGGGCACCGACCACAGCAGCATGAAGATCGCGCCGGCCCGATAGATGGTCTTGCGTCCGAAGCGGTCCGACAGCGCGCCGAACAGCGGCGTGGTGATTACGCTGGCGAGCGTGGCGATCATCGCGCAGGAGGTGCCGATGCGCGCCAGTTGCGCGGCCGGCAGGCCCAGGCGGGTGGCCACCGTGCCGCCCAGGAAGGCGATCACGATGGTGGTGTAGATGGTCGAGCCGCCTTGTTCAGCCAGGCGCATCAGCACCGCCGCCGCGACCGGGCGCCGGGCTTGCCGGAGCACCGCGCGCATCGGCGAGCGCGCCACCTGGTGGCCGCTCTCCAGCGCGGCGAAGGCCGGGCTCTCGCGCAGCCGCAGGCGGATCCATACCGCCACGGCGATCAGGATCACGCTGGCCAGGAACGGCAGGCGCCAGCCCCAGGCGAGGAGGGTGGCGTTGTCCATCAGGTGCTGCAGCAGGCTGAAGGTGGCGGTGGCGATGCCGAAGCCGGCGAAGATGCCGACGAAGGGCAGGGCCGCGAAGTAGCCGCGGCGCGGCAGCGGCGCGACCTCGGCCATCAGGGTCGAGGCGCCGGCCTGCTCGGCGCCGGCGCCGAAACCCTGGATCAGCCGCAGCACGATCAGGCCCACCGCGCCCAGCGGGCCGGCCGGCAGCAGGCCCACCAGGGTGGTGGACACGCCCATGATCGCGATCGTCATCAGCAGTACGAACTTGCGGCCCTTGCGATCGCCCAGCGAGCCGAAGAACAGGCCGCCCAGCGGGCGCGCCAGGAAGCCCACGCCGTAGGTCGCGAAGCTGGCCAGGAGGCCCGCATGCGCGTCGAACGAGGAGAAGAACACGCGGCTGAAGATCAGCGCGGTGGCCAGGCCGAAGATCGCGAAATCGTAATACTCGAGCGCGCTGCCCACCGCGCTGGTCAGGATCGCGCGGCGCAACTGGCGCGCGGAAACCGGCCCCGTGCCGGTCGCATCGGGGGAATCCGGCCGCGTGGCGGTGGCCGGGGACGGCGTCACGGGCGTGATCGCGTCGCGGTTGATCGTCATCTCTGCTGTCTCCATGTTCCGGCTTTCTTGTCGTCGCCCGCCGATCCCGCGGCGCGCGTCCGGTAGTGCCGAAACCGGTCCGTCCACTGCGTGGCGACAGACCTTATCGCATCGGTCCGGCAAAACCCTGTGGCCTGGAACGAGTGGCTTCGGCTACACTTGGTTATCGGTAACCAAGTGGTGCAAAATCTAACATGAAGGAGATGCGGATGTCCAAGGAAGCGTTATTGGTTGTTACCCGATATCCCGAGGCCGACATGATCGTGCTGGCCGAGCGCTACACGCTGCATGTGCTGGCCGAGGCGCCGGATCGCGCGGCGCTGCTGGCCGAGCTGGCGCCGCGCGTGAGGGTGCTGGCCACCAATGGCGAGTCGGGCGCCGACGCGGCCCTGATCGACGCGCTGCCGAGGCTGGAGATCATCATCTCGTACGGCGTGGGGGTCGACGCGATCGATCTGGCGCATGCCGCGGCCAAGGGCATCCGTGTGACGAATACGCCCGACGTGCTGACCGAGGACGTGGCCGACATGGGCCTGGCGCTGATGCTGTCGGTGGCGCGTGAGATATCCCGCAACGATGCGCGGGTGCGGGCCGGCGAGTGGGGGCGCGAGCATTTCGCGCTGACCTCGCGGATGTACGGCAAGCGGCTCGGCATCATCGGCCTGGGCCGGGTGGGGCGCGCGGTGGCGCGGCGCGCGGCGGCCTTCGAGATGCGCATCGGCTATCACGACCGCTTCCGCTTCGACGACGTGCCCTATGCCTATCACGACAGCGCGGCGGCGCTGGCGGCCGATTCCGACTACCTGATGGTGTGCGCGGCGGCCGACCAGATCCCGCGCGGCGCGATCGGCCGCGAGGTGTTCGACGCGCTGGGGCCGAACGGATTCCTGATCAATATCGCGCGCGGCAGCATCATCGACGAGCCGGTGCTGATCGACTACCTCGCCGACGGCCGGCTGCGCGGCGCCGCGCTCGACGTGTTCTGGAACGAGCCGGCGATCGACCGGCGCCTGCTGGCGCTGCCCAACGTGGTGCTGCAGCCGCATCGCGCCAGCGCCACGATCGAGACGCGCGCGGCGATGGCCCAGCTGCTGCGCGCCAACCTGGAGGCCTACCTGGCCGGCCAGCCGTTGGTCACCGAGTTCACCGCACATCTGCGCCGGGCGAGCTGAGCGCGAGAGCGCGATTTCGCGGCACAAAAAAACCGACACGGCGCGTCGGTTTTTTATCTGCGCTTGGGCATCAAGCGCTTTCGCGCGCCACGATCTCGTAAGGAATCCGGATCAGCGGCGGCGCCTCGTGCAGCGTGCGCTCGGCGCGCGCCGAGGCGATCTCGCGGCGCGAGGCGTTGGGCCGCTCCGAGCCGTCGATCGCGGCCAGCATCGACAGGCCGGTGGAATGGCCGATCCCGTAGGCGTCGACCGAGACGGTGGTGATGGTCGGATAACAATGGCGCGCCACCTCGAAGTCGCCGAAGCCGGCCACCGCGATGTCGTCCGGCACCTTCAGCCCGAGCCGGTGGCAGGCCATGATCACGCCGAAGGCGTGGATGTCGCTGGTGCACATCACCGCGTCGGTATCGGGCCATTCGGCCAGCAGCCGGCTCAGCGCGGCGCTGGCGTTTTCCATCGCCTTGCCGTGCGCCATGTCGGTGCCGGATTCGTCGTGCTTGACCTCGCGCGTGATTTCGCGCGGCGCGTGGCCCGCTGCCTCGACCGCCGCCAGATAGCCGTTGCGCCGCGCGATGCCGCGCCGGTCCAGGTGCGTGGTGCCGCCGATGAAGCCGATCCGTCGATAGCCGCGCCCGTAGAGATGGCGGACCATCGCGCCCGCCGCGTCCTCGTTCGAGAAGCCCACCACGCGATCGATCGGCTTGTCCGGCAGCTCCCAGGTCTCGATCACCGGGATGCCCGCCTGCTTGAGCATGGCGCGCGCCTTGCTCGTGTGATGGCCGCCGGTGAGCACGATGCCGCGCGGCTGGTGGCTCAGCAGCGAGCGGATCAGCGATTCCTCGCGGTCCACCATGTAGTCGGTATTGGCCAGCAGCAGGCGCAGGTTGCGCGTCTCGACCACGTCGTTGATGCCGCGCACCGTGTCGGCGAAGTTCGAGCTCGACAGCGAGGGCACGATCACCGCGATCACGTTGTTGCGGCCCGAGGACAGCGCGCCCGCCACCGCGTCGGCCACGTAGCCGGTCTTGCGCACCGCGTCCATCACGGCCTCGCGCGTCGCGTCGCTGACGTGCTGGCCGGTCAGCACGCGCGACACCGACATCTTCGACACGCCGGCCAGGCGCGCGACGTCGGCCATGCGCACAGGCGCGCCCGGCGCGAGGGTGCCCGGCTCGGGCGGGAAATCCTTGTTGTTTGAACTCATGGTCTCGGAGGCGGCCTTCGGGTCTTGGCCGCCCGCGGGCGGGCGGCAAACGCCAATTGTAGCCGCAGCGGCCGGGGGTTCCGGACCTGGCCCTGTCCTTGCCGGCGGCAGGCGCCGGCAAGGCCCGCGAGCGTCTATTGCTCGGCGGGAAAATGGATGCTCGCGATCGGCGAGAAATCCCTGGGATCGCGATCGATCAGCCGCGCCGGCGAATAGTCGGCGAGCAGGCCGTCGCGACGCTGGTGGACCAGCTCCTCGGCCACCAGGCGCCCCAGCAGCGGGCCGAGCGTCATGCCGCTGTGCGTGGCGACCACGTAGGCGCGCTGCCGCGCGGTGACGAAACCCACCGCGGGCAGGCCGTCGGCCGGCCGCGAGCGCTGGCCGACCGACAGGCGCTCGATGCGCGCATGCCCGGTATTGGCGAACAGGCGGCGCAGGCGCGTCAGCATCTCGCGCCCGACGTAGCCGTCGACGGCGGCCTGGTGGACGGGATCGGCGCGATCGTCCAGATCGGTCGCCTGCAGCAGCAGGCGGCCGCCGCCGTCGGGCCGCACGTTCAGCTCCGGGCCGATCAGGTTGGCGCGCAACTGCACGAATTGCGGATCGGTCGAGGCCAGGAAACCGCAGGCGCGCTTGTCGGGCCGGTTGGCATCGAGCATGGCCAGCGACACGCCGAGCGCCGGCATCAACTCGGGCGTCCAGCGGCCGGTGGCGAGCACGCAGTAATCGCCTTGCCAGCGTTCCCCCGTCGACAGGTCGAGCGTCACGCCCTGCGGCGTCTCGGCGATATCGACCACCGAGACAGACTCGCGCAGCACCGCGCCGTGGCTGCGCGCCTCGGCCCACAGCCGCGCCATCAGGATCGACGGCGAGACCAGCGCTTCCTCGGCGAAATACCGGATCGTGCCGCTGCGCGCGTCGATGCGCAGTTCGGGGATGCGCTGCTGCAAGCTTGCACGCGACACGTTCTCGACGGCATAACCGAGCGCCTTCAGGGCCGTTGCGCGCGCATCGAGCTGCGCCTGCCTGGCCGCGTCGATCGCCCACTCGTAGGTGCCGCACACGTCCAGCCAGCGCGCCTCGCCGGCGCCGCCGTCCTGCAAGGCGACATGCTCGGCCATGCCGGCGCAGTTGAGCGCGTGGTAGCTCTCGGGTTGCTTGCCGTTCGAATTGATCCAGGCGAAGGTCGTGCTGCTGGTGCCCGAGCCCAGGCGCGACTGCTCGAGGATCGACACCTGGGCGCCGAGCCGGGCCAGCGAACGTGCCACCGACAGGCCGATCACGCCGGCGCCGATCACGGCAATACGGGGAGCGCTTGAATTCATGGGATATCCGCCTCAGAGGTTCTGCGTCAGACCCGACCAGACGATTTCCAGTTCCAGCGCGATCGAGCGGGCCAGGCCGTCGAGCCCCTGGAACAGCGAGGCATTGGTGATGTTCATGCGGTACAGCCACTTCATCGCGTCCACGCGCAGCGCGCCGGGCAGCACCAGCTTGTGCAGCAGTTCCTCGTCGCTGTCGTAGCCGTCGAGGATCGCCTGCAGCGGCTTGTCGATCACGCCCGGCAGCACGAAGGTGCCCGACTGCGACACCAGCCGCTCGTCCATCGCGCTGGGCTCGCCGGACCAGAGGATCTCGTTGGTATTGGACAGGAAGTATTTCTGCAGGTTGTCGCCCACGCGCGGATCGATCACGTCGCGCGACAGGCCCGGGCGCGGCTTCGGCACGGCCCGGTTGTTCCAGAGCGCCGGCGTGTTGAGCGCGAAGATCGCCGCGTCGCCGGTGGCGCGCTCCAGCGCGAAGAAGGCCGCCACGAAAGGGCTCTTGGTGAAGTCGAGCAGCCGCGTGGGCGCGCCGTGGTGCTGCATCAGGGCGAGGCAGCGCAGGTCGTCGTCGAGCGTTTCGGGGTGGGGCAGGAAGTTGTGGGCCTTGCGCCGGAACACGCGGATCGCGCGCTCCTCGCGCGAAGGCCATTGCCGGCGGTCGGGGACGTAGTCGCGCAGGTAGCGCGACAGCGAGCTCTCGAGGCGCCAGTCGGCGTTCTGCTGGCCGCGAAAGGCCCAGCCGTCGAGTTCCGTCGCCAGCGCCATGAATTGCTGCCAATCGGACAGTACCGTGGTCTGCATGCTCTCCTTCCTGTGGCGTGATCGATGCGGGGGCCGCCCGCTCATGCCCGACGATTATCGTTGCGCCTCGTGACGTTTCGCAACCCGGGGTTGGCAATCCGCGCGATTCGCGGCGAAGACCACGAGCAAGGTCGCGATTCCTTGCTCACGGGCCTGCAAGACAGGATGCCGATTACCGACACGCTGTCTGTCTCGACCCGCAACAGCACGTTGCTCGGCAGTAAGCGAGCCTTGGGAAATTAATATTATTAGTCATAAACGTGCCCCGCCGTCGATGCGATTCGGTCTTGCGCAGCCCGCCGCATCGATGCCGATCGGCTCGAGCCAGCCTCGATCGTAGCCGCTGCACGCGAGGGCGCCGAAATATCCGGCGTCCTCGTTTTTCCCGCGCCAATCAAGCAATCGGACCGACCTGTCATTGCCCTCGAACGCGCCCCGCGAGTTCGCCGCCTCAAGCGAAGGTCATTCCAGGCAAGCCTAGGGGATTGTCCCGACTCGTAAATCCGGGTTCGCAGGAAATATTATTAGTAACAAATATCGCTCATGAATATTGCCTGATCGACGGGTTCCCTGATCGGAGCCGGCCGGGCGGGCAAGCCAGATGAAGGGCCGCGACAGGCGGCAAGCGATCGTCGCGACGCGAACATGCGTCGCGGCGGTTCAATCCATGACAGGCGCGCGGCCGGCGAGGGGGCTTTCCGGTGCGGCGCGCAAGGGCAGGGCCGGCATCGCGTTCGTGCCACCTGCTTTCCAGTCTCTTTTCGCTTCTTGATTCTGCTTCGACGATCGCGGCCCCGGCTTGCCGCGATCGGCAGTCGTGTGTGGATCGTCATCGACGCGCGTGGCTCGTCGCACCCAGCGAGTCGGGCGGCGCCGCATCGATGCATGGCTTCATCAGCAAGGCTTGTGCGGTTCTGCAACGGTATCGCGTGACAGATACTTCGGAAAACTTACTATTTGGGATCGACGGAGGATAGGGCTATGTGGAAGCGGAGTGAATTGAGCATCGCGCTGGCGGCGATGACGATGGCGCTGGCCGCCTGCAATGGGGATTCGGACGGCGGCAGCTCGCTGTCCCTGAAGCAGAATTCGCAAGGCGAGAGCCAGGCGCAGAACGGCGCGTCGGCCAGCACCGGCGGCGCGGCCGCTGCCGCGGCCACGCCCTTGCCCTGCGATACGCTGGCCTCGGCGGGCACCGCCTGTTCCGCGGCCCACAGCGTGACGCGCCTGCTGACCAAGGGCTACACGGGCCCCTTGTTCCGCGTGCTCAACCTGAGCAGCAACGCCGAGACGAATATCTTTCCCTACGCGGCCAATTCGGGCGTGACCGCGAACCTGGTCGGCACCACCAACCTCGATGCGCTCAAGCGGGCCTGCGGCAGCGATGCCAGCGGCTGCGTGGTCGACACCATCTACGACCAGATCGACCTGGTCGCGCCGCTGCAATCGGCCGGCAAGTACGGCAACGTGGCCGCCACCCTCAGCGTGGTGAACAACCAGGCCCAGACGCTCACCATCAACGCCACCGGCCAGAGCGTGCCGGTCACCGGCGGCTTCGCGCAATTGCCGCTGCCCGGCGGCGGCAAGCTGACGGTGCAGGTGCACCGTCCCTCGGTCAACTTCCCGAGCCTGCTGAACAATCCCGTGCCGACCAACCAGGCGATCACCATCGGCAACGACCTGCCGTTCGCCGGCGACAAGGCCCCGGCGACCCTCCGCCTGGTGTCGCTGCCGGGCGGGCGCACCACGGTGGCGCTCGACATCCAGGCGCGGCAGTCGTATCGCAACCGCATCGGCACCGTGAACCAGTCGATCGGCGACACGGAAATCGCCGAATACATGGTGGCCGGCGCAGCCCTGCCGTTCGGCGCGACCTCGTCGTGCTGCGGCACCTACGGCAACATGGAGGACAACTCCAGCGGCAGCTTCCAGGGCAACGGCACGGTGCCGCCCTCGGGCGGCTCGATCCCGGGCGACCCGGTGCTGGTGGACGGCAACGGCAGCAAGGGGCAGATCGAGGGCATGATGTTCGGGCTCGCCTATGCCAGCGGCAACGCGGCCGTGTTCGGCTACGGCCCCGGCTACAAGAACGGCGGCCCCTCGTATTCGGCCAACAACACCGGCGTGAACTGGCCCGGCGTCGACGCGGAAGCGGGCGTCTATCTCTACGGCCCCAAGCAGCCGCTGACCACCGACTTCGTGACCGTGCTGGCGAAATACTCGCCGCAAGGCCAGGCGAACCGCTTCGCGGTGAAGGGCGGCGACTCGGCGCAAGCCACGCTGACCTCGGTCTATGACGGCGTGCCGCCCGAGGCTGTCGACTTCTTCAACGACACCGGCCATCGCCTGCTGGGCCGCTGGGAAGGCGGCCTGTCGCTGGGCGAGGGCGGCGACGAATCGGATGCGCCGATCACCTTCTACGAAGGCGCGATCGTCACGAAGATGAGCTCGGACAAGTCGGACAACGCGATCCAGGGCAGCATCCAGGGCTTTTACGGCCCGGCCGTCGACACCACGGCCGCCGCCTGCCAGGCCGACAACCTGCTCACGCAGCCGCTCGCGCTGGCCAATACCTCGGCCTGGTCGACCGGCAGCGGCGGCTCGGTGATCGGGCTGAGCACCGACATCTCCGGCCAGACCAACCATGCCGCGGTGATCGGCAATGCCAGCGGCAGCCCGTTCGCGCAGATCAACCAGTGGATCAAGGTGCAGGGCGGCCAGAGCTACACCTTCACGGACTACCTGCCGGCCAGCTCGGGCCGGACCATCTTCCCGGCCTTCTCGGTACAGACCGACGACGGCAACCAGACCGAATTCGCGGGCGTGCTCAACACCAACAACGGCGTGATCGTGCCGGGTTCGTGGAGCACCGGGAATTCGACGCTGTCGACCAGCAAGGTGGGCAACTGGTGGAAGGTCAGCATGAGCTTCACGGCGCCCTCGGGTTCGTCGAACGCGCACATCTTCCTCGATCCGCGCACCTCGAACGCCTCGGGCGCGCGCAGCAACCAGAGCGTCAACGACGACCTGTCGGCGACGCACTACTGCCCGGGCCTGTCGATCGCGGCACGCTGAGGAAGCGGAGGAAGGCGCCCGGATCGAGCGCGTCGGTCCGGGCGCTGACGAAGTGGGCATGGCTCGGTTCGGAGCAGGTCGCCGAACCGAGCCATGCCGGCGCGATCCGCGCATCCTCACCCATCCCCGGCCGGCTTCGCCGGCCCCTTTGCTTCCCACCTCCCCACGATAATGCAGCCATGCTGCGATGCAGCTAAACTGCACGGACTCGAACCTGGCGACCGCTTTTTCGAAGGCTCCGCGCGCATTCCGCAATGCGGCAAGCAGCTTTCGTTTCGCCTGCGATTCCCGACTTTTCGCCCCAGCAGTCCGTTCCGACCCAATGGAGGAAATCATCGTGGATGCAAAGACCAACGGCACGCTCTATGTGCTGCAAACGCGCCCGCCGGCGATCATCGCGCTGTTGTCAGACGGCTCGCACGAGGCGATCGTGACGGACCTGAGCTTTACCCCCGACGGCATCAAGGTCGACGCCGAGAACGGCGTCATCTACTGGTCCAACATGGGCAGCGGCGTGCACCTGATCGATTCCGACCCGGCCGCGGGCGCCGTCCCGCCGAACGACGGCACGATCGAGCGCGCGAACCTCGACGGCAGCGACCATCGAGTGCTGGTGGCATCCGGCCTGGCCGGCACGCCGAAGGAACTCGCGCTCGACATCGAGGGCGGCCTGATCTACTGGTGCGACCGCGAAGGCATGCGCGTGATGCGCGCGCGGCTCGACGGCTCGGAGGTCACGGTGCTGGTGAAGACGGGCGAATTCCCGGCCGACACCGCCGATGCGAAGCGCCACTGCGTGGGCATCGCGCTCGACAAGCCCAACGGCCATCTCTACTGGACCCAGAAGGGCGCGCCCGATGCCGGCGAAGGCCGGATCTTCCGCGCGAGCATCGACCTGCCGGCCGGCGCGGCGCCCGACGCGCGCCCGGACATCGTGTGCCTGCTCGACAAGCTGCCCGAGCCGATCGACCTCGACATCGACAGGCAGAAGAACGTGCTGTACTGGACCGATCGCGGCGACGACGCGCATGACGGCAACACGCTGAACCGCGCGCACGTCACGCCCGACGGGCTGGTGAACCACGAGGTGCTGGCGCACGGGCTCAAGGAGGGCATCGGGCTGTCGCTCGACGAGGCGGGCCGCCGGGCGTTCGTGACCGATCTCGGCGGCAACGTGCTCGAATTCGACATCGACACCACCGAGCAGGATCACTTCACCTCGATCGCCCACCTCGGGCCGCTCACGGGTATCGACTACGTGGCCTGACACGAGTCGGCACGCCGCGCGCCTGGCGCGCGGCGTGCCGATCAGGTCGCCCGGTTCGCTCAGCGCGCGGCGACGGCCGCGGCGGCGTTGGCCTGCTGCGAGACCTGCGTGAGAATCTGGCCGGCCGCGCCGTAGGACGCGTTCATGTAGATCTTCGCGAACGAATGGCCGAGGGGATCGGAGATCGGGTGCAGTCCCAGCGAGAAGTTCGAGGGCATCACGGTCTGCACCAGGCCGAGGCTGCCGATCACGGCATCCGAGCTCGAGGTCAGGTAGCTGGAGCCGGGCAGCAGGTAACGCGCCGCATTGCCGACATTGACCGTGCTGATCCTGCCCTGCGCCTTCTCCGGCCCGGTGACCAGCACATTGGTCTCGAAGTTGGCATACAGCGAACCCTGGGAGTGGCCCACCAGCACGACCTTGCGGTTCTGCTTCAGATACGCGCGATATTGGTTCAGGTGGTCCGGCAATTCCGGAACCTGGTTCTGCGCCAGGATATCGATGTACTTCTGCTCCAGTGCGGCGTCCATGCCGCCCGCGGGAATGCTGCCGCCATCTATCGCCCGCCAGAAATCGCCCGGGCTCGATCCCTCGATCGCCTTCTGCTTGAACACCTGATAGAGATCGCTGAAGGTGCCCTGCGTCGCGTTGTAGGCATTGCCATAGACATAGGCGTTGCCGGCATTGCGCGCGTTGAGCTGGGTCTTGAGGATCTGCAGGCTCGCGACGGCATCGTCGAAACTGTTGTTGATGCCGTTGACGAACACGATCGCGGTGTTCGACGGGGCGGCGGCCGCGATAGCCGACGCGACCGTCGCCGCATTCAGCGGCACGGAATAGGGCAGCGCGAGCAGCGATGCGGCAATCATCAGGCTGGCTGGTTTTCTCATCGGAGGATGTCCTTGAGTGAGGGAAGGGCACGGCAAGGCGGTGCTCAGTTCTGCAGCGAGCTCGGATCGAAGCTGCAGGACCGGGCGCCGGGATCGTCGAAATACTGGCCGCCGGCCAGCGATTGGAAACGGATATAGGCCTGCGTGTCGGCCTCGGTATCGAGCATGACTGCCCGTGTGTCCTTGATCCGGTCGAACATCGCCTGCTGGTCGACGCCTGACTTGCCGAGCACGCCCTGGCTCAGCGCGCAGGCAATGCCCTTGGCGATGGCATTGCCGGCATCCTTCGCATCGGCGGGGTTGCGGACCTCGCGAATGGCCTGGCTCCAGCCGTAGGCGATCTGCGTGAGTGCTTCGCGGGTGGCGGCGGAGTTCGCGTATTCGGAGGCGATATATTGGGTGACGCGGGCGGGAAGGGGCGGCGGTGCGCGGCGTTGTCCCGCGGCCGACGATGATGCGCCGGAGAACGTGTCGGCCATCGGCGCATCGACCAGCCGGTCGATATGCGAGGGCCGATCGGCCGATGCCGACGTTCCCCGGGCCACGATCGCGAAACACAGGCATGCAAGCAGCCCTGCCGCGAGTATCGCGGCAACGACATATTTCCAACGCATTTTGTTTTGCCCTCTATCGTTTCTTTTTTATTGTGAATTTTCCGGATTGTTCACCGAGTCATTGATTAAGAATGCCAAGCAAAGTTGAAGATTGCATGACAGCATATATTCGGGAAAACGGAAAGGGAGGTTGCCACGGATGTGGCTGGGGAGGGCGTCAGGCTGATGCCGGAGTGAACATCACCTCGGCTCGTCGCCAGCGCGCTGCCGACAGGCGCAACAGATTCCGAATTGGACGTGGCTGTCACTTGCGTTCATGGCTGACAGCAGCGGTGGATCCAGCGCGTCTGGGGGAAGTGGGGTGCGCCGGGTCGACTTGGGTTGACTGGCGTGACTTGGATGACAAACAGGTTTGCAATGAAGATCGCCTCGTTTCATTTCCGAAGCAGATCGACTCGGGGTTGGCGATCGTGCGCACCATCGTCGGACGGATCGGGGCGCGCATCGAACTCGGCGACATCGAGCCTGCCGCGCAGGCGGCGAGGATGCGGACTCTAATGCGACCCAGCCGTCGTCGTCGCCGCGTTCGCCGCATGCCATCCCCCACCGAGTGCCGTCGTCAGGTCGACAGCCGCCTCGATGCGCCGCGCATCGGTCCGATCCACCCAGCGAACTCAGATCGTCCTCCACCTGCTGGAACGCGCCCAGCACGGTCTGCCGGTAGTCGGCCACCGCGCCCTTGTATTGCTCGTCTCGTCGCCTTCCCCTGCCTCGGGAACGCATGTTGCGTGAATCCGGCGCCTGATTCGCACGCCTGCCTTCGAATAGTCCACAGTCTTGCCTGATGGCGGTCGTCCCCGGCAGACGCTGCCCGCGTCGATCGCTCGATCGGCTTTTTATCCCGGCCCGATCTCGATCGACCGAATCCCGCGAAGGTCTGTCACTTCATACGAAGCCGTTCCCTTTGAAGGGTTTCGCACCGCGCGGCCAGCAAGAACGCGAGAGCCAATTATTCAAAGGCTTTGTGCCAATTATTGTCACTTCGTCAATGGATTGTTTATTTTTACAAAGCATTGATGGCGTGGTTGATGTGAAACGATAGGAGGGAAATTGAAATTTCGGGAATTTTATTTTGTTTGATCGGAAAAAATTCCTCGCACCCGAGAGCCTGGAAAAGAGAAGATTGTTGATGACTGATGGGTGTATTTATTTTTCCGAATTCAACGCGAATTCCCGACCTCGCGAATGTGTTATCGTGCCGCGTTCGCCGCGAATCAAGGTGATTTTCGCTTGAAAAAATCGCTTCGACAAGGCGCCGCAAGCTTTGGCGGTGCCTTGTTTTAATCGGAAGTTCTTGAATTACAGCGCTATTTGACGCGTGGAAAGCTGATTTTTCATGCCTTGAATAGAGCGTTTCATTTTGTTATCGATTGGATGAATTTTTCGGTCAATTGTTGAATTTTGCGCGCCGCATAGTTGAGGTGGATTCATGAAATGCGTGGCCGACACGAACCTGGGCGCTCAAGAGCGAATGGCGCGTCAGCGATGACGGCCCGGCGATTTTGACTAACTGAAGAGGTGTCTCGTAATGGATGTTGCCTATGTATTTCCCGGACTGGGATCCCAGTTCCAGGGGATGGGCGCAGGGCTTTTTGACGCGTTTCCCGACGAAGTCACGCAGGCCGATGCGATCCTCGGCTACTCGATCCGCTCGCTCTGCGTCGAGGACGCTCAATCGGTGCTGGCCCGGACCGAATACGCGCAACCCGCGCTGTACACCGTCGGCGTGCTCGACTACCTGCAACGCCGCAACCGTGGCGACGCCGCCGGCGTCCGCTGGCTGGCCGGGCACTCGCTCGGTGAGTACTGCGCGCTGTTCGCGGCCGGCGCGTTCGATTTCGCGACCGGGCTGCGGCTCTTGCAGCGCCGCGGCGCGCTGATGAGCTCGGCGCCCAAGGGCGCGATGGCCGCCGTGATCGGCATGACGGCCGAGGCGATCCGCGCCTGCCTGCGCGAGTCGAACCTGGAATCCATCGATCTGGCGAACATCAACTCCGGCAACCAGATCATCCTGTCGGGACTGTACGACGAGGTGCGCTCGCGCGAGACCGCGGCACGCTTCGAGCAGGCCGGCGCGAGTTACGTGCTGCTCAATGTCGGTGCGGCGTTTCACTCGCGCTACATGCGCGAGGTCGAGCGCGAGTTTCACGCGTTCCTGGGCGGCGTCGAACTGCGTCCGCTGCAGGTCGACGTGATCGCCAACGTGACGGCGCGTCCCTATCCGCGCCGCGACTATGCCGGCTTGCTGAGCAGCCAGATATCGAGCCCCGTGCGTTGGTACGAGACCGTTTCGTGGCTGCTCGCGCAGGGGTGCGGCGAGATCGAGCAGATCGGGCCGGGCACCGTCCTGACCAAGCTGAGCACGGCGATCAAGGCGCGGCCGATGGTGATCGAGCCCGACCCGGCGCCGGCGGCGTCGATCGACCGGCAACCGCCGGCGGCGCCCGCGCTCTCGCCCGTGCGCCAGCCGCGCACGCAGGCCGGCCGGCGCGCCGTCTTCATGTACGGCGGGCAGGGCACGCAGTATTTCCAGATGGGCCGCCAGCTCTACGACGAACATCCGGTATTCCGCGAGCACTTCGATGCCTGCAGCGAGTTCGCCGAGCCCGAGCTCGGCGCGTCGCTGGTACGGATCGTCTACGACGAGGCCCGCGCGCCATACGATCCCTTCGATGCGATCGGGCACACCCATCCCGCCTTGTTCGCGATCGGCCATGCCTTGACGGCGGTGGCGCGCGCGGAAGGGATCGAGGCCGAGGCCGTGCTCGGTTATAGCCTCGGCGAGTACGTGGCGCTGGCGGCGGCCGGCTGCCTGTCCTGGCAGGACGGTCTGCGGCTGTGCCTGCGCCAGTCGCGCGCGATCGGCCGGACCTCGCTCGACGGCGGCATGCTCAGCGTGCTCGCGCCGCTCGATCACTTCGACGATCACCCCGAGTCGTATGCGGACCTGGAACTTGCCGGCATTAATTTCGGCGAGAACTTCTGCGTCGCCGGCCCGCGCGCTTCGCTCGAGCGCACCCGCGCGCAACTCAATGCGGCCGGCATCCTGTCGCTGGACCTGCCGGTGCGCTTCCCGTTCCATTCGAGCCATATCGACGCGATGCGCGACGAGATCCTCGCGGTGGCCGACGGCATCACGCTGAAGGCACCGGTGATCCCGGTCTATTCGCCCTCGCATGGGCGCCGTATCGACGAGCGCGACCTGGCCGATCCGGCGCGCTTCGCCTGGAACGTGGTGCGCAAGCGCGTCGACTTCCACCGTCTGGTGCGGGCGCTGGCGGCCGAGGCGCCGGCGCGCGCGTTCCTCGATCTCAGCGCCACCGGATCGCTGGCGAACTTCATCAAGTACATGTCGGTCGGCACCGGCCGAGCCCACACCCTGATCAACCAGTTCGGCAAGGACATTGCCAGCCTGGCAGCCCTGCGCGACGCATTCGAAGCCACCAAGGACCATGAGCATGCTGCCTGACCACGCTTGGTCGGTTTGGAACCGGACCGAGGTCGATACGGCAACACAGCGCCGTCAGCCTGAATCTCAATCGTGCCTTCGGGATATTCAACGACTTCCACGTACTGGTGAATGAGCTTGCGATTGGGCACCGTGTCCTGCGGCAAATACATCACCCGCTCGTACTGGACGGTCAGCGCATTCGTGATCTTGCGTGGCACCCGGTAAGCCAGGATCTGCCGTAAATACGGATCGGGCGATGTGCGTCGTGATCGCTCGCCGGCGGCTTGGCAAATCGCCGGTTAAAGTCGGCGATGAAGGAGGGCGCATAAGCATTGGCGGCCTCCCACGTGCTGATGCCGCGAAGTCGCAGCTCCTTGACGAGCCGATCTTGCAGCGTACTGTTGGCACGCTCGACACGCCCCTTGGCCTGACTCGAATTCGCGCAGAACGTCTAGATATTGAGCTCGTACAGTGCACGACCAAACTGCGTGACGCCTTTGCCCGCTGCTGCCGAACGGTCCTTCACGTAAAACACACTGGCCTTGTCGCTGTAGAGCGCGACCGGCTTGCCATGCGCCTTCAGATACTTATCGATGGCCTCGAAGTAGCTGAATGTCGATTCAGTGGCTGTAAAGTGCAACGCCATCAGACGACTGGTGGCGTCATCGACAAACACCAACAATGTGCACGCCGGCGCCCGATCCTCGAACCAGCGATGATCGCTCCCAGTCGATCTGGATCAGTTCGCCGTAGCACGCCCGTCGATTGCGCCGCTGATAGACCTTCGGCGGCCGCTGCGCACGCGGCACCCAAAGCCCGGCGGCATACATCCATTGGCGCACCGTCTCCTTGGCCAGCAAAATGCCGTGGCATTCGTGAACGATGGCTCTCGCTCGCAGGTTCATCGGCAACTGACGGTTGCTCGGTCTGCCACGCTTGGCTGAAACCAGACCGGCTGCGCCGGCCGCTTCAAAGCGGCGTTTCAGCCTCGACACCTGGCGCTCGGTCAGTCCGAGTTGCTCGGCTGCACGAACGCCGGTGAGTCGTCCTTCGACCACCGATTCAATGACTTTGACGCGTTGCAGTTCGTTCATGCTGATCGTGACCAGGCCGGGCTTGTTCATGGCAGGCTCCACCGCGTTGCGCCTCGACAGCATGCGCCTGCGGCAGGTCTGAACCGGACATTACTAAATAGCCGTCACAACACGAATTGTCGTTAATTAGGATTATGTCAAATCGTATTGCAGTGGTGGATGGCCCCATCTTTTTCTCACCAGCGCCTCCGTGACAATCTCCGCCTTGATCTTCTCTCCGACGTACATCCTGCGCAGTCGCGCTCTCCGCATCCAACTCCTTCATCCATGTCGTCGGCGACACGTCTCGCCATACTTGCTGCGCCAGTGGTCCCAGATCTCGACAAGATCCCCGGTACCCCCACGCCAGCTTCCGCGCACATGGACGCATCCATTATCTGGCCATCCGTGAACTTCGACTTCTTCATTGCGTAGAACTCACTGGGCTGGGAATTAAAATTCTGATCCCGCTTACTGGACGGGATAATTGCCTGCGTCCTCATCGGCAACTAGGATCGGCTATTGATTCAAATCAGATGCGAAGCCTACGTCAGGAGCGACTATGAGCCGGCGATCGAGATCTCAGCTTCTTGCGACGGACTTTGATCGGGACACGGCGCTATCTTCTGGTCTCTTTTCGACGAGGATGCAATGAATACTGGGACGGTCAAATGGTTCAATGACGCGAAGGGATTCGGCTTCATCACGCCCGATGATGGCGGAGAGGACCTGTTCGTTCATTTTTCCGAAATCAAGATAACGGGATTCAAGTCGCTCTACGACAACCAGCGTGTACGGTACGAAGTGCGCAACGGTCCCAAGGGAAAGCACGCAGCGGACGTGCGACCGGTTTGATTCTGCGGCAATCCATCGTGCAGGCCGGCCAGGGCGCTGTGCGCCGCTAGCTTTGCTCGCCGAGCACATGGAATAATTCGTCCTCCTGCGCGCAATGCAGGCGGACGATCGCGTCCAGCCCGTACAGCAGACGTTGAAATTCCTGAATGCCGCGCATGTCCGGCCCCTCGCCCGGAATATCCGATGTCATCCGTTCGAGCTGGCGGACGATGCGAAATATCTCGTGATGCATGCCGCTCATCGCGGCCATCGGATCGTCGCCGCCGAGCAGGCGTGCCATGTCCGGATAGACCTCGACATCGTCGTGTCGCTCATGCGGGACCAGCCGCTGAATCAGCAAGGCGTTCATGGCGGCCAGCTCGGCGGCTATCGACTCGCGCGGCAATCTTGGAAGCGCATCAGCCAGCTTCCGAATTGCCTCAACTACGGGATTCAACTCGGCGTGGCCGGCCTTCAGCCGGTCCGCATCATCGCGTGCGAGACGCCCGGTTGTCGAGGATGCGCGAATGCGCAGCACGCGCAGCGCGTTCACGATGACGGCCGCGTCGATGAGTTCCTGAAGCATCGCCCCCGGCAACGGCGGCAGGTAGCCGGCGGCGGCGACCGACATGGCCGCGATCGAGAGCGCCATGCCAGCCACCACGCTCTGAACGGCGATCCGTCGGGTCTGACGGGCAATGCGCAAGGCTTCGACGAGGCGGTCCAGGCGGTCGACGAGCAACACGATATCCGCCGCCTCCGACGAGGCCGCGGCCCCCCGCGCACCCATTGCCACGCCGACATCGGCCGCGGCAAGCGCCGGCGCATCGTTGATGCCATCGCCCACCATCACTACCGTGCCCTGCTCGCGCGCGGCGCGGATCGCCGTGAGCTTGTCGGCGGGCGACTGCTCCGCCATCACCTCGGCCACTCCGAGCGTGGCGCCGACGGTCTCGGCCACATCCCGTCTGTCGCCGGTAATCATGACGAGCCTTTCGATGCCCTCCTGCCGGAGCAGCCTGAGCGCCCGAGGCGTCTCCATCCGGATCTGGTCAGCCAGCTGGATGGCGCCCGCCATCGCGCCGTCGATGCTCACGAAGACGGCCGAGGCGCCTTCGCTGGCGACGCGCCGCAGGAATGCCCGGCTCCATGCGCTTGGCGCCGCGGCCGTCGAAACATAGGCAAACGAACCTATCGCGATGGTGCGCCCCTCCACCGTGCCCGTCACGCCCGCGCCGGGCTGCTCGACGACATGGGCGGGCAGCCCGAGGGCAAGCCGACGCTCGCGTGCCGCCAGGGTCACGGCCTCGGAGATCACGTGATCGCTCGCCTGGGCAAGCGAGGCCGCCAGGCGCAATACGGTGTCCGGCACCATGCCCGGTTCGCATTCGATGGCCACCAGACGGGCATGGCCGCCGGTCAGCGTGCCGGTTTTGTCGAAGAACAAGAGATTCGCTCGTGCAAGCCGCTCAAGGGCGCCGCCGGTCTTCACGAGCACGCCGCGGCTGGCGCAACGCGACAATCCGGAAACGATCGCAACGGGCACCGCCAGGATCAGCGGGCACGGCGTGGCAACGACGAGC
Organism: Burkholderia sp. SJZ089; assembly: GCF_007828315.1. NCBI lineage: Bacteria > Pseudomonadati > Pseudomonadota > Betaproteobacteria > Burkholderiales > Burkholderiaceae > Burkholderia > Burkholderia sp. SJZ089. The sequence continues at coordinate 196,897 of NZ_VIUM01000005.1, read as the reverse complement.
ACCGCCAGGGCCCGCGCGGCCTCGCCGGTGAGGAGCCAGCTGCCGCCGGCCAGGGCCAGGGCCATCGGAATGAACAGCAATGCATAGCGGTCGGCCAGGCGCGCACCGGGGCTGCGCTCGCGCTGCGCGGACTCCACCATGCGGACGACGCCCGCGAACGTGCTGTCGCGTGCCTGCGCCGCGGCCACCATCTCGAACGCCCCCCCAGCGTTGACCACGCCGCTGCGCACGACCTCTCCCGGCTCGCGCGACTGGATCGCCGACTCGCCGGTAAGCGCCGATTCATCCAGCTGGGCCGGGCCGGCAAGCGTCCCGTCCACCGGGACGAACTCTCCGCCGCGAACCAGCAGCCGATCCCCCGGGCACACGACGTCCGGTTCCGTGTCGCGCCATTCCCCGGCCTCGAAACGATGGGCGCGGCGCGGCGCGTGCGCGAGCAGCGCCATCATTTCCCCCCGCGAGCGCCGCTGGGCATGGTGCTCCAGCGCACGCCCGGTCGCCAGCATCAAGGCGATCACCGCGGCGGTGAGTGCTTCGCCCAGAGCCAGCGCAAACCCCATGGCAAGCAGCGCCAGCAGATCGATGCCCCCTTCGCGGCGGCGTAGCGACTGGATCATGGAGGCCGACAAGGCCAGAAGGACCGGCACCGCGCCCGCGGTCCACGATGCTGCCGCCATCTCGCGCCGGCCCAGTGCGGCCAACAGGATCCCTGCTGCCAGGCTCAAGGCGGCGAGCGGCAACAGCACGAAATCGATGGATCGCGACAGGCTTCGCATGGTGGGGACAGAGGGCGAGTCCGGGTTGGGGAGCGAGGCAGATCCTGGCGGTTCGGCCAGATGAACGCCGCGGCGATTCATGCCGCAGTCTATGAACCGGTTTTTGCGGCGGCTTGACTGGCATCAAACCATACCGCCGGACGGCCGTCCGACTCGCGTGCGTGCCGGCGCGCACGGACATTCCTGTCGAGGCCGATGCGGTGAAATGGGCGATTGACTTGCGTCAATCGCCGAACCAGGCCGCTCACTAGACTGGGCCGCACGGATAGTTGCTCAACCTGCTCGGGGAGCCATCGTAATGAGCTACCAGACCATTCTGGTCCATCTGGACACCAGCGCGCGCGCGCATGCGCGACTGGACATCGCCCTGCGCCTGGCAAAGCGGTTCGACGCCTGGTTGATCGCGCTCTATGCCGTACACACCCCGGACCCCGGCTCGTTCGAGGTCATGGCGGGCTCCGCAGAGTACTACATCGACCATGCACGCGAACGCAAGGAGCGCCACGGTGCGATCAAGCGGCTGTTTCACGCCGAGTTGAATCGCGCGGAGGTCAAGGGAGAATGGATCGATGCCGTGGAGCCGGCCAATCGCAGCGTGGTGAGCCACGCGCATTATGCCGATCTAGTGATCGCCGGCCAGGACGATCCGAACGATCCCGAAACCTTCATCGACGATCGCTTCCCCGAGACGATCGTGATGTCAGCCGGAAGGCCGGTCCTGCTGATTCCCATGCGCGGGGAATTCCCGGTCCTCGGCAATCGCGTACTGGTCGGCTGGGACGGTGGTCGCGAAGCGACGCGCGCCGTGCACGACGCGCTGCCCTTTCTCGAAGGCGCGCGGCAGACCCTGCTCGTCACCGTCAATGGCCTGACCGACGAGCCGCCTGGCTCGCGCATCCCCGGCGCGGACATCGCTTGCCACCTCGCCCGCCACGGTGCCGTGGTCGAAGTGCAGGAACTCGTGCGCGGGCCGTCGGCCTCGATCGGCGACGTGCTGATATCGCGCGCCAGCGAAACCGGCGCGGACCTGCTGGTGATGGGAGCCTACAGCCATGCGCGCTGGCGTGAAATCGTGCTCGGCGGCACCACCCGCACTGCCCTGTCGTCGATGACGTTGCCGGTGCTGATGTCGCATTGATCGATGCCGCGGCGTCTCTCCGGACTCCAGGAAGCCACCATGTATTCACGCATACTCGTCGCGATCGACGGCAGCCGCACCTCCTCGCGCGCGCTCGACGTCGCGCTCCAGATCGCGGCGGACAACGCGGCGACGCTCGAGACTCTATACGTCATTGATTTCCCGGTGGCCGCGCTCGATGCACCGGGCTACGATCCCTCGATTTTTCTCGACGCGGCGCGCGCCGAAGGCCAGCGGCTCGGTGCCGATGCCGCGCAGCGGATGGCCGCGCACGGCGTGAAGGGTACGCAGCTCGTGCTCGAAACCGAGCCGATCGGCGAGGATATCGCCGCCACCATCGAGCGCGCCGCCCGCGCCTGGCCTGCCGAACTGCTGGTGATGGGCACGCACGGCCGGCGCGGCTGGCGGCATCTGATGCTCGGCAGCGTCGCGGAGCGCACGCTGCGAATCGCGACCTGCCCGGTCCTACTGGTCCCCGCCCGCATGGTCGCCGCCGAGCCCAAGGACGAACTGGCCGGCGCGCCGGCCGATATCGCCGACGATACCGCAAAGGCCTCCTCATGACTTACAAGACCATCCTGGTTCACCTCGACGCAGCCGCCTTCTGCGAGGCACGCCTGGCATTCGCCATCGAACTCGCACAGCGCCACGACGCCCACCTGATCGGGCTGTGCCTCACGCCGTCCGAGCGTCCCGCACAACGCTTCAGCGCCGCCGAGCAACAGCAGTTGGCCGAGTACGAGCAGCAGTTGACCGGCCGGCGACAGCATGCGCAGGACGCTTTCACCAGCGCGCTGGCCCGTGCCGGCTGCCGCGGCGAATGGCATGCGCCCGCCGCACGCGCGGTCGAGGCGGCCGTGCTCCATGCGCGCCATGCCGACCTGGTGGTGCTTGGCCAGCGCGATCCCCAGGATGACGCGACCCAGCTCGCCAAGCACTTCACCACCGATGTGCTGATGCAATGCGGGCGCCCCGTGCTGATCCTCCCCCATGGGGCAAGCCCAGACGCGGGCTTCGACAATGTCCTGATCGCCTGGGACGGCAGTCGCGAGGCCGCGCGTGCCGTGAGCGATGCCCTGCCGCTGCTGAAGCCGGCCCGCTTCGTGACCATCGAGACCGTGCGGCAGTTCCGCCAGGCCTTGCCTGACGAAACACCCGCGGACGGCATGTCGATCGCGGGATTTCTCGAACGCCACGGCATCCGCGCGGCATTCGGAACCACGCATCGCGATCTGACGTACGGCACCGGCGGCACTCTGCTGAACCGTGCCAGCGATCTGCATGCCGACCTGCTGGTGATGGGAGCCTATGGACATGCGCGGCTGACGGAACTGATGCTGGGCGGGGTCACGCGCAGCCTGCTCGAAACGATGACGGTTCCGGTGCTGATGTCGCATTGACGGTCATATCGGAGCACACTCTATTGCGCACCGGCCCCCTGCCCGTCACCACGTGTTCATCAGACTTGATGGCGGGCCCGCCGTCCGTTCCGGTTTCGAGGGCTAACCCTGAGATGATCGGCGATCGAAGCATGACCCAGGCCAGCCGGCTCCGCTCGTCCCTGCGCGGTCCGCGACGGCCGCGCTTGCTGTCAGCCTCGCTGGTTCTGCTGGCCGGCGTGGGCATCTCGTTGGCGGCGGCCAGCCTGGTGCACCGGCAGGCAGTGGAGACCCAGCGAAACGCCTTCGACCAGCGTATCGCCGCGGTCAGCTCGGCCCTGCGTCAGCAACTGCTGATGGCAACAGCGCTATTGCGCGGCGCGCAGCGGTGGTCCATGTCCAACACGGTGCCGGATCGCCTGTCGAAACCCGGCGTGCTCGACCAGACCGAACTCGACCGGGCGCGTTCGCCGATCGGCGAATTGGCCTATCTCGCGGCCGACTCCGTATTCGGCCGGCGGACCTCGGGGACCACCAGGGCTGCGAGTGGCACGCACGCGGCCGCGGCAGACCCGGGGCTGCGCGAAGCGCTCCAGCGCCTGGCGGGCACGGACCGGATCATGCTGCATGGCCCCCCGCTTTCGGCCGAGGGGACTGAAGCAGCCGACTGCGAGATCTCGGCGCTTGGCCTCTACCTGCCCGTCTATCGCGGTACAGCACCCGTGGCCAACGAGACCACCCGCTCCCCTCGCGCGCTCGCCGGCTTCCTGACGATCGCGTTCGACATACCGCGCTTCACCGCCTTGATCAATCAGGGGCAGACACCTATCACGCTGCGCGTGCTCGCCGGAGATCCCCCGGCAAGCCCTCGCGTCGGCGCCGGCGCCGAGCTCGGGCGCGCCCTGCTTCAGCGCACCACCGCGATCAGCTTCGCGGGCACGAAGCTGGCCCTGGAATTCGCCGCCGAGGACCGGGTCGGTTCGCTGCGCGCGGACACCACCGCATCGTCCATCGCCTTCATCGGCACGGTTTGCGCGCTGCTGGCGAGCGCCGCCGTGCTTGGTCCGAAGCGTTCCGGCTCCGAGACCGAACGCCGGATCGACGAGCCCTTGAACGAGACACGCCTGATCGGCATCATCCGCTCCTCGATGGAGGCGATCATCACCATCGACGAATCCCAGACGATACTGATTTTCAACCCGGCCGCCGAGCGCGTGTTCGGCGTCTCGGCGATGGAGGCGATCGGCGGCCCCCTGGGCCGTTTCATTCCCGAACGCTATCGCGAGGCCCACGAGCGGCACATCGCCCAATTCGGCGCCACCGGCGTGTCGGAGCGGCAAATGGGGCCGCACTGCCCGCTGTTCGGCTTGCGGGTCGACGGCGAGGAATTCCCGATCGAGGCGTCGATCTCGCAACTTCGCGACGGCGCCGGCAAGTTCTACACGGTCGTGCTGCGCGACGTCACCGAACGGCTGCGCAACGAGAACGCCCTGAAACTTTCACGTGAGGAACTGCGTGAGCTGTCCGCCAACCTGCAACACGTGCGGGAGGAGGAAAAGACCCGCATCGCCCGCGAACTGCACGACGACCTCGGACAGCAACTCAGCGCACTGAAAATGGACATGTCGGCCGCCTCCCAGGCGCTGAGCCGTGTCCACGGCGGCCCGGCGGACGCCGCGTTGCTCGCGACGGCTGGCAGCAAGCTCGACAGCATGTGGCGGCTGATCGACTCGGCGCTGGCCTCGGTGCGGCGCATCGCGGCCGACTTGCGGCCGGTGATGCTCGACGACCTCGGACTGGTTCCGGCCATCGAGTGGCTGGCGAACGACTTCGCAAGCCGCTACGGCATCGAGGTGGTGCAGGACGTCCGCCTCGGCGACCAGGTACTCAACAGCCTGGGCTCGACCACGCTGTTCCGGATCGTTCAGGAAGCCTTGACCAATGTCGCCAGGCATGCGGACGCCACCCGCGTGGACCTTTGCCTGAAGGTGGTCGAGGATGCCTGCGTGCTGCGCATCGTCGACAACGGGCGTGGCGCCCGGATCGACCGGCCGCGCGAGACCAAATCGTTCGGCTTGATCGGCATCAGGGAACGCGCGCACTTGCTGAACGGCAGCGTGTCGCTCGACAGTCCGCCGGAGGGGGGCTTCTCGTTGACCGTGAGCCTGCCGATGGCCATGGTGCAGCAAGGAGCGGCACAGACATGATCGAGGTACTTCTGGCCGACGACCACGCGATGGTGCGTGACGGCCTGCGATACATCCTGCAGCACGAGGCCGGATTCGAGGTGGCGGGGGAAGCCTGGGACCACGCTACCACGCTCGCGCTGGTACGCGGCACCGATGCGCAGGTGCTGGTGCTCGACCTGTCCATGCCGGGCGGGAGCGGAACCGAGCTGCTCCGGAAGATCAAGGAGGAACGGCCGGCACTACGCGTGCTGGTACTGACCATGCATGCCGAGCAACAATACGCGGTGCAGGTCTTCCGTGCAGGGGCGTCGGGATACATGACCAAGGAGAGCGCCGGCACCGAGCTGATCAGCGCGCTCGCCAGGATCGCCGCAGGCGGCGTCTACGTCAGCCTGACCATGGCGGAGCGCCTCGCGCAAAGCCTCAACGAAGGCGCGGAAAGCCTGCCGCATGAGCGGCTGTCCAGCCGCGAGCTCCAGGTGTTGCGGCTTATCGCGGCAGGCGACACCGTCGGTGACATCGCCCATCAGCTGGGTCTGAGCGTGAAAACCGTCAGCACCTACAAGGCGCGCATTCTCGAGAAGATGAAGCTGCCGCACGAAGCCGCGCTGGTGCGCTACGCGAGCCAGCACCGGCTCGTCGACGATTCGCTCGATACCTGAACGGCCCCGCCGTTCCGGCGGATCGACGATGCACCGCGCCGGCTGCCCGCTACCCCGCATGCACGTATTCGGCTCCGCCGGCCATTGACCTTCGTCAATCGATTTCGCACGACACGACCCAGACTGGCAGTGAACCGTATCCGGCCGCCGGCCGAGACGATGCCGCGACCGGCATGATCTGGCCCCGGCCAGGATTCTCCCGATGAAACGCGAGACGCGCCAGCAGGCTCGTCGCGAACGCTTGCCGCCCCTGCCCAGGAGTCCATCGTGCGAATCACCCTGCATCTCGACAGCTTCGCGCGCACCCGCGCGTCCGACTATGCCATCGTCTGGATCGACACCGCCACGCGACGCTGGTCTCGCGAAGGCCACGCCGGCATCGAACTGCCGGCCTGGGGCACGCTCGCCTGCGAAAACGGCGGCGTCCGGATGATGGCGCAAGACAAGGGCAGCACGCACTGCAGCCTCGAAGATCTCGATCTCGCCGCCGGCAGCGGGCCTTTCGAGGGCCAGAGCGGCTGCGCATACTGGCAGCCAGGCGGGTGCCGGGAGCCGGTGCCCGGTAGTTGGCGGGTGCAGTGCATCGACCTGTCGAGCACGCCGCCGGAGCACGAGGTGTTCACCGGTCAGGAAGATTGATCGTCTCATCGCGATCGGCCGGCAAGCCGAGCCCGCCAGCGCATAGCCATTGCTCGGCGCCGTCGAACGCGCGTCGCAGGGCCTCGATCGGATCGCTTCCCGTCACGTTGGGCAGCGGCACGAATCGACCGTCGCGGGCGATCAGGTCGAGCCTGACGTCGTAGCAGGCCTGCCCGGCTTCCCGGCGGTACGACTCGATGGCGACGTGGCAACTGGACAAGCGCGCGGCGAAGCGTTCCAGGCGTATCAGTTGAATCCCCGCCTCGGCTTCAAGTCGGGCGGCCCCGGCGAAACCGAAATAGACGATCTGCATGCCAACGCCCATTGTTCGCTCTCCTGAACTTGGCCGGTAGCAACAAGCGCGCGAGACGGCTGCCCAATGCCGGCGATAACGCATGCCTGCGTGCCGGCGCCCATGCGTCGACCACCGCGCACCCTCACGCATATGGACGAGCCAGACCGCGCCTGCGGGCGATCCACATCATCCCTTCGTGCAAGCCGTCCAGCATCGCGTCCTGCTCCGAGCGAAACATCCCGCCATGCACGAACTCCCGACGAAGCGGCGCGGGCTCCACGCGCTGCAGCACATGAACCCGGCACTCGAAGGCACCATCGGGACGCAGCTCGGTGCACACGCCTATCGTCCAGTCGCCGTCCCTCACTACGCCCTGCATGCTCATCGCCGTCCTCCCGTCTTGCCGTCGATCGACACCTCGAGCGCGGCCGTCCCGTTCATTCGACCACCAGATCGTCCACCACCGCGCGCACGCCGCGCGCCGACCATGCCGAACCGCGTGCCGCCTTGCGCATGGCGTAGGAACCGACCTTCCCGCTCAACGTGACCGTACCGTCCTTCACCGCCACCTCGATATGCCTGGCCTCGCGTTGCGCATGGCGTTCGAGAGCGCGGCGGATGTTCCCGCAGATTTCATCGGCACCGACATCGCCAAGAATCTCGATATGGTCGCGCACGCCCTGCACGCCACGCATTTGCGAGATCGCCCGCACGGCGACATGGCTCTGGTAGGCCCAGGCCACGCGGCCGGAGAGTGTGACCCAGCCGTGCTCGACCTGCACGTGGATCGCTTCGTCGTGCGTGCCGACCGTCCAGTGCAGGACCGAGCGCACCGCCTGCGCCAGCTCCAGATCGTCGCGCCGCTCGCTATCGGCCAGTCGGACCTCGAGATCCGACACCACGGCCCGCACGCCCGACACGCGTTGCGCCGCGCGTTCCACCGCCAGCTTGGCCGCATAGCTCGCCGGATGACCCGACAGGGCCACCACGCCATTGACGACCTTGACGCCCCAGGTCCCGGCGTGGATCGCCGGGTCGCCCGACAACTCCTCTTCCACTTCCCGCTTCAGTTGCTCGTCGCTTTTCACCTTCGCTCTCCTGTTGTTGCCGCGCGCATGCGGCATGCCGGACGCTGATTCCCTGTCGAATGCCGCCGGCGCGGATACGAGTCGAGCCGGAACGCACCCGGTACGGCGCGCTCAGGCCATCTCCACGATCACCTTCAGGACCCGGGTGTCGGCCGCGTGGGCGAAGCTGTCGTAGGCCTCCACCATCTGCCCGAGCTTGAAGCGGTGCGTGATCAGGCACTTGGGATCGAGTCGGCCGGCGTGCACGGTTTTCATCAGCATCGGCGTGCTCGAGGTGTCGACCAGACGCGTCGTGATCGAGATGTTGCGGTCCCACAGCCGCTCGAGATGAAGATCGGCCTTGACGCCATGCACGCCGATGTTGGCGACCACCCCGCCCGGCGCGACCACCGCCGTGCACAATTCGAATGTCGCCGGAATGCCGACGGCCTCGATCGCGCAGTCTACGCCGACGCCGTCGGTCAGCCGCAGGATGGCGGCAGCCGGATCTTCGTCGTGTCCGTCGATGCAATCGGTGGCACCGAAGCGCCGTGCCACCTCGAGGCGGTTGGCGTCGGGATCGACCATCAGGATCCGCGCGGGGGAGTAGAAGCTCGCCGTCAGCAAGGCCGCCAGGCCGATCGGGCCGGCACCGACGATCGCGACGGTGCAGCCGGGCTGCACCTTGCCGTTCAGCACGCCGCACTCGAAGCCGGTCGGCAGGATATCGGAGAGCATCACCAGCGCGTCCTGGTCAGCTCCCGCGGGAATCCGGTACAGGCTGGTCTGCGCGTGGGGAATGCGCACGTATTCCGCCTGGGTACCGTCGATCCGATGGCCCAGTATCCAGCCGCCGGTTTCGCAATGGGAATACAGCCCGCGCCGACAGTACCCGCATTGGCCGCACGAGGAAATGCAGGACACGAGCACCGCATCGCCCACGGCCAGCGAGGTCACCGCGTCGCCGAGCTGCTCGATGACGCCGACGCCTTCGTGGCCGAGCACCCGGCCGGGCTCGCAGGTCGGCACATCCCCCTTGAGGATATGCAGGTCGGTACCGCAGATGGTCGTGCGTGTCATCCTGACAATCGCGTCCGTGGCTGCCGCCAGTTGCGGTATCGGACGCTCGTCGAGCGATTTTCGGCCGGGGCCGTGGTACACCAGCGCTTTCATATCTCGTCTCCATGCGTGGGAAGGTTCGCCTACAGCGCACTCTAGGAACTCGGCACGCTACCCGATTGACGTGAGTCAATCGTCCGCGCGGGATGGCGACGCCCACCGCCCTTGCGTCACACGCCACCGGTACGGCACCATGGCCGGCCCGGCCCGGCCCGGCCGCGACGCGAGACCCCGGTTCGCGCATCAGTCGCGCCGCCGCGGCGTGAGATTGAGCGACACGATCGCCGCCGTGATGCCGCCCACGAGCAGGACGCCGCCGCTCAGCCACTCGGCAAAGCTGCCATAGAGCAAGCCGTCGAGCAGCAGACCCAGCCCGGCCAGCGACACGAACACGGCGAACGTGGCGCAGACGATCGGGGTACGGCCCGTCGGCCGGCCGCGCGCGCCGTTGTCGATCAGGCGCCTCATCACCTGCCCGCGGGTTGGGTTCGATCGTCGCGCGCGGCGCGCGTGACGATCACCGGCAGCCTGGACGTCCTGACGAAACGCTCGGCCACGCTGCCCAGCACCGCGCGTGACAGCCCGCGCCGGCCGTGGGTACCCAGCACCACGAGATCCACGCCGAGCGTATCCGCCTGGCGTTGCAGGCATGAAGGCACGTCCTCGCCGATATCGTGCGTCTCGATCGCGATCACCTCGCCGTCGATACCGGCTTCGCGCATCGCGGCTTGGGACAGCGCGAGGATGTCGTGACCCGCCTTGCGCAGCGCCGCCAGCAATCCGGCCGGGTCGTCGCATCCCGCGTAGAGGAATATCTGCGCCTTGTCGATCACATGGACGGCAAGCAGCCGCCCCCTGGTCAGCCGGGCCATGCGAATCGCTTCCTCGAGCGCGCGCATGGAGCACTCGCTGCCGTCCACTGCCGTCATGATGGTGCGATACATGGTTCCCCCGTTCTCGGTTCGGATACGGCGCGGCATCGGCGAAGTTCCGCCAATCCCCTGCCGCCTTGCCTGATCATGAACAGCAAGGCCACCGGGCACTTGACGCGGGTCAACGAGCCGTCGACGCGCCAGCCCTCATCCGGTCGAGCCGCACAGCCCTGCCGGCAGCCGCACCAGCAGCACGGGGCATCCGGCGGTGCGCATCAACTGCTCCGCCACGCTACCCAGCCAGTGTCGATGGAGCCCATGCGTTCCGCGCGTTCCCGCCACGATCAGATCCGCGCCCTGCTCGGCGGCGACCCGCACGATGGTGGCGGCCACGCCGTCGCCGCACGAATCCACCGCGCGTGCGACGCAAGGCACGTCATAGGTGGCGCAGATGTTGCGCGCACGTTCCAGCGCGCGCGCCACGACCTGCGGCCCGGGCCGTCCAGTGTCCACTTCGGCGAAGGGCAGACCGGGGTCGACGGGTGACGCGGCGCGCTCGACCACGCTGATCGCGAGCAGGCTTGCCTTGGCCAGCGAGGCAATCATGAACGCCTCGTTGAATGCGAATTCGGAACTGGGGCTGCCGTCGAGCGCGGTCAGGATCAGCGAATACATGGACGATCTCCCTGCGTCATCGGATGCCGGCGTGGATGCATCTCGATGCGGTGTGCTCATTGCATCTGCATGCCGCCGTTGATCGCGATCTCGGCGCCGGTGATGAAAGCCGCATCCTCGGAGCAGAGGAAGGCGACCAGGGCGGCCACCTCCTCGGGCTTGCCCAGGCGCCCCACCGGAATCTGCGGCAGGATGCGGGTCTCCAGCACCTCCCTGGAAATGGCCTCGACCATCGCGGTCGCCAGATAGCCGGGAGCCACGGTGTTGACCGTGACGCCATGCCTGGCCACCTCGCGCGCCAGCGCCATCGTGAAACCATGGACACCGGCCTTCGCCGCCGAATAGTTGGTCTGCCCGAAGGCGCCGCGCATGCCGTTGACGGAGCCGACGTTGATCACGCGCCCGAATCCGCGCGACACCATCTCACCGATGAACGGCTTCGTGACGTTGAACATGCCGTCGAGGTCGGTATGCATCACCTCGTCCCATTCGGGCTTGGTCATCTTCGAGAAACTCGCATCGCGCGTGATGCCGGCATTGTTGACCAGCACGTCGACGTGCCCGAAGGCATCGTTGACCTCCCGGGCACAACGCTGGCAGGAATCGTAGTCGCTCACGTCGAGCTCGAAGGCGCGATACACGCGTCCCGCGGCGCGCTCGGTACTCAGCCAGGTCGCGACGTGATCGTTGTGGGACGAATACGACATCGCCACCATGAAACCGGCCTCGTTCAATTTCCGGCTGATCGCACTGCCCAGCCCACCCATGCCGCCTGTCACGAAGGCGATGCGTTCATTGCTGTGCATCTCGTCCCCCTGATTCACCCTGTTTCGGAAAGGCCGACTCTAGGCCGCGCCGGCGGCTAGCCCTTGATCGGAGTCAAGCGGCATTCGCGATGCGAAAACCGCCCGGTGCACGCCATGGTGATTGATTTGCATCAGTCGACAGATGTCGCGCGCTTCTAGACTTCCGCACGAAGGCGTCATATCGCGCCCTCGCCGCGCGCCCTCGCCAGCGGCAATCGCCTCTACAAGGACTGCGCAATGTACTCGGATATCCTGGTTGCCCTGGACGCGAGCAAAGCGGCATCCCACGCACTCGACGCGGCGCTGGCGATCGCGCGCGAAACGCATGCCGTGCTCCATCCGGTACACGTCGTCGAGATCCCGGCCTACGCCTTCGAGATCCCGGACTTCGACCCTTCCCTGATGACCTGCGCGGCACGGCGCGCGGGGGAACGGATCCTCGAAGGCGCAAGGACGCGGATGGCGCGGCAGGGGGTCAGCGGCTCGACCCGGCTGGTGTGCACCGTATCGCCCTCCGACGATGTCGTCACGCGCTTGTTGACGATGGCCCGGCAGCTCCATGCCGATCTGATCGTGATGGGTACCCAGGGGCGGCACGGACTAAGCCGCCTGATGGTGGGCAGCATCGCCGAAGGCGTGCTGCACGGCGCAGAGTGCCCGGTGCTGGTGATTCCCGCACGCTGCGACGTCTACATGCCACTCGACGCCCCCCATCAGGCCGCAACGGTCGGACGCTGAAGCCGCCGGTGCCGGCGGTCGCGATCGCGCGAGGCGGTCCGTCGACCTGCCGGGTCGGCCAGCACGGCGCTTCGCCTACCGGCCTGGCATGCAATCGACGACGCCCGGCGGCGTTTCGCGTCTCGGTACGCATTTCTATTGATAGGAATATTGATAGGAAGATAGTCCGCCCACCCGCCGGCTGGCCACGACGGACATCGCGGCCGGCTTCCTCGCATCCTCGCCCGCCCCTCGAATGCGGAACAGCCCTCGCCCGGTCTGTAGGAAAGCGCCTACAACCCTTCCCCGCTTCCTACCGCGCCTTCAATCATTCCCGATTTCTATCGGATGCGCCGTGATCGATACTCTGCGCTGTCGACACCGGCCAAGGGATCGGGTGCCTTCTCCTGAGCTTGCGTACGAGCCGGCCAGGCGTGCCGAGCTAGCAGGCACCGCGTCTCGTGGGTGATCGACGCGCCTCGACAGCGCAACGGCTTTGCCAGCCGCCCCACCGGAGAACATGATGTCAGACCGCGTAGAAACGAGTGCGCATGCGTATGCCGCGGCGCCAATCCTGCCCGCCGTCCAGTCTCGGCACGAATTCCCCAAGCGCGGCGAGGCACGTTGTTCCGCCTGCGCGCTGCGCCCCGTATGCATGCCGCCCAGACTGACGCCACACGAACTGGAACGGCTCGACTCCCTGGTCTGCACGACTCGCCTGGTTCGGCGCGGCAAGACGCTGTACCGCGCGGGAGACCCGTTTCGCAGCATCTACGCGGTGCGAACCGGCTCGTTCAAGACCCTCGTCACGCACCGCGACGGCCACGAGCAGATCATCGGCTTCCAGATCATCGGCGAGACGCTGGGCCTGGACGGCATTCATGCCGGCCAGCAAAACTGCGACGCCGTCGCGCTCGAGGACAGCACCGTGTGCATCATCCCCTTCGATCGGCTCGACCAGATCTGCCACGAGGTCAGGACGCTGCAGCAGCACGTGTATCACATGCTGAGCGGCGAGATCGTCAGGGAATCGTCCCTGATGCTCCTGCTTGGCACGATGACGGCCGAGCAGCGGGTCGCCGCGTTCCTGCTGAACCTGTCCGAACGATTCAGCGCGCGCGGCTATTCGTCGGCGGAATTCCATCTGCGCATGAGCCGCGACGAGATCGGCAGCTATCTCGGGCTCAAGCTCGAAACCGTCAGCCGCATGTTCTCGCGATTCCAGCGGGCCGGCATCGTCGCGGCGAACGGCAAGCAGGTTCACATCGTCGATTCGGACAGGCTGCGCGAGATCTGATGCGCGACGCGCCTTACCCACTCCCGTGCGCTATGCCGCTGGACGGCGGCAAAGGCAGCCGCGCGCTGCTGGATCTCAGGGTGACGCTTGACGTGAGTCAAGCGTGAAAACGCAACGCGCTGGGAACATGAGGCGGCCAACATGCTGCATGCGCGGTGCTTCCCGCAGCGCACGCGCCCAGCCGGCCGAGCACCGCGAACGCACCGTACGCGGGTTCGCTGTCCGATCTCCAGCCGCCAAGAACTCGACCGTCATGCTGACTGAATCGCGACATCTGATTTACTGGACCAAGCATCCCGAATCCTCGATCGTGCAGTGTTTCACCGCGCGAGGCTGGCAGGTGGACGTGGTCGATTCGGCCCGCCGCGCCGAGCGCGCCGCCTCACGCGGCTGCGCGGCCGGGCTGGTCGACCTGTCCCGAGGCGTCGGCGCCGCCGATGCCTCCGCGATGGAGGACTGCCTGCGCCTGCCGCATGTCGGCTGGATCGCCGCGACGCGGCGCGGCCAACTGCAGGACCCCGCGCTGCGCGAGATGGTGCGCGACTATTGCTTCGACTACGTCACCCTGCCCTGGGAACCCGAACGGATCGTCGAGGCGGCCGGCCACGCCTACGGCATGGCGAAGCTGAGCGCGCTGCCGGCCGCCGTGCGAGCCGATCCCGCCGAGGACAACATGATCGGCGAATGCGATGCCATGCGGAACCTGTATCGCACGATTCGCAAGCTCGCCCTGAACGACGCGCCCGTGTTCATCTCGGGGGAATCGGGCACCGGCAAGGAATTGACCGCGATGGCGATCCACCGCCGCTCCCCACGCGCGACGGCTCCGTTCGTCGCCGTCAATTGCGGCGCGATTCCTCACCAGTTGATGCTCTCGGAACTGTTCGGCCACGAACGCGGCGCATTCACCGGCGCGCATCGCCGTAAAATCGGCCGGGTCGAGGCGGCACACGGCGGCACCCTGTTTCTCGACGAAATCGGCGACATGCCGATGGAGAGCCAGGCCAGCCTGCTGCGCTTCCTGCAGGGCCGGCAGATCGAGCGCCTGGGCGGGCACGAGCCGATTTCCGTCGACGTGCGCGTGATCTGCGCCACCCACGTCGACATGTGCGCGGCGCTCGCTCGCGGCACGTTTCGCGAGGATCTCTATCATCGGCTCTGCGTGCTGCGGGTCGAGCAACCGCCGCTCAGGGAGCGCGGCGCGGACATCGAAACCATCGCGCGCTACGTGCTCGAACGCCACATGGGTGAATCACGCAGGCGCAGGCTCGACTTCGCGGCGGACGCGATCACCGCGCTTCACGCCTACGATTGGCCCGGCAACGTGCGCGAGCTGATCAATCGCGTGCGGCGGGCCGTGGTGATGTGCGAGGGGCGCCGCATCACGGCCGCCGACCTCGAACTGACGGACCATGTCCAGTCCGCGCCGGTATCGCTCAACGCCGCGCGCATGGCCGCCGAGCGACAGGCGATCGCCACCGCCCTGCTGCGCCACCACGGCTGTTTCGGCACGGCGGCTCGCGAACTCGGCATCTCGCGCGTCACGCTCTACCGTCGGCTGCGTGCGCACGGCATGCATGAAGCCATCGATGCCGAAGAGCCGGCGCCCGAGCCGCCATCGCCTCGATACCTTGCACCCGGCACCGCTGAAGCACGGCCCGCCGGGCGCGCGGCGGCCGGCCCCGGCGAGCCCGAGACGCGCTCCCTGTCACGCGCGAGCGCCAATCGAGGCGAGGCGGCGGCGTCCTAGCGATCGCGCGGCCGGCGCGCCCGCCTGCCGCGGCTTCTCCGGCTTCTCAGGAAGGCGCCGGCGCATCGCGCATGTCGCTCGCTTGCACCGCGGGCGCGATCAAGGCGGTCAGCGCCTCGCGGTCGATCGACTCCTGTCGCAACAGGCATTGCGCGATGCGCTCCAGGGCCTCGCGATTGCCGGCCAGCGTCGCCACCACTCGCGCATGCGCTTCCTGCAGCAGCTTGCGCACCTCGTCGTCGATCATGCGCGCCGTATGTTCGCTGCATCGGCCATCGCCCGGTTTGTACACATCCGGCACCATCGGGCGCGCCGCGCCGTCCTCGAAGCTCGCCAGCCCGACCCGTTCGCTCATGCCGTACTGCATCACCATATGCCTGGCCGTCGCGGTCGCGCGCTCGAGATCGTTCTGCGCGCCGGTCGACACGTCGCCGAACACGATCTCCTCGGCCACCCGCCCTCCCAGCAGGGCATCGAGCCGGTCGAGCAGCTCGCTCCTGCGCAGCAGGTAGCGGTCCTCGGTAGGCACCTGCTGCGTGTAGCCGAGCGAGGCGATACCGCGTGGAATGATCGACACCTTCTTGACCGGGTCGCAGCTCGCGCGGGTTTCCGCAATCAGCGCATGTCCCGACTCGTGGTAGGCGATGATCCGCTTCTCCTGCTCGTTCATCACGCGGCTCTTGCGCTGCGCACCGGTCATGGCGCGGTCGATTGCCTCGTCGAAATCCGCCATGCCGATCGCCGCATTGCCGAGTTCGGCGGCATGCAACGCGGCCTCGTTCACGACGTTGGCGAGGTCCGCACCGACGAAACCGGGCGTGCGCGAGGCCAGCTCGGCGAGATCGACGTCGGCGGCCAGCTTCACGTGCCGGGTGTGGACCGCGAGGATCTGCCGGCGGCCGGCCAGGTCCGGACGATCGATCGCGATATGGCGGTCGAAGCGGCCCGGGCGCAGCAGGGCGGGGTCGAGGATTTCCGGACGGTTGGTGGCCGCCAGGATGATCACGCCGGAATTGGCGCGAAAGCCGTCCATCTCGACCAGCAACTGGTTGAGCGTCTGCTCGCGTTCGTCGTTGCCGCTCACCAGCCCCACGCCGCGCACCTTGCCCAGCGCGTCGAGTTCGTCGATGAACACGATGCAGGGCGCGGCCTGCTGGGCCTGTTCGAACAGATCGCGCACGCGGGCCGCGCCGACCCCGACGAACATCTCGACGAAAGCCGAGCCGCTGATGGTGAAGAAGGGCACGTCCGCCTCGCCGGCGACCGCGCGCGCGAGCAAGGTCTTGCCGGTGCCCGGCGCGCCGACGATCAGCACGCCCTTCGGGATCTTGCCGCCGAGCCGCTGATATCGCTGCGGATCGCGCAGGAATGCCACGATCTGCTGCAGTTCCGCCTTCGCCTCGTCGATCCCGGCGATATCGTCGAAGCCGATGCCGGTTTCCTGCTGGAGATAGACACGCGCCTGGCTCCTGCCCATGCCGTTCAGGTCGCGCAACCCGCCCGGCCTGCGCAGCAGCATGCCCCAGAGCAGCAGGCTGGCCGCCGGCAGGGCCCAGATCGCGACGGTGCCGAGCCAGCCCGAGTCGGCCGTGCCGCGGTAGCGGATGCCGGCAGCCGCCAGCCTGTCGATCAGACGATCGTCGGCGACGCGATGGGTGGTGAAGCGCCCCGTCGCCCCGTCGCGCTCGAGGGCGAGCGCGGCGGACGCGGGCAGGCGCGCCGCGGCGGCCGGCATGCGCAGCGCGCCGTCGATCGAGGACGGACCGATCTCGAGATCGTCGACCAGGCGCGCGTCCGCCAGTTGCCGGAAATCACTGTATGCGATCGATATCACCGGGGACTGCCAGGACAGAAGCCGGACCACGATCAAGCCGACGAGGCCGATCGCGACCAGCCAGCCGGTGGTGCTGAAGATTTTTCCCATGGCGTCGAATCCGTCCGGCCCGCATGAGCGCCAGCATCGGCGACGAGCAGCCGGCGCGCTTGACGCGGATCAACGAGTGTCGTCGGCTTGCCGCCACTGCGCCGGCGCAGCGGCGACGCGTGTGGGTCTGGATCGCCGTTGACGCAAATCAACGGGCCACTCGGCCCCGGCACCATCATGAGGCCGAATCCCGTGACAACCGCCGCCGGCGAGCACCGGTGGCCCTACCGGCCCCGGTCCGAGCGACCGGGGCCGCTTTCTGGAGTCGGCGCCATGATCCGCAAGCCCTATCGAGTCACCCTGGCCACGCTGTGCGCGCTGCTGGCACTGGCATCGCTTGTCGCGATGCTGGACGGCATGCTGTTCGACGAGCGGGTGTTCCGCTTCGCCCTCGTCACGCTGATGACGGCCATCCTGAGCTTCGCGGCCCTGCTCGCTCCGGCCGCCGACGCGCGCGACTGACGCGCGCGGCGCCGCGCGAGAGATCATGAACGGCCTGCTGCGGCTCGCCTTCAGGCTGCTGGTCAACGACAGCGCGAAATTCACTGCGCTGACGATCGGCATCACCTTCTCGGTGCTGCTGATGATCGAGATGACCTCGCTGTTCGCCGGTATCCTGAACAAGGCCTCGGCGTCGGTCATCAATATCGGCGCGAAGGTCTGGGTGATGGACCCCGCCGTGCAGACCATCGCCAGCAGCATCGGCATGCCCGACTACGTGCTCGCGGCGGTGCGCAGCGTCGACGGCGTCAAGTACGCGGTGCCGCTCTATTCGGGCGCCGCGCTGGTCCGGCTGCGCTCGGGCGCCTACCAGCCGGTCAGCGTGATCGGCCTGGACGACACCAGCCTGCTGGGCAGCCCGACCATGTCGAGCGGACGCATCGAGGACATCTACGCGGAGAACGGCTTCATCGCGATCGACGACACGGAGTTCCGCAAGCTCGGGACCCCGACGATCGGCACCGACTTCGAGCTCAACGACCATCGCGGCGTGATCGTCGGCATCGCGAAGGTGGCCGCGAGCGGCCTGTTCGGCACGCCCACGCTGTACACCACTTATGCGCGTGCGATCCAGTACATCCCCTCGCCCCGCTTCACGATCTCCTACATCCTGGTGGAGCCGAAGCGCGCTGCGGATATCCCGCGCATCCAGGCCGCCGTGCGCTCGCTCGGCTACCTGGCCTATACGCGCGAGGAGTTCATCGCGCAGATCGCGCGCTTCTACAAATACCAGACCGGGCTGGGCACCAATATCCTGCTGATGACGGTGATCAGCTTCATCATCGGGCTGTCGATCTCCGGCCAGACCTTCTACGCGTTCATCCTCGAGAACCTCGACAAGTTCGGCGCCCTGAAGGCGATCGGCGCGAAAAACCGTGATCTGGTCACCATGATCCTGTTCCAGTCGGCCTTCACCGCGCTGACCGGCTACGGCATCGGGGTCGGCCTGTGCGTGCTGCTGATCAGCCTGGCGAAACTGCAGATTCCAGGCTATGCCGCGCTGCTCACCTACGGCAATCTCCTGCTGGCCGCCGGCATGGTGGTCGTGATCGCGGCGACCTCGAGCTACCTCGGCGTGCGACGCGTGTTGCGCATCGAACCGTTCGATATCTTCCGGAACTGAGCATGAGCGAGCTCGCGATCGACGCACGCGGCCTGGGCAAGGGGTTCGGCTCGGGCGAGACGCGTACCCGGGCGCTCGACGGCGTGTCGATGCAGGCCCGCTTCGGGGAGATGCTGCTGATCGTGGGGCCGTCGGGCAGCGGCAAGACCACGCTGCTCAGCGTGATCTCCGGCATCCTGCGCCCCGATGCCGGCTCGGTATCGATCGACGGCGTGGACCTCTGGGCGCTCGGCAAGGACCGGATCGCGGAGTTCCGGCTGCACCGGATCGGCTTCGTATTCCAGGACTATCACCTGTTCCCCAGGCTGAGCACGGCGGAAAACGTCGCGATCCCGCTGATCCTCAAGCGGCTGCCGTGGGACCAGGCGATGCGCGAGGCATGCGCGCAACTGGAGGTGGTCGGGCTCGGCAATCGTGCGCGGATGCCCCCGGCCAAGCTCTCGGGCGGCGAACAGCAGCGGGTGGCGATCGCGCGCGCCATCGTCGGCCGGCCGGACCTGCTGATCCTCGACGAGCCGACCGCCTCGCTCGACGGCGACACCGGAAAGATGATCATCGACTTCGTCAAGCACAAGGTGTTGAGTCCGACGCGCTGCATCGTGGTCGTCACGCATGATGCGCGCATCTTCGAGTATGCGGACCGCATCCTGCGCATGGAAGACGGCAAGCTGCGCGAACTCGGGACGGGAGAAACGGCATGAAGCACAAGCTGGTTTTTCTTGCCGCCCTGCTCGGCCTGCTGGCCGCCCTGGGCGCGGCCTGGTTCTACAGTCGCCGGGAACCGCCGCAGTCGCCGGTGTTCGAGCCGGCCGCGAATCCCTACGCCCGCGGCGTATATGCCAACGGCATCGTGGAAAGCGAACAGCCCGCCGGGGCGAACCTGAACCTGTATCCGGACGTGTCGGGAGCGGTCACGCGCGTATTCGTGCGGGACGGCGATCCGGTCAGGGCCGGCGAGCCCCTGCTGACCATCGACGATTCGGTGCAGCGCGCCACCGTCGCCCAACTCGCGGCACAGGCCGACGCGGCGCAGGCGCTGCTCGCCGAACTGAAGGCGCAGCCGCGCCCCGAGGTACTGGCCCTGGCGGCCGCCCAGGCCGCGGCCGCCCGCGCCAGCCTCAAGCTGAGCCAGGACCAGTACGACAAGCAACGTCGCGCCTACCAGATCGACCCGCGGGCCGTCAGCCGGGATGCGCTCGATACCGCCTCGAACTCCGTGCAGGTCGCCGCCGGCAACCTGGAGGTCGTCAACCGGCAGTATCAGCTCACGCGTGCCGGCGCCTGGCATTACGACGTGCTCAACCAGCAGGCCCAGCTCGCGGCATTGCGCAGCGCCGCGGCCGCGGCCCAGGCGCTGCTCGCGCGCTATACCCTGCGCGCGCCCGCCGACGGCGTGGTGCTGGCGATGAATGTCGCGGTCGGCGCCTACCTGAGCCCGCAGGGCATCCACGACACCTACTCGCAAGGCAACGTGCCGGCCGCCGTGCTCGGCGCCGCGTCCGGACGCCTGCAGGTGCGCTGCTACATCGACGAGATCCTGATCCACCAGCTTGCCGATCTGCATGCTTTGAAGGCCCGCATGTTCGTGCGCGGCAGTCGCGAGCAGGCCGACCTCGAGTTCATCCGCGTGCAGCCCTACGTCACGCCGAAGATCGAACTGTCCAACCAGCGCACCGAGCGGGTCGACGTGCGCGTGCTGCCGGTCATCTTCCGTATCGTGACGGGCCCGAACATGCGCCTCTTTCCTGGACAGATCGTCGATGTCTACGTTGCCGCACGATAAGCAGCGCGTCCGGCCCAGGCTGCCTGGAAGGCTCGGCCGCGCGCCGGCGATCGCCGCCCTGCTGGCCGGATGCACGGTCGGCCCCGATTTCGTCGCGCCGTCCCCGCCGCAGGTGTCGCGCTACCTGCCGCCCACGGCCGAGGCCGCGAACGCGCCGGCATGGCGCGGCGACGGGCGCACCCAGTTCCTGTCCGAGGCGAAGCCGATGAGGCGCGACTGGTGGAGCGGCTTCGCGAGCCGGGAAATCGACTCGGCCGTCGCCGATGCGCTGACCGGCAGCCCGACGCTCGAAGGCGCGCAGGCGACGCTGCGGCGCAGCCAACACGCGCTGCTGGCCGGCCAGGGCATTTTCTTCCCGCAGGCCGACGCGCAGGCCGGCGCCTCGCGACAGCGCTACGCGCCCTTGCAAACCGGGCAGCCGCTGCCGGCCACGATCTTCAACCTGTTCACGCTCACGGCGGCCGTCAGCTACACCTTCGACCTGTGGGGCGGCCAGCGGCGCCTGGTGGAAGCCCTGGCGGCCGACGTGGATGCGCGGCGTGCCGCGCTCGCCGCGGCCTACCTGATGCTGAGCGCCAACGTGGTCAACACGATGATCGCGCGCGCGGCTTATCACGACGCGGCGGCCACCACCCGCGACATGCTCGCCCTGCTCGACGAGCAGATCCGTCTCACGCGGATCCAGGCGACGGCCGGCGTGACGACCGAAGGCGCGGTGGTAGCGCTTCAGTCGCAACGGGCCTCGCTGGCGGCCACGCTGCCCGCGATCGATCTCGGGCATGGCCAGGCGGACGACCTGCTCGCCTTGCTGGCCGGGCGTCATCCCGCCGAGTGGCGCGCGCCGGAACTGAGGCTGGAAGCCATCACCCTGCCCGCCGAACTCCCGGCCACGGTGCCCTCCTCCCTGGCACGCCGACGGCCCGACATCCAACAGGCCGAGGCCGAACTGCATATCGCCAGCGCCCAGGTCGGGACCGCGACGGCGGCGCTGTATCCCGAGCTCACGCTGTCGGCATCGGGCTCGTTCGACGGCGCCTCGGCCAGCAGGCTGTTCTCGCCGGCCGGCCGTGCCTGGGGCATCGGCGCCGGCTTGAGCGCGCCGCTGTTTCGCGGCGGCACGCTCTGGAACCAGCGGCGCGCCGCCCAGGATGCGCTCGCGCTGGCCGACGCGAACTACCGACAGGTCGTGCTGAAGGCCTTCTCCCAGGTGGCCGACAGCCTGCGCGCGCTGGCCGGGGACGCGCAGGCCGTGGATGCACGCGCCGACGCGATGACGGCCTCGCGCACCACGCTGCGGCTCGCGCAGGTGGGTCTGGACAGCGGCGTCGGCAGCGACCTGCAAGTGCTGGCCGCCGATCTGCAATACCGCCAGGCGCGTCTTGCATGGCTGCAGGCGGTGGCGCAGCGGCTGCAGGACACGGTGGCGTTCTATGTCGCGCTCGGTGGCGGCTGGACCGATGCGCGCTGATGGATATCGTGACTTTGGACGAGGCGCGCGATGAAACTGAGCTTTCTTGGTGCAACCGAAACGGTGACCGGCTCGAAGTACCTGGTCGAGCATGGCGGGCAGCGCCTGCTGGTCGACTGCGGGCTCTTCCAGGGCCCGAAGAACCTGCGCCTGCGAAACTGGAGCGCGCTGCCGGTCGCGCCGGACAACCTGCATGCCGTGGTATTGACCCACGCACATCTCGACCATTGCGGCTACCTTCCGGTGCTGGTTCGGGAGGGATATCGCGGGCCCGTGTACTGCACGCCGGCAAGCATGGAGCTCTGCGAAATCATGCTGCGCGACAGCGCGCGGCTGCAGGAGGAGCAGGCCGATTTCGCCAACCGGCATGGGTTCTCCAAGCACCGGCAGGCGCTGCCGCTCTACACGGTCGACGATGCGCAGCGCGCCCTGCGCCTGCTCACGCCGCGCGGCTTCGACGAATGCTTCACGCTCGCCGGCGGGATTTCGCTGCGCCTGCTGCCGGCCGGGCATATCCTCGGCGCGGCCAGCGTGGTGGTGCATTGGGATCACCAGGTACTGGCCTTCTCAGGCGACCTCGGCCGATACCATGATCCGATCATGCGCGCGCCGACGCCCCCGGTCCACGCGGATTACCTGGTGGTCGAATCGACCTACGGCGACCGCCTGCACCCCGCCGCCGATCCCGAGCCGGCACTGGCCGAGGTGTTCGCCAGGACCTTCGCGCGCGGCGGCGTGGTGGTCATCCCCTGCTTCACCGTCGGGCGCGCGCAGGCGATCCTGCTGCATATCGCGCGCCTGAGGATATCGGGCCGCATGGCCCGCGTGCCGGTCTTCCTCGACAGCCCGATGGCCTGCGACGTGACCGATATCTATCGCCATCACATCCTGGAACATCGGCTCACCATGTCGGAGGCGCAGGCGCTCGGCCAGGCCGCGATCATGACGCGCACCGTGGAGCAGTCCAAGCGCATCGCCGAGCAGCAAGGGCCGATGGTGATCATCGCCGGTAGCGGCATGGCAACCGGCGGGCGCGTGCTGCATCATCTGAGCCGCTATGCTCCCGATGCGCGCAACACGATCGTGCTGGTGGGCCACCAGGCGGCCGGCACGCGCGGCGCGGCCCTGGCCGACGGCTCGCCGACCCTGAAGATTCACGGCGAATACGTGCGCATCCATGCCCACGTCGAGTCGATCGAGACCCTGTCCGCCCATGCCGACTACGAGGAACTGCTGCGCTGGATGGGCTCGCTGCAGCGCGCGCCGTCGCACACCTTCGTCACGCACGGCGAGCCGGCCGCCGCCGATGCCCTGCGGCGGCGCATCGAGGAGCGCCTGCACTGGCCATGCGAGGTGCCGACCTATCGGCAATGCGTCGATCTCGACGCCTCGGCCGTGCAAGGCACGGCGCCGCCGGCGATCTCCCGCGCCTGATGGAGCCGGCGGCACGGACGAGGCGCCGTTCCCCGCGCCGGCGAGCCTGCCTGTCAGGGCAGCCCCGGCGCTGGCGCGTCGCCGGGCGCCGTCGGCGAGCGGGGCGCGGCCTGCGCCAGGCACATCGCCAGCGCGCAGGAGGCGATCCTGACGGCACTGCCGTCGGCGCGGCTGGTGAGCACGATCGGCACGCGCGCGCCCAGCACGATGCCGGCGCTGGCAGCCCCGCCCAGGTACTCGAGCTGCTTGGCCAGCAGGTTGCCGGCCTCGATGTCCGGGACCACCAGCACCTCGGCACGTCCGGCCACCGCCGAATCAATGCCCTTGTCGCGCGCGGCCCGCCTCGAGACGGCGTTGTCGAAGGCCAGCGGGCCGTCGACGATCGCCCCGACGATCTGGCCGCGCTCGGCCATTTTCGCCAGCGCCGCGGCGTCGAGCGTGGAACGCATCGCCGGATTCACCGTCTCGATCGCACTCAGCACGGCCACGCGCGGGCAAGGCAGGCCGAGCGCATGGGCGAGATCGACCGCGTTCTGCGTGATCGCGGCCTTCTGGGCGAGATCCGGCGCGATGTTGACCGCCGCGTCGGTCAGGATGAACGGGCGCGCGTAGGCCGGGGATTCGATCAGGAAGCAATGGGAGATGCGCTTGTCGGTGCGCAGGCCCGAGCCGCTCGCCACCACCGCGCTCATCAGTTCATCGGTGTGCAGACTGCCCTTCATGATCGCGCCGACGCGGCCGGTGGCGGCGAGTTCGACCGCCCGTGCGGCCGCGGCATGGCTGTGCGGCACCTCCTCGAGCGGCCAGCGGCTCGTCTCGATGCCGGCCTGCGCGGCCACCCGTGCCAGCCGGGCGCGCGGCGCGACGATCACCGGCTCGAGCAGCGCACCCAGGGGCGAATCGTGGATCGCGGCGAGCGCGGCGAGGCTGACCGCGTCACAGGGATGCGCGACCGCGATCGCGAGCGGCGCCAGGCGCCGAGCGCGCTCGACCAGCGGCGGCAGTCCGCCCTCGCGCGGCAACAGGCCGGGCAGGCGCGCGCCGCCGGGCGGCTCGGAACCTCGCTCGGCACTCATGTCTCGAGCACATAGCGGCCCGGCGCCGCGGCGAGGCCGGGATCGTTCGCGCGCGCATCCACCTCGCCCGACGAGCGCGCGCGCAACCAGTCGCGCCAGCATGTCCACCACGAACCGTCCACCACCGGGGTCTGCGCGAGGAAGTCGTGCCGGCTGCGGTAGGCGGCGCCCGGCTCGCGCGTCGCGCAGCGATAGTGGCGTCCCGCGTGGCCCGGCTCCGAGACGATGCCGGCATTGTGGCCGCCGGCGGTGAGCACGAAGGTCAGCGCGTTGTGCGTGAGCAGATGCAGCCGGTAGACGGATCGCCAGGGCGAGACGTGATCGCGCTCGGTGCCGACCACGAAGGCCGGCACCTCGATATCCGACAGCGCCACCGGCCGGCCGTCGACGCTGTAGCGCCCGGCGGCGAGATCGTTGTCGAGAAACAGTTGCCTGAGGTACTCCGAATGCATGCGGTACGGCATGCGGGTGCTGTCGGCGTTCCACGACATCAGGTCATTGGGCTTGGTGCGCTTGCCGAGCAGGTATTCGCTCATCATGCGTGACCAGATCAGATCGCGCGCATTGAGCAACTGGAAGGCGGCGGACATCTGGGAGCCGTCCAGATAGCCCTGCCGCCACATCAGGGCGTCCAGCGCGGATAGCTCGCTGGCATCGATGAACAGGCCGAGTTCCCCGGGCTCGCTGAAATCGGTCTGGGCGGCCAGCAGGCTGACCGAGCGCAGCATCCCGTGCTGGCGCCCGTCGCGGGCCAGCGCCGCCGCGCCGATCGCCAACAGCGTGCCGCCCAGGCAGTACCCGACCGCATGCACGGCCTGCCCGCACCGCGCTCGCACGAACTCGAGCGCGGCCAGGCAGCCGTCATGCAGATAATCGTCGAGTCCGAGCTCGCGCGACTCCGCCCCCGGATTGCGCCACGACAGCACGAACACCGTGTAGCCGGCCTCGACCAGGAAGCGGATCAGCGAATTGTGCGGTTGCAGGTCGAGGATGTAGTACTTCATGATCCAGGACGGCACGATCAGGATCGGCTCGCGCGCCACACGCGCCGTGGCGGCATCGTATTGAATCAGTTCGCACAGTGCGTTGTGCCACACCACCCGGCCGGGCGTGAGCGCCACCTCGCGCCCGGGCAGATAGGCGGGCGCCGCGCCCCCGCGCGCGCGGCAGGCGTGATCGCACCAGGTATCCAGGTCGTCCATCCAATGGTGCAGGCCCGCCGCGAGATTGGCGCCGCCGCTGCGCAGGGTCGCCTCCAGCACGAGCGGATTGGTGGGAATGAAATTGGCGGGACAACAGGCATCGAGCCATTGCCTGGCCAGGAAGCCGACCAGTTCCTCGTGGTGCCGCTCCACGCCCGGCACGCCGCTGGTGGCATCACGCCACCAGTGCTCGACCGCCAGAAAGCCTTCGCGATAGCCGCGAAACGGCCAGGACGACCATGCCGGATGGGAAAAACGCGGATCGGCCTGGGCCGCGGGCGGCGGCCGAGCCGCCGCCTCGACGCTTGCCTCGGGCGCCGCCGCGTCCGCTGCCTGCCAGGGGCGCATCGCCAGCTCGGTGCATTTGCCCGGCGACATCGCCAGATGCGCGCCCCAGTCGATCACCGCCAGGGCCATCGAGATCGGCGACAGCCCCAGGGTGATCGCCGCCACGTTCGCCCTGGCGATGCGGTCCCATTGCTCGGCCGCCGTGGCGGGGGGCCGTGCCAAGCCGCGGGGGAAGGCTCGCCGCGCGACCGGGCGCGCTGCCCCCTGAGGCGACCCCGCGGCGGGTCCGACAGGACCGCCGGGCGCCCCGCGCGCCTGACGCCCAGGGGCGACGCGTCCGCCGTGCGCGGCCTGCAGGCCCTGCGCCGAACTGGTCAATACGGGGTGCTTCATCATGGTTCCTGTGTCGATCCGATCCGCCGCCGGGCCCGGAGCTGGTCGCTTGCCCCCCGGCATGGGCGACTGTGCGATCGCCGCGGGATCACGCCGTTGACTTGAGTCAAGCGCGTGGCGCGGTGCCTTCCTAGACTGGGCCACACCGAACCAGGCACCGTCGCGGGAGCATCGCCGATGAACCACCGAAACAGGCAGCCGCGCCGTGCCGCGCATGGGTATCGCGAGCGCGGCCATCGCGCCGCCGCCCGCGCGCGATGCAACGGCACCGAAGCGGGCCGCCGCGGCCCACGCGAGCGGCACTGAGGCGCCCATGCGGACCCTCTCGCTGCTCGTCATCAATACCGGCTCGTCGAGCCTGAAGTTCGCCGTGTTCGCCTATCCGCCGCACGGCGAGCCCGAGCGTCGGCCCCTGCATCGCGGCGAGGCATGGGATGCCGGAGGCGGCATGTCGATCCGCTTCGACGACGAGCCCGCCCGGCCGCTGCCGCCGCATGGCGGCGAGGATCCCTACCGCGCCGTGCTCGCGCAGGTGGTCGCCTGGATCCGCGAGCGCCTGCCGCGCATCGCGCTGTGCGCCATCGCCCACCGGGTGGTGCACGGCGGCGCGCATTTCGGCGAGCCCGTGATGCTCGACGCGCGCGTGCTGGACGCGCTGCGCGCGCTCACGCCGCTGGCCCCCGTGCACCAGCCCCACAGCCTGGACGCGATCGACGTGCTGGGCGAGGCGTTCCCGGGCCTCGCGCATGTCGCGGTATTCGACACCGCGTTCCATCGCAGCATGCCGCGCGTCGAGCAATGGCTGCCACTGCCGCATGCCTGGTTCGAGCAGGGCCTGCGTCGCTATGGATTCCATGGGCTGTCCTACGAATACCTGAGCATCGCGCTGGAGGAATCGTTCGGCGAGCGCGCCCGCGCCCGCGTGATCGCCGCGCACCTCGGCAGCGGCGCCAGCCTCTGTGCCCTGCGCGAGGGACGCAGCATCGCCACCACCATGGGCTTCTCCGCATTGGACGGACTGATGATGGGCAGCCGATGCGGAACCCTGGACCCCGGCGCGATCCTCCATCTGCTCGAGCTCGGGCGGATGTCGGGCGAGGCGCTCGGCCGTCTCCTGTATCACGAATCCGGCCTGCTGGGCGTCTCGGGCACCTCCGGCGACCCGCGCGTGCTGCTCGAGCGCGAAGCGGCCGGCGACGGCCTGGCACACGACGCGCTGGCGCTGTATGTCCACCGCATCGTGCGCGAGGCCGGCGCGCTCTGCGCCCTGCTCGGCGGCCTCGACCTGCTGGTCTTCACCGCCGGCGTCGGCGAGGGTTGCGCGATCCTGCGCGAACGCATCTGCACCGCCCTGGGCTGGCTCGGCATCGAACTCGACGGACCCGCGAACGCGCGCCACGCCCATGTCGTGTCCTCGGCATCGAGCGCGGTCACCGTGGTGGTCGAGCCGGCCAACGAAGCCTGGATCGTGGCCCGCGACGCCGCGCGCCTGCTGCGTGCGGCCCGCCGCGATTGATCCACGTCAGTGCCCTCGCCGCCGCGGCGGCGATGATGGACGACAGCCGGCCCAGCAAGGCCGCGGCCTCGGTCGGCGCCTGCCGCCGCGGCCGTCGCGCGGACCAGTCGGGCGCGCCGCGCCGGGCCCGGCACCCACCGACAAGGAGCCGTCATGAGCTATCGCACCCTGCTCGTCCACCTCGACGACAGCCCACGCTGCCGTGTTCGCACCGATCTCGCGCTCGACCTCGCGCGGCGCTGGGATGCCCATCTGATCGGCCTCTACGTGGTCTGCCAGGATCTGCTGGAACCGCTGCGCCGGCCCGGGGAACCGCTCGAGCTCGGCGTTCACGAACGGCTGACCGAACAACGGCGCAAGGCGGCCGAGCAGCAGTTCCTGAAGGCCGCTGAAGCCGCGGGTCGCGCCGTCGAATGGCAGGCGCCCGCCGGCGCGCCCAGCCATACCGTGATCCGGCATGCGCGCCATGCCGACCTGCTGCTGCTCGGCCAGGAGGATCCGGACGATCGCCTGAGCCATGTCGCGGCCCATTTCATCGAGGACGTGGTGATGGGAGCGGGACGTCCCGCAATCGTGGTGCCCCGCGCCGGCAGGGTATCGAGCTGCGGCGAGAACGTGCTGATCGGCTGGGACGGCAGCCGAGAGGCCGCCCGCGCCCTGGCCGACGCGCTGCCGCTGCTCGCGCACGCGAAACTGGTCGACGTGGTGACGGTCGAATCCCGCCATTCCGATCCCGACCGCACGCCGGCCGGCGTGGACGTCGCCGCGTATCTGGAGCGCCACCAGGTGCGCGCCGCCTTCTCGACGGTGCCGCGCGAACGCGCTGCCGGCGCCGGCGAGACCCTGCTGGATCGCGCCACCGAATTGCATGCCGATCTGCTGGTGATGGGTTTGTACAGCCATACCCGCATGCACGAGCGCATGCTCGGCGGCGTGACGCGCACGGTGCTGGGCAAGATGAGCATCCCGGTGCTGCTCTCGCATTGAAGCGCGCACGGCGGGCCGCGCGCGTCCCGCCGTGCGCCGCGGCCTCGCGAATCGTTCAACGATCCCGCGCCTCGCGCACCACCAGTACCGGCCGCCGTGCCGAGCGCAGCAGCGATTCGGCGACGCTGCCCAGCCAGAACCTGCGCATGCCGCGCCGTCCGTGCGTGCCCATCACGATCAGATCGGCATTGCATTCGATGGCCGCCCGCACGAGCACCGCGGACACGTCCTCGCCGCCCGCCTCGATCGCCTGAGCCGTGCCGCGTACCCCGGCGCGCCGCAGTGCCGCCTCGGCGTCGGCCACCACCCTCGCCGCGCGCTCCGATACGCGGCCTGACGGCTCGAGCTCATCGGCATATCCGCTGTCGAAATCCAGCAGCCTCGGCGCGTCCGGTACCACGTAGCGGGCATCGATCGTGCCGCCCGAGATGCGGGCAAGGTCGATCGCCCGGTCCAGCGCGCGCCGCGCGCCGTCGCTGTCGTCCAGTGCCGCGAAGATGCGTTGGTACATGGCGCGTTCCCCGCCCGGTTCCGATCGGGCCACTGTGAGGCCGGGTTGCCGCATGCCCTTGACCAGGGTCAAGCCGGGATCGCGACCTCCGGAAAAACCGGGCAGCGGCCGAGCGTCGCCGCGCATCGGTCAGGCACGCACGCGCAGCACCGCGGCGCCCGACACCCGGCCATGGCGCAGATCGTCGAGCGCGCGATTGGCATCGCTCAGTGCATAGGGCACCGCCTGCACCTGCAGCGGAATCGCGCCGGCGATCCGCATGAACGCGAGCGCATCGGCGCGCGTCAGGTTGGCGACCGAGGCGACACGGCGCTCGCCCCATAACCACGCGTAGGGAAAGGCGGGAATATCGCTCATGTGGATGCCGCCGCACACCACGATCCCGCCCTTCTCGATCGAGCGAAGCGCGACGGGGATCAAGGCGCCGACCGGCGCGAAGATCAACGCGGCATCGAGCGGCTCCGGCGGCGCTTCGTCGCTGCCGCCCGCCCAGACCGCGCCGAGCGACAAGGCAAGCCGCTGCGCAGGTAGGTCGCCCGGGCTGGTGAGGGCGAACACCCGCCGGCCTTCGGCCCGGGCGATCTGCGCGACCAGGTGCGCGGCGGCGCCAAACCCGTAGATCCCGATGCGTCGCGCGTCGCCGGCCATGCGCAGGCTGCGGTAGCCGATCAGGCCGGCGCAGAGCAGCGGCGCGGCCGCCAGGTCGGAATAGCGCGGCGGCAGATGCACGCAATATCGATGGTCGGCAACGGCACGTTCCGCGTAGCCGCCGTCGATGGTGTAGCCGGTGAAGCCCGGCCTGTCGCACAGGTTTTCCCGGCCGGAACGGCAATACGGGCAGTTGCCGCAGGTGTGGCCGAGCCATGGCACGCCCACCCGATCGCCCGGCGCGAACCCCGTCACGCCCTCGCCCAGCGCGCTGACGGTGCCGACGATTTCGTGCCCGGGGATCAACGGCCGTTTCGGGGCGGCCAACTCGCCGTCCAGGATGTGGAGATCGGTCCGGCATACGCCGCAGGCACGCACATCCAGCAGCAACTGCCCCGGCGCCGGCCGTGGATCCGGCACCTGCGTCTCGCGCAGACTTCGCGTCCCATCACCCTCGAAACTCATCGCAAGCATGTCGGCCTCCCCCTGCCCTCGTCGAATTCAAGCGTAGACGGCAACGACCGAACCCGTATCCCACTCGACCACGTGCTTGACATGAGTCAATCGCGATGCGATGCCCGCTGACAGGATGTGATGGCATCGCGCCGCCGGCCGGCGCCCTGGAGATCATCGAATGACATACCTTGCTCCCTCCGCCGCCAATGCCCGCCTGGACAGCCAATTGGGCCTGCTCCTGCGCTACGCGACGATGGCGCCGTCGAGCCACAATTCGCAGCCCTGGCGCTTCATCGTCGACCGGAACACGATCTCGGTGTGCGCCGACCGGATGCGCGCGCTGGCCGTGATCGATCCGTACGACCGCGAACTGATCATCAGTTGCGGCGCGGCCTTGCTCAACCTGCGCGTCGCGCTCAGTCACGCCGGGCTGGCCCACACCATCAGCACCTTTCCGTCCGAGGCCGATCCCGACCTGCTCGCGCTGATCCGCGTGTGCAACGACGGCTTCATCGACAACGACCTCGCCACGCTGGTCGATGCCATTGCGAAACGGGTCACGACGCGCTCCCCATTCGAAGGCACGGCCGTGCCGCCCGCGCTGCAGCACGCGCTGGTGGCGGCCGTCATCGCGGAGGGCGCCGGCGCACTCGCCGTGGATTCCGTCGCGGATCGCATGCGCATCGCCGAACTGGTCGCCGAAGCCGATCGCCAGCAGTTCCACGATCCCCGTTTCCGTCGCGAGCTGGCCAGCTGGATCGACCCGCGCCGCCATCTCGACGGCATGCCGGCGTTCGCGGCGGGAGTGCCCGCCCTGCTCGACTTCAGCGCGCCGCTCGTCACCAGCGCGGTGCGCACCTTCGACCTCGGCAATGGACTGGCCGCGCTGCACCATCAATTGGTCGAAGCCTCGCCGCTGATCGTCTGCATCAGCACCGCCGGCGACGACCGCGAGGCCTGGCTGGTCGCCGGCCAGGCCCTGGAGCGGATGCTGCTGGTCGCGACGAGCGCCGGCTATACGGCGTCCTACCTGAATCAACCGATCGAGACGAGCGGGCCGCGCGACTCGCTGCGCCGCATGCTGGCCTTGCGCGGCACGCCGCAGCTGCTGCTGCGCATCGGCCGTGGCCCGCATACGCCGCACTCGCCGCGGCGCCCGCTCACCGACGTGGTGTCGTAGTCGAGGCCCGCGCCTGCCCTCATTCGACCGGATCGCCGCCATGCACCTCGCGCCTCTCCTCACTTTCGCCTTGGCGATCGCGCTCGCGCGAACGAGCGCCGCCCAGACCTCGGTGCCCGAGCCGACCGCGCTGGTCGACGCGCAGCACTGCATGTTCTGCCATACACCGGACATGCCTTTCCTCGCCCCGTCCTTTCATCAGATTGCCGAACGATACCGGGACGTACCGCGGGCCGAGGAGCAACTGGCGATCAAGCTGCGCCTTGGGGGGCGCGCGCACTGGGGAGACACGCCGATGCCGCCGGCCGGCGAGCGCGGCGGCCCGCTCTCGCGCGAGCAGGCGCACCAGTTGGTTCGCTGGGTGCTGAGCCAGTGAGCGCGGTGTCCGTGCCCTTGCCGGCACAGCCGCGCATCCCGGCCGCGCGCGCCGTCATGTCGTGAAGGTATTCGCCTTTCTCATCTCGACCCAGATCATGCCGGTGCGCAATCCCTCGATGGCGGCATCGCGCTCCGTGGGATGGCAGGTGCTGTGCGTGAAGGTGTGCTCGCACACGCCGCTCGGCAGCTCGAGCTTCACATGGGTTCGGCAACGATACCCGCCGGCATCCGCGGCAACCGTCTCGATCGCCACGGTCCAGTCTGCATGATGCAGTTCTCCTGAGAGCGTCATCGAACCTCCTTTGCGGTAACGGAAAACATGGACCTGCTGCGCGCCCTTCGGTGAGTGGCGCCGACGCTGCGAGCAGATTGTGCTCGCGCGGGCAAGCTCACCTATGACTCAAGTCAATCCATGCAGGCCGTGCACGCCGGGCATCCCGCGACTCTCGATTGATGGAGGTCAAGCGCCGGCCGGGCCGCCGGCTTATCGTCCCATCAGCGCCGTTCCATGTCGGGTCGACGGCGGCGTCGCCAAGGAGAATCGGAGATGGAACGGCAGTTGTTGACTTATACGCCCACGGCCCCGGCACGGCCGGCGGCCCTCCAGGAAACGCCGCCGGCGGTCATCGACCTGCCGCGCCCCTCCCTCGATGGCGGGGTGCCGCTGATGGCGGCGCTGGCGGCTCGCTCGAGCTGCCGGTCCTTCGCCATCGAGGCGCTGCCGCCGGCCTCGCTCGGCGCGATGCTGTGGGCCGCCGACGGCGTCAACCGTCCCGGCGGCGCGGGCCGCACCGCGCCGTCGGCATATGGGGTCGATGCGATCGACCTTTACGTGACCTTGCCTGGCGGCGTGTATCGCTATGAGCCTCTCTCGCATCGCCTTCTGCTCAAGCACGCGGTGGACGCCCGCAACCTGACGGGCTACCAGGATTTCGTGGGGCGGGCCCCGCTGGACCTGGTCTACGTGGTCCGCACCGCCGCGCTGCCGGGCATGCCGCCGTCGCAGCGCGATATCTTCGCGGCCGTGGAGGCCGGCGCCATCGCCCAGAACGTGTCGCTCTACTGCGCCGCGGCCGGCTTGGGATCGGTGGTGCGCGGCTGGATCAATCATCGAGCGCTGGCCGAGGCGCTGAGCCTGAACGAGGACGAATTGCCGATCCTCGCGCAGACCATCGGCTTCCCCGGCCATGTCGCGGGCTAGCCCGCCCGGGCAGGATCGGGGCAGGCCAGACAGCTGCCGGGGCCAAGCACCGACGACGCCCACCACCTGACGAGGCCGGCGTGCCGGGGCCGGCGCGCCGGCCCCGCTCCCACCCGGCCACGCGTATTCAACTGATGGTCAGCCGCTTCTGCCCGGCCGGCGCCTTCTTCGGCAGCGTCAGCGACAGCACGCCGTCGTGATAGCTCGCCTGCGCCTTGGTGTCGTCGATCTCGTCGGACAGGGCGAACGATCGGCTGATCTCGCCGCGATAACGCTCGCGACGGATCACGCGCTCGCCGTCCTTCTGCTCCTGGTTGTGCTCGAGCTTCGCGCTGATCGCCACGGTGCGACCGGTCACCTGGACCTCGATCCGGTCCTTCTCCACGCCGGGCAATTCGGCATCGACGTGATAGGCATCGTCGCTTTCGGCCACGTCGATCCGCATCGATGCAAGATCGGGCTGATCGCTCATCGCGATGCTGCGCATCGGCCTGAACAGGCCCTGAAACAGCTCGGAAACGGGTTCGATCGAGAACGGATCGTAACGCGTCAGATTGTTCATGCTTGCCACTCCTCGAACGATTGCAATGAACCGGCGGCGATCCTGCCCGCCGTGCCGTGCAGGGATGTCACGGCAACGCCCAGCGTAGCCGCGGCCATCACGCCGCGCTTGACACGGGTCAATCGCGGCTACCTCGTTCGTAGAAGCGGAAGTACCCGCTGTGCAGCAAGACCGGCCGACCACCGATTTCCTGCAGCAGGCACCGCGCCGCATTCTCGATGGTCTCGCGATGACGCTGGAAGGCATCCAGCAGATCCGATTCACGTGAGGAAGCGGCCAGGAAGTGATCCTCGAGCGCCTCCGCCGTGATGACGCAAAGCACGCGGCGACCATCGACCAGCGCGGAAAAACTCAAGGCCGGATCCAGGCCGCAATAGCGAGGCGCTTCGGCGGGAAACGAGATGTGCATGGGCTCTCCGGATTTCATTCGGATCGGGCCGGGCTCGGGTCGGCCGGTGACGCGGCATCGAGCCGACACGACGCTTCAGCGAGCGGCCACGCCGGGACGCACGCCGCGGCGCAGGCTCGGTTCACCGCCAGCGCCCGGCGGTTCGCCTCGCGCAGGATACGCTCGGCCACGCTGCCGGACGGGTGCCGCCGCCTGCCCGGGCGCGCCGATCGGATGCCAGGCCACGCCGAGCGCAGCGCATTGGTGCATCGTCCGGATCAGGTCGATTCGGCGCTTGACCTCCATCAACGCTCGAGCGGGAATCCATGACATCGTGCATGCAAGCCGCCCGCGCCGATGCCGAGGCATGCAGGTGGGGCCATGATGCGACACCGTCGGTGCCGGCCGCTGCCGTCCACCGTGCCCGCCCATCGGCCGCCGACATGCCGCGCGGCTGCACCAAGGGACCCAGCATGCCCGCGCTACCCTACCTGCCGTTTGCACTCGGCCATGGCGAGGCGAGGCGACGCGCCTCGCAAGTCGATCGCGCACTATGTCGCCCCGCCACCTATCCGCATCCCGCCGGCCGTATCGAGCGCATCGAAACCCATCTATCGGTCGTCTACCTGGCCGGGCGCCACGCCTACAAACGCCTCAAGCCGGTGCGATTCGCCTTCGTGGACCTGGCGACGGCGGCACGGCGGCAGCGCTGCGCGATGGCGCAGTACCGCCTCAACAAGCGCCTGGCCGGCCCGCTGTATCTCGATATCCGGCCGTTGCTGGTGCTCGGCCGGCGCGGCGTGTTCGGCCGTCCGTTCCGGCCGGGCCGGCGCCGCTGCGCGAGCGTGCCGGGCGAATATGTGGTGCGCATGCGGCGGTTCGAGACGGATGCCCTGCTGTCGGTTCGCTGCGCGCGGCAGGCGGAGGGGCTGGCCGACGCCGAGGCACTGGCCGCCACCCTGGCCCGCCATCATCTGCACGCGCCGCGCAGCCGGGACCCTCACGCGGCACGCGCGCTCTCGCAATGCCGCGCCCTGCTCGCGGAGCTGGATCGCGGCACGCCGGCGCAAGCCGCCCTGCACGCCTGGTACGCGGGCGAGCTGTCGCGCATTGAGCCGATCCTGGACCGGCGGCAGGCGCACGGATTCGTGCGTGCCTGCCACGGCGACCTCCACCTGGACAATATCGTCCGCTGGCGGCAACGGATCCTGATGTTCGACTGCATCGACTTCGACGAGGGGCTGCGCCGGATCGATATCGCCAGCGATCTCGCCTTCGCGCTGATGGACTTCTGTGCCCATGACAGGGGCGATTGCGCCCATCTCCTGATGTCCGGGTGGCTGGCTCGCACCGGCGACTACGCCGCGCTGCAGGTGCTGCCCTGCTACTTCGTCTATCGCGCCCTGGTAGGCGCGCTGAGTGCCCGGCTGCGCGACGACCATGCCGCTCGCGCCCGCTACCTGCGCACTGCCGAGCGCATGGTCGCCTCGCGCATCGGCGCCGCGCCCTGCCTGCTGCTCTGCCACGGCTTTTCCGGCTCGGGAAAGACCTCGGCCAGCCGTGTGCTGGCAAGCCGGCTCGGCGCGATCCGGCTGTCGAGCGACGCGCAGCGCAAGCGCCCCCTCCTCGACGCGGCGCAGGTCTCGCACCTGCCGGCGTCGGCCTATTCGGAAGCGGCGGTCGGGGCGGTCTACCAGCGCTTGCGCGACCAGGCAGCCGAGGTCCTGGCAAGCGCGCATACCGTGATCGTCGATGCGAGTTTCCTGCGCCGCCAGCACCGCGCCGATTTCCTCGCGCTGGCCAGCCGTCTAGGCGCGCGCGCCGCGATCCTCGACTTTGCCGCCAGCCGCGCCACGCTGGAGGCGCGCGTGATCGACAGGGCCAGGCTCGCGCGCGACCTGTCCGACGCCGATGCGCAGGTACTGGCCCACCAGTTCGCGCGCGCCGAGCCGCTGACTCGATCCGAATCGGCGATCGCGATCCGCCTCGACACCGAGCGCATCGACACGAGCTACCAGGATCCCGCCTTCTGGCAACCGCTGCTTGCCTGGTCGTGCGCGGGTGGCCGCTGGCGCTCGCCGATCCGGGCGAGCGGCTTCGACCAGGCCGACGACAGCCGGGCTTGCACGATCGCGCACGCCGGGGCCGCCGACGTGCCCGCCGCGTGAAGCCGGGACGCACGATGCGTCCGGCCCTGCGCCCCTGCCGTCGTCTGGTCGCCAGGATGCGCGCGTCATGAGCTTCGCGCTGATTCTCGCCAACGTCGCCGTGTTCCTCGTCGAACTGCTGGTCGGCCCGAGTCTCGTCGATCGGTTCGCGCTGTGGCCGGCGGCGAGCGCGGCATTCCGCATCTGGCAGTTGCTCAGCTACAGCCTGCTCCACGCCGGCATCGTCCACCTGGCCTACAACATGATGGGCCTGGCCCTGTTCGGCCGTGACCTCGAGCGCCTGCTCGGATCCGCGCGTTTCCTGGTGCTGTACGTGTGCAGCGTGCTCGCGGGCGGGCTCGCACAGCTCGCGGTGGAGCAGGCCACATCGACCGCGGCCACCCCGACCGTGGGCGCTTCGGCCGGTGTGTTCGGCGTGCTCGCGGCCTATGCCGTGCGCTTGCCGAAACGGCGCGTGATCCTGCTGTTTCCGCCCATCGCCATGCCGGTCTGGCTGTTCGTCACCGGCTACGCCCTCGTCGAGTTGCTCTCGGGGGTGAGCGGCGACGCCGGTGTTGCCCATTTCGCGCACCTGGGCGGCATGCTCGGCGCGATCGCGTGCCTGATGCTGTGGAGGCCGGCGCGTGCATCCGGCGCCTGAGCCGGGCTTGCGCTAACGAGGCGCCGGGTTCTGGCGAGGCGGCAATTCGTCCGCCGGCGCAGCCGCGGCCGGCCAGGCGATGCGCAGGTCCAGGGCGCCGCGGGAAGGAACCTGCACGTCGCGAACCTCCTCGACATGCTGGTCGCGCGCGCGGATCGTGTAGCGGCCGGGAGGAACCCGCACGAACAGGATCGACCCGGTGGTACGCGCCTGCAGGATCACCGACGAGCCCGAGACGATGTCGAGATCGATGCCGGGCAGCGAGGTGCCACGCGCGGACATCACGGCGATGCGCAGGTTGTACCGGGTGGCGACGGCCCGCAAGGCATCCATCTGCGCCGCCGCGCCGAGGTCCGGCGGGTTGCCGGGCGCCGTCGGTTCGCTCGAGACGGCCCGGTTCTGCGCATGGCTGGACGGGGCCAAGGCAGAGGACAGCACGGCCGCCAGCAGCAGGCATGTCGTCCGGACGAGTGTCATCGACGTTCGCCCGGCCGGCCCTCGCGCGTGAGCGGGCGCGCGCGGCATCAGCCCGCCTTGATCTCGATGCGCTTGGCCGCCTGGCGGGCCTCGGCGGTCTTCGGCAAGGTCACCTTCAGGATGCCCTTGTCGAACGACGCGGCGATCTTCTCGGCATCCACGCCGTCCGGCATCGGGAAATAGCGTTCGAAGGCGCCGAAGCGGCGTTCGCGCATGTAGTAATCCTTGTGTTTCTCCTCCTTGTCCTCCTGCTTCTCTCCTCGAATCGACAGGCCGCCGTTCGAGAGCGTGACCTCGATATCCTTCTTGCTCATCCCGGGCAGTTCCGCGGTGATCTCGTAGGACTGCTCGGTTTCCGAGACGTCGACGGCCGGCGCCGACCCGTCGCTTCTGTCGCGACTCCAGAACGGCTCGACCTCGAGCAGCGAGCGGCGCATCGCCGACAATCGCGCGGCCGGATCGAAATCGTCGAACAGATGATCGATCTGGCGGCGCAAGGTTTCGATCGGATGGCGGAATGAGGTGGTCAGCGAGTGGCGCTCGGCGGGATTGACCGGCACTTCGCTGGCTGGCTTGCGGGCAGACTCGTTCATGTCGCGGCTCCTGAGGGTCAACGGAGCCCTCATTCTCGATCGCGCCGCGGCCCGCGGATTGACCGAAGTCAACGGCCGAAAGCGCATCGCGGCGGCCGCGTAATCCAAGCCGGGGATCAGCGCCGGAAGCTCTGGGTCGGATCGTCGTAGTCGAACAGCCCTGCATAACGTCCCCAGTCGATCACCACACGCAAGGCCCGATCCGCGCCTCGCGCATCGAGATGGTCCTCGAGTTCGAGTTCGAAACGCGCGCGCGGCGCGCGATGCCCGACGCGCTCGCCGAGCACTTCGTCGATATGCCCGGCCAGCGGCACGAAGCGAAGCACGTGCTCGCGAAACAGGCGCCGCCTCGTCGCCTCGTCGGCGCGCGCGAACACCTGGCCGGCCGCGCTCAGCCGGAGCGTGCGTTCCTGCCATTCGGCCAGTGCCAGGAGATGGAGTGCGGCCGCGGTCGGATACAGCGCCTCGACACGCAGCGCCAGCGCCGCGGCGATCACGCCGAGCTCGGCATGCCCGTCGTAGGGGGAGCCCGCCAGGGTTTCGACGAAGCCCGCGAGATGGTGGCTGGTGACCTCCGGCAGCGCCAGCGCCAAGCCCTGCCGCGAGGCTGCGGCGGCCTGCCCGCGATCGGCGATGCGCGCGGTCAGCATTCCGTAGATGCGACCGACGATCGCCTGGAAGGCGGGATCGCGCCGATTGCGCGGACGTGGCAGCGCAATCTCCAGCGTCGCCTCGATGCGTGCCGGACCGGCTCCGAGCACCGTGACGCGATCGCACATCAGGACCGCCTCCTCGATATTGTGGGTCACCATCATCACCGCCCGGGTCGGCAACCGGTGTGACTCCCACAGATCGAGGAAATCGGTGCACAGCATTTCGGCGGTCAGCACGTCGAGTGCGGAAAACGGCTCGTCCATCAACAGCAGGCACGGGCCGCCCACCAGCGCGCGCGCGAAGCCGACCCGCTGGCGCATGCCGCCCGACAGCTCGCGCGGATACGCCGACTCGAAACCGACCAGGCCGATCTGCTCGATCGCGGCGCGCGCCCGCTCGCGCGCGTCGCGAGCCGCCAGGCCGAGCGCATCCAGGCCGAGCTCGACGTTCTCGATCACGGTCAACCACGGATACAGCGCGAAGGTCTGGAACACCACGGCGATGCCCTCGGTTGGTCCCTCCAGGGGCCTGCCGAGATAGCGCACCGAGCCGGAGGTCGGTCCGAGCAGGCCGGCCGCGATACGCAGCAGCGTGGACTTGCCCGATCCCGAGCGGCCGAGCAGGCCCAGGATCTCGCCCTCGCGCAGCACCAGACCGATCCCGTCCAGCACGCGCCGCGGCTCGCCGGACGGCTTCGGGAAGAACTGGCAGATGTGCTCCATCTCCAGCACGATCGCGCCTGGCTCGCGAGGCGCTCCGGCTTCGAGCTCGGCGTACCGTACCTCGGGCTTGGACATGGGCATCTTCCCGGCAGGATTCAGTCGAGCCGGGTCCGACGCTGCGCGAACGCATACATCGGACGCCAGACGAGTCGGCTGATCGCGACCACGAGCATCGACATGAAGGCAACCCCTAGCGCGATCCGGGGATAGTCGCCGGCGGCGGTCGCGCGCGCGATATAGGCACCCAGCCCGCCCGCATCCAGGCGGGTATCGCCCCAGTTCACGGCCTCGCCGACCACGCTGGCATTCCAGGCGCCGCCGCTCGCGGTTATCGCGCCGGTCAGATAGTAGGGAAAGACGCCCGGCAGCATCACGCGGCGCCACCAGGTGCGCGTGCTCAGCCGGAGACTGTCGGCCGCCTCGCGCAGATCGGCGGGAAACGCGCTTGCGCCCGCGATCACGTTGAACAGGATGTACCACTGCGCACCCAGCATCATCAGCAAGGCTAACCAAATGTCCACCCGCAGGTGCAGGCGCAGGATGGCCACCACCGCCACGGGAAACAGCAGGTTGGCCGGAAAGGCGGCGAGAAACTGGGACACCGGCTGGATCCGCGCGGCCAGCTTCGGCCGCAGGCCGATCGCGATCCCGAGCGGCACCCAGACCAGCGAGGCGAGCATCACCAGCACGCCGACCCGCAGCGTGGTGAGCGCCCCCGCGCACGTCACGGCATACAGGTCCGCCCAGGCCAGCGCCGGGCGGCCGGCGCGATACAGCGCGAAGCCGAGCCAGGCGAGTGCTGCGCCACCCGGCAGCATGCCGAGTCGCGCGAGCGCGCCCGCCGGCAGCTTGAACCGCTCCGGCCACCGCCACTGCGGCGGGCGCAGCCGCGCGCGGGCCGCCCGACGCAACAACCCGGCCAGCGGACGCGCTGCGCAGGCTGCCCATGCCGAGCGCCGAAACACCTCGAGCACCCAACTGCGCGGCGCCGACGCCGGCTCGGCGTCCCCGTAGCGGAACCGCTCCGACCATGCCATCAGCGGCCGGAACAGCAACTGGTCGCACGACACGATGGCCACGCTCATCGCCGCCACCGCCCATCCCACTGCGGCGAGGTCGCGGCGCTCGATCGCCAGTGCCACATAGGCACCCACGCCGGGCAGCTCGACGCGCAAGCCGCCCACGGCGATCGCCTCCGAGGCGACCACGAAAAACCAGCCGCCCGACATCGACATCATGGCGTTCCAGACCAGGCCCGGCAGCGCGAAGGGAACCTCCACGCGCCAGAAGCGTTGCCACCCGGACAATCGGAAACCGCGGGCCGC
Source organism: Burkholderia sp. SJZ089 (assembly GCF_007828315.1). Classification (NCBI taxonomy): domain Bacteria; kingdom Pseudomonadati; phylum Pseudomonadota; class Betaproteobacteria; order Burkholderiales; family Burkholderiaceae; genus Burkholderia; species Burkholderia sp. SJZ089. The sequence continues at coordinate 155,918 of NZ_VIUM01000005.1, read as the reverse complement.
CTCGTCGAGATCGCGTGGCACGGTGCACAGCGCCTGGTAGAAACTGAAGGTCATGTTCCAGGCCTGGCTGGTGAAGATCGCGAAAACCGCCGCGCATTCGGCACCCAGCACGCGCCCGGGAAACAGCGACAGGAAGAACAGCACGGTCAGGGACAGGTAGCCGAGGATCGGCACCGACTGCAGCACGTCGAGCAGGGGGATCAGCACGGCGCCCGCGCGGCGGCTCCTGGCCGCCAGGCTGGCATAGCCCAGCGTGAAGACGAACGAGGCGAGCAGCGCGGCGAGCATCCTTGCCACGCTGCGCAGCGTGTAGCCCGGCAAGGCGCCGGGGGACAGCGACAGGGTGCGCTCGGGCCCGAGGCTCAGCGGCCCCCCGACCCGGCTTGCCCAGATTCCCGCGAGCAGCAGGCAACTCGCCACGATCAGCGTCGCGGCGAGATCCCGCCAGCCCGGCGCGGGCCATGTCCGGCGCGCATCGCGTGCTAGCTCCGGATGAATTTGCACCAACGCCTCCCTCGGCCGATCGTGGCGACTCATGTTCGCGATCGTGCCGTCCGTCGCAATTGACCTGAGTCAAGCCGCACGGCGACAAGCACATCGGCGACGCCCCCGTCGCCCGCCGCCGCTAGGGTTGCCGATTGACCTCGGTCAATCGGCAACCAGACACCGACCGGTCAAATACCGTATCCGCCGGGGCGGCGAGCGGCCGCGAACGGGCAGCATCACTTGTGCGGGAGACAACATGTCAGCCACATCACTGGCCTTTCATCAGGATGCGCGGCGACGCCTGCTGAAAGGCGTCAACGCGATGGCCGAGGCCGTCAAGCTCACGCTCGGCCCGGGCGGTCGCAACGTGATCGTCGGACAAGCGGGGGACGCTCCGCTGGTCGCCAACTCGGGCGTGATCGTCGCCGGCGCGCTCGAGCTGCCCGATCCGTTCGAGGACATGGGCGCGCGGCTGCTGCGGGTGGTCGCCACGCGTACCAGCGAGGTGGCGGGCGACGGCACCACCACCGCCACCACCCTCGCCCAGGCGATCGTCGTCGAGGGCATCCAGTGCGTGAGCGCGGGACACGATCCGATGGCGCTCAAATCCGAGATCGAGGCCGCGGGCGCGCGGGTGATCGCGCAATTGCAGCGCATCGCCCGGCCCTGCGCCAGCGGCGAGGAACTGCGCCAGATCGCGACCATCTCCGCGAGTGGTGATTCGAGCATCGGCCGGCTGGTGGCGAACGCGATCGAACGGGTCGGCCGGGACGGCGCCATCAGCGTCGAGGAGGGCCGCCGTCTGGAGGACGAGCTGGATATCGTGGAAGGCCTGCGGATCGAGCGAGGCTACCTCTCGCCGTTGTTCGTGGCTTCGTCGGACCACCAGGTGGTGCTCGAGGAACCGCGCATCCTGCTGTGCGACATGAACATCAACACGATATCCCAGCTGCTGCCCTTGCTGGAGTCGCCGGGGAGCACGGAGAAACCGCTGCTGGTGGTCGCCAACGAGGTGGGCGGCGACGCGCTCGCGACCCTGGTCGTCAATCACCTGCGCGGCACGCTGCGATCCTGCGCGATCCGCTCGCCGGGCTTTGGCGACACGCGCGCCGAATGGCTCGGCGACCTGGGCGCGCTGACCGGCGCGACCGTCATTTCCGCGCAGGCGGGACGCTCGCTGGAGCGCGCGACGCTCGCGGATCTGGGTGCGGCCCGGCGCGTCGAGATCACGCGCGACACGACCACGCTAATCGCGGGACACGGCGAGCGTCAGCATATCGACGAGCGCATCGCGGCGATCCGGTCGCGACTCGATACGACATCGCCCGGCCATGAGCGCGAGGCGCTGTTGCAGCGGATGAGGAGACTGGCGGGCGGCGTCGCCGTGATGCGGGTCGGCGCGGCCACGGAAACGGCCGTGCGCGAGCGCAGGAATCGCTTCGACGACGCCTTGCATGCAACTCGCGCCGCCATGGAGGAAGGGATCGTGCCGGGCGGCGGCGTCGCGCTGCTGCGCGCGCGCGCCATTCTCGCGGACGATGCGCTCGCGCCCGTGGCGCGACGCACCGCGGCGCGCATCGTTCATCATGCGCTCGCGGCACCGCTGCGCCAGATCGCCGAGAACGCCGGCGCGGACGCCCAGGCGGTGGTGCATGCGGTGGAAGCCGGATCCGGCGCCTTCGGCTACGACGCCGCGACCGGCACCTATGGCGACATGATCGCCGCCGGCATCGTGGACCCCGTCAAGGTGGCCCGCACCGCGCTGCAGAACGCCATTTCGATCGCCTCGCTGCTGCTCACCACCGACTGCATGATCGCGCGGGGTCAGGTCGGGCCGCCCTCGTCGGCCGATCCGGCCGCCTGGCTGGACAGTTCGCGCTGAGCGTCGCCGTCCGGGATCGGACGGCGACGGCATGACGGCAGCCTCGGGATCGACGGCGAGGCGTCGATCGTATCGCTTCCGCGCTCGCCGCACGGCGCGGCGGCGGGAAGGGACCGAGGCGATGCCAGGGCATCGGTCTGCCTGCCCGCCCCGCCAGGAACGCGGGCACGGGAGTGTGTGCCGCCTGGCGGCCGCGGCTACGGGTGCCGCGACTGCTCGAAATATACCTGCCTGGCCGCCACCAGCCGCAGTTCGTCGAGCAGTTCGGCCGCCGCGCGCAACAGATCGTCGAGCGTGACGATGCCGAGCAGTTCACCGGCGTCGCCGACCACCGGCAAGCGACGCACGCCGTGCTGGCGCATGCGCCTGGCGACAAGCCAGAGATCGTCGCCCCCATGCGCCACCGCGACGGGCTCGGACATGAGCTCGCCGACCAGCAACGCGTCCGGTTCGGCATCCTGGCCCACCACGGCGACCACGATATCGCGGTCGGTCAGGATACCCACCGGCCAACGCTGCCCATCCTGCTCGCGCACCACCACCAGATCGCCCGCATGCTCGGCGCGCATCGTGGCGGCCGCCTCGGCCAGGGTGATCCGCGCCGAGCACGTGACCACCTCGCGGGTGCACAACCTGGCTGCATTCATGCCAGCTCCCGGACCATGCCGGACGGGCGCGCCTCGGGCCACGACACCGCGAGCGCATGGCGGCCCAGTCGGCCGATGCCGCAGGTCCGGCCGGCCGCGCGAGACACAGGCGCGACCATCAGGCCACGCTCATCTGATCGACGACCTCGCGCACGCCCGGCGCCGACCAGGCCGCATCGAAGGCCAGCCGTCGTTCACGCAGCGAATCCACGCGCCCCGTCAGGATGACGCGTCCATCCTGTACCGCCACCCCCACATGGCCCGCTTCATCGGCCGCGTGGCGGGCCAGGGCCGCGGCGATCTTGCCGGCGATGTCGCCGCTCGTCGGATGCGCACGCACCCGGATCTCGTTGCTCACGTGGACCACGCCACGCAGCCGCTCGACGGACCGTTCCGCCGCCTGCATCTGGTAAGCCCAATTGACCTCGCCGGACAGGGTCACGCTGCCTTTCTCCACCGTGACATGCACAGCCTGCTCCCCGAGTCCGGCGTCCCATAGCAACAGGGATCGCGCGGCCGCCGCGATATCCTCGTCGGAACGCTGCTTCGTGCCGTCGGTGCGGACCACGAGTTCGAGCACCACGCCGCGCACGCCCGCGAGACGCTCGACCGCCTTGCGTACCGTGACTTTTTGCAAATAGCTCGGCACCTGCCCGGTGAGCGTCACGATCCGGTCGTGGACCGCGACGCCGATGCGCGCTGCGTCGATCGATGGATCCCACTCGAGTTCGCTCTCGATATCCTTCTTCAGCTGGCTGTCTGTCTTCATGGTCCTTGGCTCCTGTTCGCCTGCGGTGCAGACAACCTTAGGCGCGCAAGCCCGAAGCGGATTGACTCAGGTCAGCGCTTTCGCGCTTACGACGCCTCGCCCGGTCCGAGCGCATCGAGCGCATCGAGCGCGGCGGCTCGGCCCTGCTCGCGAAGCCGGGCGATGGCGTCCACGGAAAAGTCGAAATCGCGTGCGAAGGGCGCGCGGATCAAGCCGGCGCCGCCGAGCTCGATGCGCACGATCTGCACCGGCGCGCGCTCGCCCATCAGGCGGATATAGTCGGGAGACTGCCTCACCTGTGCGGCCGTCGCCGGCGCGAGCCGGCTGGTGACGCGCTCCACCAGCTCCCTGAAATCGCCGGCGTTCTCCTCGAAGCGCAGGTCGTTGCGAACCCGGTCGGCATACACGATTTCGTCGCGCCGCAACAGCACCTCGAACAGGTTCGAGGGCAGGGGCCGAGCCCCGGAAAACAGGTCGACCACGAACACGCGTCCCGCGATCCGCCCGCAACGCTCGATCACCAGGTCGAGCGGGGAGTTGCTGATGATGCCGCCGTCCCAATAGGCCCGCCCTTCGACGAAAGTCCAGGGCATGGCCGGCGGCAGGCTGCCGCTGGCGAGCAGGTGATCGGGGGTCAGGCGATCGACATAGCTGTCGAAGATGCGCCGGTGGCCGCTTTCCACGTCGACGGCGCCGAGCAGCAGCCGCGTGGGGCTCGCCGCCAGCGCCTCGAAATCCACGTACCGGGACAACAGCGCGCGCATCGGCCCGGTGTCGTAGCAGCTCGTCCACCATGGCGCGAAGCCGGTCGTCCAGAATTGCGCGGGCCACCAGCGCGGCTGCAGGAAATTCGGCACCCCGAACAGGGCGATCCGCCAGGCGAGCAGCGTGTGCCCGGCACAGGGCGCGTATTCGGAACCCGGAGGATTCGATATCGACAACTCCCGCCAGAACGCATCGAGCGCCTCGGCGGCATGGCCGGGATGGCTGGCGGCGATGGCGCCGTTGAACGCACCGATCGACACGGCCGAGACCACGTTGGGCCGCACGCCCCGAGCCTCCAGCGCCGCGATCGCGCCGCTTTCGAACGCCCCCAGCGCGCCGCCGCCCTGCAGGATCAACACGGTTTGCGGCGGTACCGCGCGCAGCCGCCAGCCCGGACGTGCCGCCGCCAATGGGTCGGCGAGATTGAGCCGATAGCGTATCGCTTCCTCGGCGGCCGTCATGTCCTCGGCTCGGGCACCGATCGAGAACATCGCGCGCAGCACGCCATGGCGAAGGTAGAGCAGCGAGTAAGGCGGCTCGTTGAAGCTGCCCCGCTCGACCATTTCGTTCGCTTCGCAGGGGTCGCCGAGAAAGTTGTAGGAGACCTCGAACACGTTGCCGTAGAAGATCGAGACATCCCGGTGAGGCAGGCGCGCGCCTTGCATGTTGCGCGCGGCCAGGCGGCCCTGGCGCACCGCGTTGTCCCAGTGTTCGATGCGCCGTGGCTTGCCCGAGGCCGGATCCTGGAATCGTGCCACGTCGCCGGCGGCGTAGACGTCGCGATCGGAAGCACGCAGGCACTCGTCCACCAGCACGCCATCGGCGGTCGCGATGCCGCTACCGGCAAGGAAGGCGCAGTTCGGCTCCACCCCGATCGCGACCACCACCAGATCGCAGGCGAGCACACGGCCATTCGCGAGCACGGCCGCCTCGACCGACTGGACACCGATCAGATGATCGACCGTGGTGTCCGTCAGTACCTCGATGCCCCTGGCGCGGCAGAGCCGGCCGAAGTGCTCGGAGAGCCGGACGCAGTGCAGTTGCGGCAGCAGTTGCCGACTGCGCTCGACCAGGGTGACCTGCAAGCCGCGCGCGCGCAGCGTCGCCGCCACTTCGATGCCGGTCAATCCGCCGCCGACCACGAGCAGGCGCCGCTGGTCGATGGCATTGGCGCGCAGCGCCACCGCGTCGTCGATATCGTGCAGGTAATGGACGCCGGCCAGTGACGCCCCCGGCACCCGCAGCGCGAGCGGCGACGCGCCGGTGGCGATCAGCAGCTTGCCGTATTGCAGGCGGCCGCCGTCGTCGAGCTGGACGAGATGCTGGGCAGGATCGAGCGAGGCGACCCGCACGTCGCGCAGGATCTCGATGCCCCGCACCTCGTAGAACCCCGGCGGGTGTATCGCGATCGCCGAGGGGGCGAGCCTGCCGGTCAGGAACTCCTTGGTCAGCACCTGCCGCTGGTACGGCAGCACCGGCTCGCCGCATACCAGCACGAGGCTCGCGGCGGGATCTTCGTGTCGCAGGGCATGGGCGGCCGATACGCTGGCGGCGCCTCCGCCGACCAGCACATAGTCGAACCGACGCAAGCCGGGTGCTCGCGCTGGCGGCTTGCTCACGGCGCATGCCCCTGCAGGGCACGCTCGGCGAGCCGATCGGAAATCGCGCGACCGAAGTGGGACAGCTTCTGGTGGGCCGTCCCCTGGCGCAGCTCGCGTGCGCAGATCGCGCAGGTGGCGAGCGGGCGTTGACGCATCAGCGCCTGCATCTGCGCAAACACGGCGCAATCGCCACGCGCGCCCATGGTGCAGAACAAGGCGGTCGCCCGCGGCTCCGTGCCATGGCGGGCAAGCCAGGCCGCGACCGGCGTCGACGCGCGTCCGGCCCACACCGGCGTGCCGATCACGACCAGGTCGTAGGCCGATACGGAGCAGGCCGTCGGCCGCAATTCGGCGGCACGGCCACGCAGCGCGTCCACCAGGCTGCGCAGGTAACCGAGCGCCCCGGCGCGCCGTCGGCCGTCGACTTCCAGGAGCCGCTCGCAATCGGCGCCAAGTAGATCGGCAAGCTGCCGCGCCACGCCGGCGGTGGTTTCGCTGCGCGAGTAGAACAACACGAGCGTGCGTCGAGTTGGGGTATCCATGCGCTACTCCCTGCCAAGCGGATAAATCGGAAGATCAGCGTAGGTCGCAAGACCGTGAATACGCTGATTCAGGTCAATGCGATCCCCTGCCCCGGGCCGACAGTGTGCTGACTTGCGTGACCGTATCGATTCCGGATCCTTCCCATGTGGTACGAACTCATCGAACAGCAAGCCGGCTGGCTGCGCGCCTGGGGTGCCGCCATGCGCTGGGCCGGCGCGCCGGGCGTCGATGCCGCGAACGCGTGTTACACCGATCTGCTGGAGCCGATCGTGGGACTGCAGCTCGCCACGCCGCAGCTCGTGATCGAAGCGATCGTGCAGGACGGCCAACCCGTCGCGATCGACCAATCGATCGCGGCGAGCGCACCGTTCTGCACGCTGCGCCGCTTCGCTCGCGGCGATGCGCGACGGTCGATCCTGCTTTGCGTGCCGCTTGCCGGCCACGCCTCGGTGATGATGCGGGAAACCGCCGAGACACTCCTGGCGGATGGCGACGTGTTCGTCACTGACTGGATCAATGCGCGCGACGTGGCCCTCGAAACGGGGCGCTTCGGCCTCGACGAGTATGTCGCGATGCTGGATGATTTCGTCGACGTACTGCTGGCCGAGGACCGGCCGGTACACGTGGTCGCGGTCTGCCAGGCCACCGTTCCCTGCCTGGCTGCGTTGGCGCTGCGGGCGTCTCGGGGCGCGGCCTCGCCGGCGAGCCTCGCGCTGATCGGCGGCCCGCTCGACGCGCGCCTCCATCCCAGCGCGCTCGGCATCGCGGCGCGCTCGCACTCGCTGGCCTGGTGCAGCGACACCCTGATCGACGTGGTGCCGGCGGGCTTCGCCGGGCGCGGCAGAAGGATATTCCCGGCCTACCTCCAGCGTGCGGAAATCGCCATGGTCTATCCGGATCGCTTTCTCGAACTGGCCGGACGCTGCCGAACCGCCGCCTCGCTCGGCGACGCACGCGCCTACGACAACGCGCGCCGGGCGCTGCGCGAATATGTGGCGCTGCTCGACATGCCGGCCGAATATTTCCTCGATACCGTCGACCTGGTGTTCCAGCGCGCCAGCCTCGCGCAACGGTCATGGCGGGTCCATGACCGGCGTGTCGACCCGGGCGCCCTGCGCGAACCCTACCTGCTGACCGTCGAAGGCGAGCGCGACGCCGTCACCGGCGCCGGGCAAACCCATGCCGCGCTGGCGATGTGCAGCGGCCTGGCGGCCCGGCGGCGCCTGCGCCTGGACATCGAGGACTGCGATCATTACGGCCTGTTCACGGGCGTGCATTGGCGCGATCGGGTGCATCCCGTTCTGCGGAGTTTGTTTGTCCGGGCGGAAAAAGCCCGGCGGCCGCAGCCGGCCCGAGGCCCTGCCGGCACGTCAGGCGGCAGCGGCGAACTGCTTGCCTGAAGGTTGCGTCATGGGGCCGTCGGGCAACGCCGATTCCGTGCCCGCATGCTGCTGTTGCGCGAACCAGTCCCGCCAGGATGCGAACAAGCTAGCGTCGCCGCAAAGGCGGCTGAAATCGCGCAGGCCGGCCGCCTGGCATTCACTCAGCCAGGCGCGCGTCGCGTTCGCGGACTCGCGCTGTGCGTGCATCGACCATACCGCCGCGTCATGCCACAACGCGGCACTCGACTGCGCATAGGCGTTCCATGACTGCCGCCAGGCCTCCCCGAAAGCGCGCCAGTCATGCGCATCCGCGACGGCCACCCGGATCTGGTTGAGTGCATCGCAGTCCCGATCAACACCGCGCTGCTGGAGTGCATGCCATTCGTTGCGCAAGGCCTGCGCATGGCTCAACAAGCGCAACCAGGCGTCGCAGGCTTCCCATGGATTGGCATGCAAGGTTTCCATCGCTCGATTGATCATGTCGTCTCCTTTCGATAAGCGTGTTTCGTGATTTCCGGCCGGCCGATGATGCCGGCTCGGTCCGGTTTGATGCACAGTGCAGCGCCTGGTCGCGTGCTCCATTGATCACGATCAATCATCCCGCGCCGCCGGGCCGATGCAGTGGTACCGGACCGTCGGGCACCGTCGCGAACGGGAAGTTCAGGCGGAGAGCTCGTCGAAGGCGATCAACGCATGGACCGCGTACATCATCGACGGTCCGCCGCCCATGTAGACGGCGACGCCGCCGACTTCCTCGATTTCCTCGCGCGTCGCCCGCAGCTTGATCAAGGCGCGCATATGGAAACCGATGCAGTCGTCGCATCGGCTCGAGATCGCGATACCCAAGGCAATCAGCTCGCGGGTCTTTTTCGTCAGCGCGCCGTCCTTGGTACCGGCCGCGCCCAACGCGCCGAAGGCCGACATCAATTCCGGCTGGGATTGGCCAAGCGCGCGCATGCGCTCGGCGATCTGCGTGGTTCGTTCGCGATAGCGCAGTAGTGAATCAGACATGGTCGACACCTCGGCAACGATGGGATCGAGCCGGCGGACCATGCGCCATGCTGTACCCCGCACGGGTGCACAGCCTTGGTATCGGCGTGATTTCCGGCACGGCTTCGATGGTATCGAGCCGGACACCGGATTGCCTGACCTGAGGCAAGGAATCGACCGCATGTCCGGTGGACCATCGACTCCGCGCAAGGCACGGCAACACCCTCTCGCCGACGGTGCCGCTGCCCGCCGCCCAGCGCCTCGCTCGCGGGACATGGGGACGCCAATCAAGCGCGAACGCGCCACCACGCTATATGCATGGATCGACGAGCCGATGGGCGAGTGCATATCGCACCAGCTCGGCGTCGCTGCGCACCGCGAGCTTGTCGAACAAGCGCGCCTTGTAGGTGCTGATGGTCTTGTTGCTGAGCCCCATGTCCCGGGCGATCTCCGCGACAGGTTCACCGGATGCCAGATGCCTGAGCACCTTGGTTTCCTGCGTGCTGAGCCTGGCATGTCGTGGCGCGTCGAACGGCAAGTCGATCATGCGCACCATATGCTCCGCGACGTCGGGGCTCAGATATCGGCGGCCCGACAGTACCAGGCGCACCGCCTGTAACATCTCGGCGCCGCTATTGCGCTTCGCGAGAAATCCACCCGCGCCGGCCGCAAAGACCGACTTGGCCTGAACCGGATCCGAATTAGCCGATATCACCAGGATCCTTATCGTCGGCACGTGAACGGCAAGTTGGTGAATCAGTGCCCGGCCTCGTTGCCCCAGACTGGAAAAATCAAGAATCGCCACATCGAATGTTTCGCCGTCGACCGCGGACAATATCTCGTCGCCATTCGCGAGCTCGCATCCGACGAGGAAATCCTGCGTGGTTTCCAGTATGCGTCGAATGCCGGCGCGCGTGATGGCATGACGCTCGACGAGAAGAACCTTTTTCATTGGCAGCCTCGTAGTGATATCGCTTGCCACTGCCGCCGAGGCGCATATGGCCGATGCATGCATAAGCACTCACGCCATCTCCACAGGCGGCAATTCGCAGTTCCTCCGATGAATGCGGACAAGCCTGATATTGAATGTCGAATCATCCTGCTTCCATATGGTGCAAGCCGCCGGACCGGGAGGAAAATGGCGCAGGGAATCCCGTGCTCTCGCGGCATGTCGGATTCGCTTAATAGCTTAAAGTGATCGCCATTTCTCGTCCAGATGCGCAAACGTTGAAATTACATCGATATTTCAGAGGCGCCCGATATATTCAAGCGCCGCCCATCGTCGATTCCCCGATTTCGCTTCCGCTTCGATCACACATCGGAAATCACGCGGCATTCCTCGAGACATGCGTTCCACATCCAATTAATTAAAAGTATGGATATCGAGTGCGAATCGCATGATTGACCTCGGTCAACTCGACACCGGCACCGAAGGGCAAAGTCGACTGGCGCCGAGATAGGCGAGGCGAGAACGACGGCGGAAACGGCCCGTCGAGATTCGCCGCTCGTGTTCCTGCCCGAAACAGGACGACGGCGCGGCTGCCGGGCGAACCGGCGGAATTTGTCATAGGAGAGCACCCATGCATGCTTGCGACGTGATGACCCCGGAGGTCATCCATGCACGCCCGGAAATGAGCATACGTGAAGCCGCCGCGCTGCTCGCGAAGCATTCCATCAGCGCCTTGCCCGTGCTCGATTCCGACGGCAAGCTGGTGGGCATCGTGAGCGAGGGCGACCTGTTGCGCCGGTATGAAATCGGCACCGGCGATCGCCATCGCTCCTGGTGGCTGCAACTGTTGACGTCGAATCGCGAACTGGCGAGCGAGTATGTGAAAGAGCATGGGCGCAGCGTGAAGGACGTGATGACGGCCGAGGTCGTGACGGTCTACGAAGACACGCCCCTCGCGGACATTGCCGAGGTGCTCGAGCGGCATCGGATCAAGCGGGTTCCGGTGATGAAGAACGGCAGGATGACCGGAATCGTGAGCCGTGCGAATCTCGTTCGCGCGCTGGCCGGCATGGATCCGCTCAAGGCACCCGCCTGCCAGCCGCGGGACGCCGAGCTGCGGGACGCCATCCTCGCCGCGGCCAAGGGGAAATCCTGGGCGCCGACGCGCGAGAACGTGATCGTGACCGACGGCGTGGTGCATCTATGGGGCTTCATCACAAGCGACGAAGAGAGTCACGCGCTCTGCATTGCCGCGAGAAACGTGCCAGGCGTCAAGCAAGTCGTCAGCCATCTCACCTATCCGCCCCCGCCGCTGCCGCTGTGACGCGGCGAGCCGCGATAGCGAGGCACGTCATCCATGGGCAAGCCATGACCGGCGCCACGGACAGAGAGACAGCCCCCATCGGGATGCCTCGGCAGCAAAGGAACGGCAGCCACTGGGCCGCCTGGCACGTGCCGAGCGGCAACGGCTGCCGCGAATGCGGCGCGGTGTATGACCGGGGACGGTGGCTCTGGAACGCGACGCCCCATCACGACGCGCAACTCGTCTGTCATGCCTGCAAGCGCATCATCGAGCACGCGCACGGCGCTGAACTCGAACTTCAGGGTTGCGCCTATCTGCGCGCTCACCGTGCGGCGATCATGGACTTGCTATGCCTTCAGGCTCGCATCGAGGCGTATTACCACCCGAGCGGGCGCCCATTGCAAATCGACGAGGATGCGAATGGCCTGAGGGTGACGGTCTGCGGCGCCACCCTGCTTCGGCGGCTTGGCGAAGCGTTGTTGAATGCTCACCTTGGACGATTCTCCATCGAGTATCGCGAGGGCGACGAGTTGGTGCGAGCTTGCTGGACACGAGCCTCGGATAGCCCGTGACGCCACTGGGTCGTGACGCCTCGACTGAAGCCGGCCCGATCCCCGCTCGCGGCGCAAGGCTCGGCTCAGGATACGTCGTTCAATGCGGCAACGTCGCGGGATCGTATTGATTGCGCGGGTTCCACAGCATCCAGCCGTCGGTGCCCGCCGCGTCGGACGCGTCGACCTGTGCGCGAATCTCGTCGGCGTCGAACGGACGGCGGTCGAACGCATAATCGCGAAACGCCTGGAGCCAGGGACGAAACCGGATAGGACTCAGTCCGGTACGACGCACGGCCTCGGCCAGCGACCTGGAGACGATCTCTCCGGGACGCTCGGTCGGCTTGCGGCAGCCGGGCAAGCCCCAGGTGAAGCCGGATGGGTACAACATCGGCGAGACGTAGTCGACAACCTCGGCCAGCGCCTCGAGCCGCTGCCCGATAGCGGTGTCGTCGGTGTTCCAGCAGACATAGCCGAATATATCGGCCGACATGTAGAGATTGTATGGCTGCAGTCGCTCGCGCGCGCCGATCAGGAAGGCGACGATCGCCGCCACGCGATTGGCCTCGGTGTTCGGTTCCTTGAAGCTGAGCCCGTTGGCATCCGGAAAGCGAAGATAGTCGAACTGGATCTCGTCGAAACCCAGCCGGGCAGCTTCTTCCGCGACCTCGTAATTGTGTTGCCAAGCCGCGCGAATGCCCGGATCGATCCAGCGCTGCTGCTGGCGGTCGCGCCAGATCCTGCCCTGCTCGTCGCGCACGGCCCATTCGGGATGCGCGCCAGCCAGCGGATCGTCCTTGAACACGACGATGCGGGCAATCAGGTAGAGGCCGCGTGCGTGAAACTTCTGCAGCAGTGCGCGCAGCTCCGCCGCATTCAGGACGCTGACCGGCGCGTGCGCGGCGGCGCCGGCGCTTTCGCGCGCAGGACTGGAGTACGGCGTCGCACCGCTATCGCCCTTGACATCGATGACGAGCGCGTTGATCACGGTCTTTCCCTGCAGGGACAGCGCCGAGTCGCGAAGCGTGCTGTTCGCCACACCGAACGCGGAAAGGTAGACCGCCTTGGGACGCACGGCCGTCATGCTCACGGTGCGCTCGAGCTCGGCGGGCGCCAACAGGACTTCCGCGCGTGCATATCCCGGTGCGCGCAAGCTCAGGCGCGTCCCTCCCGCGGCCACGTCCAGGGAGAACACGCCTTGCGCATTCGCGGTCCGATTCGCGCCCGAGGCGTGGCCGATGGCCCCCGCCACCGGACGCCCGTCGCGTGAATCGACGATGGCGACCGTGACCGCCGACACATGGCCGGCAAAACCGATCATCGACAGCAGCAAACAGGCAAGCACGCGATCATTCATGGGGGCCACCAACCGGTTTCAACAATACGTTCATGCAGCGCGTGTCGCATGCGTCGGTCATCAGATAACGCGGCAGTGCCATGGCGGCGTCCGCAAGTCGAACCGGACGTGCCTCGATCGTGAACCCGGCGACATAACCCGCACGAAGCGCGAGCTGGTCGGTCTGCGCATCATGGATGCCGAATGGCCAGGCCAGGAACCGCACCGAACTGCCGGTTTCCGACTGGAGCCGATCGCGTGACCGGGTCAACTGGAAGGACACGAAGTCCAGGTAGTCCGCCGGCGTGCGCCGTGCGCGCTCGCTGCGGAAATTCGGATGCCAGTAGGTGTGCGATTCGATGTCGAAATCGCCCGACTGCCCGAGTGCACGCAATTGCTCCCAGGTCATCGCATAGCTGGCGTTGGATATGGCCGACGGGTAGATGAACAGCGTGACCGGTATCGGACGCCCTGCCAGCATCGGACGCATCACCTCGTAGACGGAGCGGTGCCCGTCGTCGACGGTGATTGCCACGGCCAGCGGGGGCAACACGTCCGCCTGGCCCCCATGCCAGCGAACCACCTCGTCCAGCGATACGATCCGGTACCCGTTCGCCTCGATGGCCTGCAACTGCCGGAGAAATGTCACGGTGCGTACCGTCATCGAGTCCCGGCGCTCGGTGGCAAAACGGTGGTACGCGAGGATCAGCACGCGCCGGGGCGAACCCAAGGCGGCGCCGTCATGGGCAGTCCACGCCGGCACGGTGGACGACAGCAGGAGCAGGCAAGCTATCAGGCGAAGCGGCATCGTATACCTCGTCAAGTCACCAGCCCATTCTTCACGGCGCCCTGCCGGCGTGCTGAGGCAGACCAACCGCGTCAGGCGTCCCGTTCATTGACGATCAGCAGCGGGATCGATGTCATTCGAGCCACGCGCCCGGCAACGCTGCCGAGAAGCCAGCGTGCCATGCCGCGCCGGCCATGCGAGCCAACCACGATCAGATCCGCGCCCCACCTGCCCGCCTCCCGCAAGATCGCGTGCGCGACATCATCGTTGGTGCGCTCGGTACTGACCATCGCCACGCTCGAACAAGACGACACGCCCTCGAGAAGTGGTCTTGCCGAGCTCAGCGCTTTCTCGCCCTCCTCGATGAACGCGTCCTCGAGCGCCGTGATCGGCACGACGTCGACAAAGCGAACCGCGCGATCCACGACATAGATGCCGCGCAGATCCGCGTCCGGCACCGCCAGCGTCAGGCCGAACGCGAGCGCGCCCATCGACTGGCTGCTGCCGTCGATCGCGAAGAGGATGCGCCGCGGCGGTCGATGAAGGTTCCTGCCGCGCGCCGGCACGATCATGATCGGACAATGCGAGGACCTCGCGAGCGGCTCGGACACGGTACCTTCCACCCACCGGGACAGCCACCCATGATGATGACGTGCGCCGACCAGCACGAGCTCGGCCCGCCAGGTTTCGGCCGAGTGAAGCAGCGCATGGACCAGGTCACCGCCATGCCTGGTGAGATCGATGATTTCGGTCTCCAATCGAAGATCGGATCGCGTCAGGGCCTCGCGCGCTCGCGACACCGCGGCGGTGGCATCGTTCCTGAGTTCGGCGCGGACGCTGTCGAGAACCGCCCGGGGCAGTGATCCGATCGGAATCAGCGTTCGCGGATTTTCCGCCACGCTGACCAGGCGGATACTCGCCCCCGCGGGCGCCAGGCGAGATGCGAAATCCACCACCTGCCGGGACGCGACAGACAGGTCGACGGCAATCAGGAGCCTGGCCGGGCGTGCACGCAAGCGGCTGGTTGAACTGCTGTCGTTCATCGCCTACTCCTGTCGAATATGTCGGGATTGTCGACATGCAGGGGTCGGCGGCAATTGACTGGGATCAAGCAGGATCGATGCAAGGAGATGTTGTCGGCCGCGACGGTCGGAAAACCCGTCGGGTGCCGTTTCCCGGCTCGCCCTGCTGCGTTCGATTCGTGGCCTGTGAAACACGGACAGCGCGCATCAGAAAGACCGGCCCCAATTCCTGGCAGGAATAGGCGACTCGCGACACCCCCCTGATGCACGTCAATCGGAAAACTGGCCGGCAGGCCATCCTGAGCATTCCGTGCAACGAGATGTCGAACTGCTCCACCGGATGCCGCCTGCGCCCCTGTTTTTGCCGTCCGGCACATGCTTTCCCACCTGCCGCCGCAACAAAGTCGTGGCGCATCGGGGCGGAAATGCCTGGGGCAACATCAAGCCTGGAGGTCTTCATGTTGGTCGAAACCGTACGTGCGCTGTCAGCGGCGCTGGCCTTCGGCATGCTCGCGAGCGCTTCGGTCCATGCACAAACGCTGCCTGAACCTGTCGAGCGCGACGGCATGACGTATGTCACCGGCGGCATCGGCGCGGACGAGGTGAGCGCGTTCCGAGAAGTCGCGTCGAAGTACAAGCTGCGCATCACCTTCACATCGACAGACGGGCACTATCTGTCGGACATCGACGTCCGAATCTCGTCCGGCAGCCATGAGGTTCTCGGTGTGCACACCACCGGCCCCTTCCTGTTCGTACGTCTGCCCAAGGGACCTTATCGGATAACGGCTCGCGAACGGCACATCAGCCAGTCCAGGCAGGTGGTGGTTCCCGCGCGCGGCGGCATCGACGTTCGCTTCCATTGGGACGACCCCGACCGCCGCGGCACCATGCAGCCATGCCGGCAGCCTTGCGATGACTGACATTCCTCTGATCGAGACCTGGCATGCGCGCAGCGTCGAGGCGCTCGCGCGGCACCTCGCGTCGAATACGGAGAACGGTCTCGACAACGCCGAAGCCTCGCGTCGGCTGAAACAGCACGGCCCCAACCTGATCGCGGAACTCCGGCAGCGCGGTATCGCCGGCATGATCGGCGTGCAGTTCCGGGATGCCATGATTCTCGTGCTGATGGCCACCGCGCTTCTGTCCGGCATCCTGGGCGATCTCAAGGATTCCCTCGTGATCCTCGCGATCGTACTGCTGAACGCGGCAATCGGCTTCAGCCAGGAGGTCCGTGCGGAACGGGCGATGGCCGAACTCAAGCGGCTCGCCGCGCACGACGTCTCGGTCATCCGCGGGGGCCGGCGTTCGACGGTGCCCTCGGCAACGCTCGTTCCGGGCGACATCGTGTTGTTGGAGGCCGGCGGCGAGGTGCCCGCCGACATGCGCTTGATCGATGCCATTCGATTGAGGGTGAACGAAGCCACCCTGACGGGCGAGGCAGCCCCGGTCGAAAAACGCGTCGCCCCGCTCGACGACGCGGCGCTGCCGTTCGCCGACCAAACCAATATGGCCTTCAAGGGCACGATGGTCGCCTACGGCCGCGGCCGCGGCATGGTGGTTGCCACCGGCATGGACACCCGCCTCGGACACATCGCGGCACTGCTCGAGAACGTGCCCCCGACGCCCACACCGCTGCAAGCGCGCCTCAAGCGGTTCGGCCGTCAGCTTACCGTGCTGATCCTGATAGTGTGCGCCGGCATCTTCGTCTCGGGTGTGCTGCGCGGCAACGCAGTCATGTTGATGCTGCTCACCTCGACGAGTCTCGCCGTCGCGGTGATTCCCGAGGCGCTGCCGGCCGTGGTAACGGTCATGCTCGCGATGGGTGTTCGCAAGCTCGCACGGCGCAATGCGCTCGTTCGCAAGCTCGCGGCGGTCGAGACGCTGGGTTCCGTCAGCTACATATGTACCGACAAGACGGGCACGCTCACGCTCAACGAGATGCGGGTGGTCGAGCTCTATCCCTGCGGCGAAGGCCGGATGGACGTGGCATCGGCCGCGCAGTGCGGTAGCGCCGCAAGCTTGTTCGAGGCCGCGGCATTGTGCAATGACGTCGAATACGACGTGCAAGGCAGACCGATGGGCGACCCGACCGAAGTGGCCCTGTACCGGGCCGCGGAGGCCGCGGGGCATGACAGGCGCCGGCTCGAAAAGACGATGCCGCGCTGCATGGAGTTCGCGTTCGATTCGGATCGCAAGCGAATGACGACCTTCCATCGCGCGGCAGGCGGCTTCGTCGCTTACTCGAAAGGCGCGCCGGAGGCCATCATCGAGCGCTGTACCACGATGGCCGGCGGCAACCATGACCGGGCGGACCAGGCTGCCCGCTTCGAGCGCGAGGCACTGCTTGCCGTGGCGGGCGCCATGGCCGAAGATGGGCTGCGGGTGCTCGCGATCGCGCAGCGCACGTGGCCGGCGCTGCCCGCGCCCGAGTGCCTGTCGGACCGGGTCGAGACCGGTCTCACGCTGCTCGGTCTGGTGGGCATGCTCGACCCGATTCGCCCCGGTGCGCACGACGCGGTCGCGACCTGCCGATCAGCCGGCATCACCCCGGTCATGATCACCGGCGACCACCCCGCCACCGCGCGGGCGATCGCCGGGCGACTCGGCATGCTCGGGGACGGCGACCGGGTGATGAGCGGACGCGAGCTCGCGGCGCTGTCCGAGGCCGACCTTGCCGCATGCATCGAGCATGTCAAAGTCTTCGCGCGGCTGGATCCCGCACAAAAGATCCGCATTGTCGAAGCGATCCAGGCCCATGGCCACTACGTGGCAATGACAGGCGACGGCGTCAACGACGCGCCCGCGCTCGCGCGCGCCAATATCGGCGTGGCCATGGGACAGGCGGGCACCGATGTCGCGCGCGAGGCGTCGAGCCTGGTCCTCCTTGACGACAACTTCGCGACCATCGTCGCCGCGGTCGAGGAAGGCCGGCGCATCTTCGACAACATCCGCAAATTCATTCGCTACGGCCTGAGCGGCAATGCGGCCGAACTCTGGGTGATCATGGCCGCCCCTGTCCTCGGGCTACCCCTGCCGTTGCTGCCGACCCACATCCTGTGGATCAACCTGCTGACGGACGGGCTGCCGGGCCTGGCGCTCGCCGCGGAACCGGCCGAGCCGAGGATCATGGCGCGTCCTCCCCGGCCGCCGCGTGAAGGCCTGTTCTCGGGCGGCATGTGGCAACACATACTGTGGGCGGGCCTTGCCATGGCGCTCGTCGTGCTTGCCGTGCAGGCCTGGGCCCTGAGCAGCAATCACGCTGCATGGCAGACCATGACGTTCTCGGTGCTCGCATTTTCCCAGATGGGCTACGTGCTCGCGATCCGCTCGGAGCGACGCTCGCTGCTGACGCAGGGACTGCGCTCCAACTCGCCGCTGCTGGGTTCAGTATTGCTGACGCTGGCGCTCCAAATGGCAGCGATCTATTCTCCGCCGCTGAATACCCTGCTTGGGACCTCGCCGCTCACGCCGCTCGAGTTGGCCGTTTCATTGGCTGCTTCCCTGGTGATATTCCTGCTGGTCGAATTGGAGAAATATTTCGTGCGTCATGCCGCGATTCGCGCATCGCGACGCGCTTCAGCCACACGGGCAGCATGGCGCGATGAAAGATCGGGGCAGGCATGACGCCCGGCACGAAGAAGCAGGCAGTGCTCGCGCTTCTGCTGGCGATGCTCCTTTCGCTCGGCATCCTGGTGCTGCGGCCGTTTCTGGTCTCAATGACGTGGGCGCTGATCATCGCGTACGTCTCGTGGCCCGTCCACCAGCGCATGCAGTCGCTGACCAACCATCGGCGATCGATCTCGGCCCTGCTGACGACCTCGCTCGTCACGGTGGTGCTGGTCGTGCCGATACTGTTGCTTGCCTTGCCGCTCAGCCGGGAAAGTGTCGAGTTCGCGCATCGAATGGCAGCATGGTTTTCGGACCAACACCACACGCTACCTCGCCTGGCCAGCTCGGTTCCGTGGTTGGGAGTCTGGCTGCAGGCCGCAGCCGACGATATCGGGCGTGATGCCCGGGAATCTCGCGCACTGCTCGCGCAATGGGGCAACCATGCAATGGGGGCTGCCGCGCAACTCGCCGCGAACGCAGGACGCAATGCCCTGAAGTTCGGCTTTGCCGTACTGACGCTCTTCTTCGTCTACCGGGACGGACGAACCGTGCTCGACCAGCTTCGCCTCGTTTTCGAACCCTTACTGGGCAAGCGATTCGACGTTTATCTCGCTTCCATCGGCGAGGTATGCCGCGCTGTCGCCTATGGGGTCGTGCTGACGGCGACCGCCCAGGGCACGGCCGCCGGCATCGGCTATTGGGCGGCAGGTGTCGAGGCTCCGCTCCTGCTTTCGGTACTGACCGCGTTGGCTGCATTGTTTCCCTTCGGTACACCTTTCGTGTGGGTACCGGTCGGCCTTGCCTTGCTGCTCGACGGCCGGCTATGGGCTGGAGTCGGCCTGCTGGCATGGGGCACGCTCGCCATCAGCGGGATTGACAACCTCGTCAGGCCACTGTTGATCAGTGGGGGCACGCGAATGCCATTCCTGCTCGCGGTCTTCAGCATTCTCGGCGGCATTACGGCATTCGGCTTCGTAGGCTTCTTCCTGGGCCCTATCGTCGTCGCCACATTGCTCGCTGTTTGGCGCGAATGGGGGGATGTAGTGGTCTAATCTTCCAGTGTCAGTAAATCACTCTCGAACGCTGAACAAAACGGACATCGCAGGAGTCGACGCGCGATGTATGCAGCGATACGCCAGCGCAGCGTGGTGATGGAATCAGCCACGTGACGCTGCGCGCGCTGGGGACCCGCGTGGCACGTAATCCGAAGGTAAGGCAAATGGGTCGCAGATCGCGGAGTTTTTTACTGCCGCCTTGAATGAGGCGTTGAGAAACAAGAAACCCGTAGGCAGCAATACAGAACGATGGCGCTGTCACATCGGCACGTGTGCTCGCGGAAGATGGCGTGATGAAACCAAAGCGCTCTACCACGGCCGTCGATTCCCCGGCCACACGTGGCACGTTTCGCCCGCTGGGTGCGCGACGCTGGATTCACGGTCTACCGTCTTCACTGTATGGGCGTGACGGCGAGCCGTCCGATCTGGAGATCGGCCAAGCCGTCATGAAGACGCCGTGCATTAGCGTGGAATTCCGTGCCTTCGGCGCCGGCGGCTCGCACGCGAACAGTGCGGCGGCCCTGGGGTAGGCACGATCGGCATGTGCTTTACAGGAAATTTTGCGCTCTCGATGATGCTCGCGCCAGTGCTTGCTCAACCAGCGCTACCGCTCGATGACGACGCCGGTCTGCAGATCGTACCCGGCGAGTTGGGATCGTCCGGGCTCGGCTCCGTGATGAGGATCTCGGTGCGCTGGCCCAGCGTTTCGAAGGCGAACGATTCTGCAAAGCGCAACGCTTTGAGGCTTATCGCGAAGCGCTGGGAGAGCGACTCGTCGCGCGTGGCCTCCGGGACATCGCCGCGAATCGCGATGTGCCTCGGTTCTACGCGGAAGCGGTCGGAACGCCCCACGATGTCGTGTCGATCCACTTCGTGGATCGGGAGGGCTAGCCGCACGCGACGAGACCCTGGCATTCTTCGCGCAACGGCTCTCGTGCAAAGCAGCCGTGTCAGGATACTGAGCGAATCGTCCCGCCGTCGAGCGTAGCGACGCCTCCCGGGCGAACTCGACGCTGGCGGCGAATCCGCCGGACTTCGAGCGGCGCCGCTAATGCGCGGTTCCATTGGAAGATGGGCCCGGGCCGGCCCGCGTGACACGTCGACGTCGACTGCAGTCCCCTCTCCCGCCTGGACGCAGCCTCCAAGCTTGCTGCCTTGTCCCGCCACGGCAAATCTGAAAACCTCCCTCCGACAAGACGTTCGAACCTGTCCATCGGAGCGTATTCGAGATGTTTTCAAGCCTGGCAACGTTGTTCTTCGTGCTCATCTGGTCCACGGGGCTCGTCGTCGCGAAAGCGGTGGTGCCGCATGCCTCGACGGACCTGTTCCTGCTGGTGCGCATGCTGCTGAGCGCGGGCCTGCTCGGCGCGCTGGCGCTGGCGGCCCGCGAGCGCTGGCCAGGTGGCCGGCAGTTGGCGAGCCACCTGCTGGCCGGTGCGCTGCTGCACGGCGTCTACCTGAGCGCGGCCTACTGGACGGTCGGGCATGGCATGCCGGCCGGCGTGATGTCGCTGATCGGCAGCATGCAGCCGATCGTGACGGTGCTCGCGATGTTCTTCATTTTTTCAAAAATCTCGAGTTGCAGCGTGTCCGACGGCGCGCCCTCGTTTTCCGGCCAGAGATGCTTTTGCGAGAAACGCACCTGATAAAGCCCCTCGCGATCGACGATGCCGGGAATGCTGGCGATGTGCGAAGCCGCGGCGGCATGGGCCCGGGCGCCGAACGCGATCGCCGCGCCGCCGGCCACCAGCGACTTCAGCAGCGTCCTGCGTGCCGGCGAGCTTTCGTGGTTCGCCGAATGGGCGGGATGAAGCGAGGGAGAATCATTGATTGACATGGCTGCCACCTTTCGAGGATACCGGCCTGAAAATCCTGTTTACCGCTAATGACGCAAAATCTGGAATTCAGGCGCTACGGGAAGGATTGGGATGGGAATTCGATCGAAACCGCCATTGCCGATATCGGCGGCAAGCGGCGGATTCGATTCGATGCGTTTTTGATTTCCAGCTGGAAATTGTTTCCGAATCGATATTTTCAGATTTGCCATGTCGAAACAAGGCATGAATCTTGGACGCCGCGTCTAAGTCGGACCGATCGCGGAAATGGCTAGGCTGCGGCCGGGGAATGGCCGCCGGAATCGGTTCGGAAAATGCCCGGCGGGCCGCGCGCGAAGTTATCGGCGCGGCCGCGAGTCAAGGATCAGGGCTGGCGGGAAGGCGCTGCGGGAGACTCAGGCGAGGACGGCGCGAGGGCGCGGGCCATGGCACGGCCGGATTGCGTGCCCGTGTCAGTGACCGAGGTTGGTTTCGCAATCTTCCCAGTACCGCAGCGGATCGCGGTGCTGCGGGTAACGCTCGTTGAGCCAGCCCGTCAGGCGGCTCCATTCGGGGTGGCGGGAGCCGATCAGCGATGACCAGATCTCCGAGCGTTCGAGGATCTTGCCGCTCGCGCGATCGCGGATCAGCAGGCTGCCGAGACCGCTCGAGCTGTTCGTCTGCGATTCGACCTGGTAGCGCGGCAGGATCCGCAGTTCCGCGTCCTCGGCCCAGCCGTAGACGGCGCGAACCGTGTTCGCGGGGTCGCGCAGCTCGATCGGGCCGCTGGCCGGACGAATCGCCTTCCAGCCTTCCGGGAACTCGACGACGATCTCGTGGCCGCCTTCGCGCACCAGCTTCACGCGCCAGGCGCGCGCCATCGCCTCGCGCAGGCGGGCCGCCGACTCGTAGCCGGACGGCAGTTCCACCGCCATCGGCAGGGTAACCAGGTTGTCCTTCCAGAGCCGGCTTTCGTCGGCGGCGCGCTCGATGGTCTCGAATCCGCTGCCTTCGAAGGGATTCACCGGCCGGCTCGACGCGCTCGTGCTGATGCTGCCACCGGGTAAGCCCGAAAAGAGACGCTCGGCGTCCTGTCGGGTCAGTTTTGTCTTTCCTTTTTTCATCAGTTCTTTTTGTGCCACGATCTCGATTACCTCGGGCCCGTGCCGGATACCGGCACCGCGCCCCTTTTTACGGGCGCCCGAATGGGCCCGAAGCGCCATTTTGCACGCATATTACCGGCTTGCCGGCCTCGGTGGGGCCGAGATGCGTACAAGAATGGCCTGGCACCGGGCGGGGACACGGCGCCGAGCGTTCGCCGGCGGTGTCCCCGCCCGCTTCTCAGCGCACGGCCCGTGCCCGGGATTGTCCGCAGCCGCCTACCTCGCATCGGCTCTCGCGCTCGGCGAGCAGCCGTTTCGCCGAGTCCGCCATGACCAGCACCGAGGCCGCCAGGATCACGGTGTCCTTGATGATCAGGCGGCCGTGCTCGGAGAGGAAGGGAAAGCCGTGCTGCGCGTCGCCCAGCGCCGGCACCCAGGTTTCCGGCGTGCTCGCCAGGAACGACAGCGTGACGAAGGGCGTGAGAAACGACAGCAGGCCGCCGAGCAGGCCCAGCTTGCGCGAGGCGACGTTCGACAGCACCAGCAGGCCGATCAGGATCTCGAGCGTTCCCAGGCCGCGCGAAAAGGCATAGGTGTTGTTGTCCCGCTGCCAGGCCCGTTGCTCGGGCACCCGTTGCCCTTCCTTCGTCATGTGCCGGGCGTAATCCTCGGGATGCTTGTAGAAGAATTCCATCACGGGGCTCTGCGCCACCAGCGGCGTGATGCTGTCGGCCTCGTAAGGCACGAACTTCAGCACGCCGATCCAGAGAAACACGATGGCGATTGAGATGCGGACCAGGTTGACGCCGAAACGGTCGGCGCGGCTGGTGACCTTCAGGAAATGGATATAGGCATTCATGTACGTTTCGAACCACGGCGAGGAAAGTCTCGAGGAGCGCGGGCATCCACCATGCCGCGCCCCCGTCCCGGATCAGCTGCCAAAGTAGACCGGCTTCGGGCCGCTGTTCTCGTCCGCGGCGATGCCGCGATTCGCGCCGCCGGCTTCCGAGCGCGCGGCCGGGTTGGCACCGTAGCCCGCCGCGCCCTCGCCTTGCCGGTTGGCAGCGAGGCGTTGCTCCGCGGCCTGCAGTTGCGTCGGATAGCTGCTGTCCTCGCCGCGGCCCACGTTGTAGCCGGCCTCGCGCAGCTGCACGATCTCGGCGCGTACCTGGGCGCGCGTCAGCGTGCCGGCCTGGGCGTTGGCGGTGCCGGCGGCGAATGCCGCGACGAGGGTGGTGGCGGCGACAAGCACGGAGATAAAGCGCTTCTTCATGATCTTCTCCATCTGGCAAATTAGGTGTGCGTACAACCTTGTCGGCTCGACATGCTGGATCGATGCCGCCGGGTTGCCGGGATGCGTCGGACTTGGCGATCGCATGAGCACACTGTAGTTGCCGGGCTGTCGCGCTTGAATGCCGGGCAAGCTCAACAAGATGCCCGTTCGTCTCACGATGAGGATCAGGCGCAAAAGCACCGCCGACGCTTCGTGCGAGTCCTTCATTTTCATTTCGGCGAAGCGGCTCGCCAGCGGATTGAAAGGATTCGCCGATCGGCAGGAAGCCGGCCGCCGAGGGCTGGAGCCCGCGTCACGCAAGGGACGCACAGACTGTTACATAAAGCGCGCCGCATCTCGTGCACGAAGCTTCGCGGAGGATCGTTATGCTCGGTGTGGCCGCCGCGCCAGGCTTTCGTTTCCGTCAGGTCGAGACGGCCGCCACCCGGCAATACCACCGCCGCAAGCCCGGGCTCACTCCGATGAACGACAAGCACAAGATCATGAAAGACACCCTGCCGCCTCGTCACCACCCCGCTCGCGCGATCGTCGCGTCCACGCTCGTGATCGCCCTGCTCGGCCTCGCCGCCTGCAACCGGAAGAGCGATGACACGCCGCCGGCCGCCGCGGCCAGCGCCGCGAGCGCGCCGGCCGCGTCCGACGCGCAGCCCGCCCCGGCCGCCTACACGCCGCCGAGCGCCGACCAGCTCTACCAGATGGTGGCGCCGATCGCGCTGTTCCCGGACAAGCTGGTGGCGCTGGTCCTGGCCGGCGCCACCTACCCCGACCAGATCACCGCCGCCAATACCTGGCTCGGCCAGAATCCGACGCTCAAGGGCGCCGACCTGACGGCCGCCGCCGACGCGCAGCCCTGGGACCCTTCGGTCAAGGCGCTCACGGCCTTCCCGGCGGTGCTCTCGCAGATGGCCTCGAACATCGAATGGACCACCGCGCTCGGCCAGGCCTACTACCACGATCCGAACGACGTGCTGAACGCGATCCAGGTGATGCGCCAGCGTGCGCAGAAGGCCGGGCACCTGAGTTCGGGCAGCCAGCTGCACGTCACCCAGGTGGCGCAGGCCGCGCCGCCGCCGTCCTACACGCCGGCGCAAAGCGGCCCGGCGATCTACGAGGGGCCGCCGATCGTGCCGCCGCCGCCCCAGACCATCGTGATCGAGCCGGCCCAGCCCGATACCGTCTATGTGCCGGCCTACAACCCGGCAGTGGTTTACGGCGAGCCGGAGGTCTACCCCGGTTACACCTACCGGCCGAGCTACGACACCGGCGCGGTAGTCACCGCGGGCGTGCTGTCGTTCGGGGTGGGGATCGCCGTGGGGGCGCTGTTCAGCCATCACGACTGGGGCTGGCATTCGTGGGGCGTGAACTGGGGCGCGCCGCATCCGGGCGGCCCGGCCTGGGGCAACCGGGAACGGCCGGCGGTGGTGTACAACCACACCACCTACATCTCGAAGTCGACCACCGTGATCAACAACATCCACAACACGCGGATCACGAACAACGTCACCAACAACTACGGCAACACCACCAACAACGTCGGCAACCTGGTCAATCGCGGCGCGCCGCCGGCCGGCGTGGCCGCCGCGCAGCAGATGCGAGAACAGCAGGCCGCGCGCGAGCAGCAGATGCGCGAGCGCCCGGGGGCGCCGCATCCCGGTCCGTCGGCGATGTCGATGCCGCATTTCGGCGCCAACGATACGCGGCCGGGCGAACGGCCCGCGCCGCATCCCGACGCGAACCGTCCGAACGAGATGGCCGCGCATGCCGGCCCGGGCGAGCCGCATCCGGGTGAGGCGCGGCGTGTCGAGCGCAACGAGGCGGCCCAGGGCGTCGCCCATCCGCCCGCCGAGGGCCGCGCGCCGGAAAACGTCCCGCATCCGCCCGCCAACGTGAACGCGATGCACGGCGCGAACCCGGCGAACGGCGAGATGCGCGAGATGCCCGGCATGCAGATGCACCAGCAGGCCGAGCCGCGCCGCGAGCCCGAGACGCCGCGCAACGAGCCGGCCGAGGCCCCCCGCCAGCAGCACGAGGCGCCGCCCCAGGCACGCGAGGCCTTGCAGCAGCGCGAGGTGCATGCGCCGCCGCAGCAGCACGAGGCGCCGCGCCCGGCTGCGCAGCCTCGGCCGGCCGAGCACGCGCAACATCAGTCGCAGCAGCACGCGGCGCCGCATCCGCAAGAGCACGAGCGGCAGGAGCATCGCTGATCGCGAGGCGCGTCGAGGGAATGGGCGAACGGGATCGCAGGCCATGCGGTCCCGCCTAGGGTGAACCGCGCCGCGCATATCAAGGCCGCTGGCCGGACCGCCCCGCTCATGTCGAAGCCCGGTCGTTCGCCGTCGCTGCTGATGACCAGCGTCCCCCTCCATCCGTCGACATTCTTGTCGCGCGTCGTCATCGTGGATTCGTCGGCCGCAGCCTTGCGCGGCTGACCGCTCAACTGTTCTTTCGGCAAGGTTTGAGATATCGGGCGGCTGGCGTCGGCACGGCGAACGTCATGCGGCTCCCCGGTCGAAACGCCCGGAGCGGCCCGGCGACTCCACAGACGATTGGCTCATCCACGCCGAATCGTGACGACATGAAACCGACGGGGCGGACGGGATCGTCGGATCTCCCGCCGAGACGGTGATCGAGCGCGATGCTGGCGGCGGGGGGCGTCAGCATGCCTCCTTCCCGGGCGATGTCAGGGCCGCCATGTCGTGGTTTTCCCTTGGCGTATCGCTGAAGCGAAACACGGCCCAGAGGGCGCCGACGCTCCCCGAGCGCCGTCGATCACGGTGCTTCCCCGCATGCCGCACGACAAGCCAGCCCCGGTGGTCTGCTGTCTTCGCCATGAGCCGACGTCGTCCGACCACGGTGGATGGCCTGCCTAGCAGGCTGGCGAGCCACCCCCTTCCATCCAGTTCAATCATCATTTAGACATCAGACATCATATTTCAAATAGATGAAATCAATGAACAATCCTCAAGTCTGGTGATAGGTCCGAGATGTCCATTGCTCAATGGGGGGAATCGATAAATATCCGTAAAAATCGGGGTGATTCCCTTATGCCTCAGTGCTTCTTCGTAGGGTAGACACGTACGTGAAATTCAACGTCTTCGACATACCATTGTCGTGTCATCGTATGACAACGGATATCAGCTCGCCCTTTTCATCAACAAGACCACACGACCAGAACGGAGACAGCAGTGACGGCACCCGACTTCGACGCGACGCACGACGACCGCGAGCAGCCCCCCCGATTCATGCTCACCAGGCGACATTTCCTCGGCTACGGCGGCGCACTGATGGGCAGCGCCTTGCTCGGCGCCTGCGGGGGCGGCACCGATACGCCGCCGTCGCCCGGGTCTTCCTCGCCCGGTGGCACCGCCATGCCGGCCGATCCGATCTGGGGGCCGGACGGCGCGGCCACCAACATCATCGCTTCGCTCGACGGCATCAGGCAGGCGGCCTTCCGGGCCGTCGATTTCGAAGTCGAGGCCTATGGCGCGCAGCCCTGCTCCGTGGTCACCCAAACCAGCCCCTACACCGATGCAGGCAAATCGCCGGTCAGCCCAGGCGCCGGCGCGACCCAGGGTGCCGGTGCCTTTGATTCGCGGCCCGCCTTCCTGGCGGCGATCAGCGCCTGCGCGGCGGCCGGCGGCGGCCGCGTGGTGGTGCCGGCGGGCGACTGGTACTGCGCGGGGCCGATCGTCCTGCAAAGCAATGTCAACTTCCATCTGAGCGCCAACTGCACGATCTTCTTCAGCCCGAACCCGGCTGACTACGCCAAGGACGGCCCCGTCGACTGCGGCGCGAACGGCAAGCTGTTCTACAGCCGCTGGCAGGCCAACGACTGCCTGAACTTCGGCTCGCCGGTCTACGCGCGCAACGCCAGCAACATCGCGCTGAGCGGCGAAGGCCCGACCTCGATCCTGAACGGCCAGGCGATGACGCCGTTCGCGGGCGCGGGCAACACGGCCACCTGCTGGTGGACCTGGAAAGGCAGCAGCGGTGCATATGGCTGCGCGAATTCCTCGACACCGTCGCAGGCCTACGCGAACCCGAACAACGTCGACCTGAAGACGGCGGCGCCCGGCATCGCCGCGGCGCTCTACGCACTGCTGACCAACCCCGCCACGCCCTGGCAACAGGACCAGAACTACCTGCCGGCGCTGTCGGAGGCGGGCGTGCCGGTGGCGCAGCGGATCTTCGGCCTGGGCCATTACCTGCGGCCCTGCATGGTGGAATTCATCGGCTGCACCAACGTGCTGATGGAGGACTACCACACGCAGAACACACCGTTCTGGCAGCACCACCCGACCGACTGCACGAACGTGGTGATCCGCGGCGTGATGGCCGACAGCATCGGCCCCAACAACGACGGTTTCGATCCCGACGCCTGCCGCAACGTGCTGTGCGACGGCATGGTGTTCAACACCGGCGACGACTGCATCGCCATCAAGTCGGGCAAGGATCTCGACACCGGGTACGGCCCCGCGCAGAACCACGTGGTGCAGAACTGCACCATGAACAGCGGTCACGGCGGCATCACGCTAGGCAGCGAGATGGGCGGCGGCGTGGAGAACATCTATGCGCGCAACCTGACGATGCTGAACCAGTTCTGGGCGACCAATTCGCTGAACATCGCGATCCGTATCAAGACCAACATGAATCGCGGTGGCTTCGTGCGCAACTTCTACGTCGACGGCGTGAGTCTGCCCAACGGCGTGAGCCTGACGGGCGGCGGTTACGGCAGCAAGCTGCTGGCCGGTAGTCCGATCAACGGCACGGTCCCGCTGGGCGTGGTCACCGCCACCGCGGGTAACCCGTCCGCCTCGCAGGGCGGGCTGATCACCTTCGACTGCGACTACCAGCCGGCCGGCGACGCGATTCGCACGCGCCCGGCGCAGGTGCAGAACGTCAACATCAGCAATGTGAAGGCCAGCAACGTCACGCTCGGCGGCAGCACCGGATCCTGTTTCCAGGCGATCGTCGCGCAGGGCCCGGTGGCCTTTGACTACAACGGCCCGGCCCCCATCCCGGCGATTCCCGCCATCAGCGGCGTGACGATCTCGAACTGCGATTTCGGCTCGCCCGGCGCAGTCGGGCCCGCCAGCGCCTCCGCGCCGGGGCCGATCTACGCCTGGAACGTGAACGGCATCACGTTGCAGAACGTCAAGATCGCGGGGCAGCTCTACAACACCACGATCACCGACCTGCGCTGATCCGCCGGGATTGGCGCAAGTCGGCTGCAACGAGCAGTACCCGGAGCCCGGGCAGGGCTCCGGTCGAGGTTCGACCGGCGGCGGCGATTCATCGGCCGTGGGCTGCCGCGCGCCGGGAGAACCTGATTTCCCCCCTCCTCCATTCGAAAACAAGGAACAACCCGATGAAAGGGAAAATCAGCATGCGCGCGGCATGGGCGCTCTCCGTCTTCGCCGCGCTCGTCGGGCAGGCATCCGCGCAAGCGGCCACCTGCACGCCGCAGTGGAGCGGTTCAGCCAGCACCAACACCACCAATCTGCAGAACGCCATCCAGCAGTGCGCCGCCAGCGGCACCAGCAGCAGTCCGGGCCTGGTCGATCTCGGCAGCAACAACGGCATCTCGACGGCGGTCATCACCAGCGTGAACCTCGCCAGCAATATCGTGCTCAAGCTGGAGAAGGGCTTCACGCTGAAAGGATCGCCGGCGCAGCCGTCGGGCGGCGCGATGCTGACCGGCAGCAGCCTGAGCAACCTGACCATCACCGGCACCGGCGCGATCGACGGTGACGGACAGGACTACTGGCCCGCGGCGGTCGGACAGAACAACACGGCCCGGCCCAAGCTGATCGCCATCACCGGCTCGAACCTGCAGATCGGCTCGAACTTCACCGATGCCGGTAAACCGCAATCGATCGTGGCCTTCCCGAGTTCGTCCAATGCCACCGGTAACGCGCTGATCATCCGCAATTCACCGAAGGAACAGCTGGTGATCGAATCGGGCTCGAAGAACGTCACGATCGACGGCGTGTGGATCTACGCGAACCCGAACCGTAATGCCAGCGGCGACGATCTCGCGCCGAACACCGACGCGATCGACATCATCGGCACCCAGACCGCGACCATCCGGAACTGCCTGCTCGACACCGGAGACGACGATATCGCCATCAAGTCCAATGCGGGCGGTGCGCCGACCTCGACCGTCGACATCGGCCACTGCGTGGTGGGCGGCGGTCATGGCATCTCGATCGGCGGGCAGGAAGCGGCCGGCACCACGCTCGCCAATCCCGGCGTCTCGCAGGTCACGGTCGACACGGTGCAGTTCAGCGGCACCGACTACGGCTACCGGATCAAGACCGACCAGACCGCCAAGGACAGCGGCGCCACCACCGGCGTGACCTATCGAAACACCTGCATGCGCAATGTCCAGCAGCCCTTCCTGTTCACCTACGCCTATGCCTCGGGCACCGGCGGCGCCTTGCCGATCATCGCCAACGTCGACATCGACAACGTGATCGCCACCGCCACCAAGCAGCAAGGCGCCATCGTCGGGCTCTCGAACAGCCTGATGGGCGTACCGAAATCGGGGGACACCGGGATCCGCATCACCAATAGCCAGATCAGCGGCGGCAAGGCCTTCTCGGTGACCAACGGCGAATTGCAGCTGGGCAGCCACAGCACCGCAGCGACCACGACCGGCTCGAACGGCCAGGTGGTGCAGGTCCCGGATAGCGGCACGACGCTGTCCTGCCCGAGCAGCATCACGATCCCGGCACAGATCTGAGCCGGGGCGCGAACACGCCGCCGGCGCGATGCCGGCGGCCTTCGCGCTCAGTCGAAGTCGAACATGTCGAACAGCGAGCGTTTCTTGCGATAGCCCTGTTGGTGCCCGGCGCGATGCTCGTCGCGTCGATAAGGATGGCCTTCATGGCTCGCCTCGCGCGATCGTTCGCGCTCGCGGTCCTCGTATCCGCGCGCGCTCGACGGCGCGGGCATGCCGGCCTCCCGCGCATCGAGCGCGATCAGCTTGTCGAGCTCGCCGCGATCGAGCCACACGCCGCGACAGGTCGGGCAGTAATCGATCTCGATGGTGCGGCGCTCGGCGATCAACAGATCCGGGGTCTTGCAGACGGGACATTTCATCTTGCTGCCTCCTTGAGCGGCTTGAAGATGACGCCAGCATAGCGAGCGGGTGGTATCGAAAAAACCTGTATTACGCGAAATTCAACTGCGTTTTTTTCGAACCACCCGCCTCCCCGCTTCCCTGTCTCGACATCGAGCCGGTCGACATCGACTGCATCGAAGGCGCTCGGCGGCGCGCCTGGCCCGTTACCAGCCGAACTTCGCCTCCATACCGACATAGTCCGCGTTGCGCGCGCCCAGCGCTCGCAGCGAATCCCCGACGTTGAAATGCACGGCTTCCAGCGCGAGCGCCACGTTATCGCTGACCAGCCAGTCGGCGCGCAGCTGCGCATACATGCCGGTCCAGCGGCTGCCGTGGCCCGCCGTGCCCGGCACCACCGCCATGCCCTGGCCGTAGACGGCATCGGCCGCGGTCTCGCGCCACTGGAAGCCGAGCGCCGTCATCAGCGTGAGTGTCGGCGCGAGCTTGAACGTCAGCGAAGGCTTCACGTGGATCAGGTTGCTGTAGCCCGTGTAGCCGGCCAGCGTGAAGTAATAGCCGTTCGGGAACAGCGGGTTGAAGGTGCCGACGTGGCCGTTGCCGGGATGGCTGTCGCCGGAGGCGCCGTCCACCTGCAGGCCGAGGCGCGGCGTGCCGGGCAGCGAGGCGAAGCTATAGCCGCCGAGCATGCCGAAGGCCCAGGCGCCGATGCTGGCCGCGCCCACGTGCCCGGTCTGCCCCATCGCTTCCACGTCCCAGTCGAACGGCGCGCGCTTGCCGGCGTAACGCAGGTCGAACACGTCGCGCCGCTCGTTGCCGGCGGCATCGATAAAGCGCGCGTCGTCGCGCTCGTAGCGCGACCAGTAGGCCGACAGGTCGCCGGGGCCGAAGCTGCTGCGCTCGACGCGCAGGCCGCTGAACTTCAGGTGGCGGTTCGAGGTGTCGTCGAAGCTGTCGAGATCGCGATACTGCACCGGCCGCGTGAGATAGCCGATGAAGCGCCACTGGCCGATCTCGTAGTCGCCCCACAGCGCATCGAAGGCCTGCCGCACGTTGGGGCCGTCGCGCACGGCGATGAAGCGCTGCAGGTCGAAGGCCATCTCCTGGCGGCCGATGCGCGCCTTCACGGTGCCGGCGCCGAGCTGGCCGACGTAGGCGACGAAGGCCTGCTCCAGGTCGAGCGGGTTCTTGTCGACGGGCGACACCGAATCCTTGCCGAATGGGCGCGCATCCTCGAGTTGCACGAAGGCCTGCACGTGCTCGCCGAAACGCGCATCGGCATGGACTTGCGCGCGCTGGATCACGTAGCCGTCGGCGCGGCCGCTGCCGAGCCCGAACAAGGGCGCGTCGTTGAATTCGAAGCGCTCTCGCAGGTTCGCGCCGAGCGAGAGATACCAGCTCGGATCGCCCGACAGCGGGATGTACTTGAGCGCGTCGAGCGGCTTGCGCGGCAGGCAGGGATCGGTGAGCGCGCCCCAGTTCTCCTGCCAGCGATTGAAGCCCGGCACGGGGCGGCTCGCGGCGCAGGCCGGCTGCGCGACGGCGCTTGCCGCAGGCGGCGTCTGTGCCTGCGCGGCCGTGCCCGGCAGCAATGCGAGCGCGCAGGCCGCGCGCAACGCGCGGCGGGTCGTCTTGCTTTGCATGCGCTCAGTTCGCCGCGGCGGCGTCGAATTGATGCAATTCGGCCACGTAGCCGCCGGGGAACTCCACCATCGCCGTGCGTCCCTCGGCATTGCGCGCCGGCGGCACCAGCAGCCTGACCTTGGCGGCGCGGGCTCGGGCCAGGGTCGCGTCGAGATCGGCCACGCGGTAGCCGGTGGTCTCGTGCCCGTACGGATAGGGCAGCTTGCCGTCGGTCACGAACACCAGCATGTTGCCGAAACCCGATTCGATCCGAACCCGGCGAATCGATTCGCCCGGCTTGCCGAGTTCGGCGCCGTCGGCCCGACGATCGTCCGAGACGATCCGGCCATGCGAGAAGCGCAGGAAGCGGCCGATGAAATTGCCTGCCTCGTATTTCGACACATAGACGCGGTTGTCCGGCACCCGCTCGAGCGGCGCGTACGAAGGCGCCTTGGTGTGCCAATAGAGCTGCATGTTCAGGCCGCCCGGCCACTGGATGATCGCGTCCTTGCCGATCGGGTCGTCGAAGGGCTCGACCCGCACGTCGGCGCCGGCCGCGCGCGCGGCCCGCACCGCCTGATCGATATCGCTGACCAGGTAGCCGGTGCGCTCCTCGCCGAACGGATAAGGCACGGGCGTCTCGAAGGCGAACACCGACAGCATGCCCACCGGCGTCTGCACATATTGCGAGGCGGTCCTGCTCGGCGTGGGTGTAACCGTGAACACGGCGCGTGGCGAGGCCTTGCCGCCGAAGGTCGCCACGAAACTGTCGACGAACGCGTCGATGTCGGCGCTCGACACATAGACGTGCGTGGTGTCGTATTGCGGACCGACCGAGACCACCGGCGTGCGCGAGGCTGGCGCGGCGTAGCGCGCTTCGTCGGCGAAGCTGGAGGCGGCCGGCAGCAGCAGGCCGAGCGTGGCAAGCGCCGCAAGCACGCGCATCGGACGGGAAATGACGGAGAAGCTCATCTGGGACTCCAGGTTGGGAACGGAAAACTGCAAGACCCGGCTCTCGCCCGCCGACGGGGGGCGAGAGCCGGAACGGGGACGGCCTGGCCTCATCGGCCCGGGCCGCCGGCAATGCCGCCCGCGCCGGTGCCGGACATACCGTGGCGCGCGGCGATCGCGAGCACGCCGAGCATGGCGAGCGGCACCAGCAGCGCCGCGAACCCGGCCATGCGCCAGCCGAGCGCGCCGAGTGCCGCGCCCAGCGCAAAGGCGAGCACGGGCGGCATGACCTGCGCCAGGCGCCTGCGCACCGCGGCCCGCTCGTCGGGCGTGCCAGTCGGTGCCAGCAGCTCGAGCAGATCGAGCACGGCCTGGGTGACATTGCCGGTCATCACGGTGTTGGCGGCGATCGCGCGTGTGGCGAGCCTGGCATGCGCGTTCTGCACCCCCATCGCGGCCGCGCCGAGCAGTCCGCAAGCCACGGCCGCCGGCGCCTCGGTGCCGGCCATCGGCATGGCGGCGAGGCCCGCCAGCAGGAACGCGGCCAGCAGCACGCACTGCAGGCCGTACAGCGCCGCGGCGTGATGGCCCGGCGGCGCCTCGCGCGTGATGCCGGCCAGCAGCCTGGCGGCGGCGATGCCGGCGACGAAGGCCGGAAACACCAGCAGCTTGGCCAGCACCCCGCTGCCGGCGCCGGCCAGGCCCGAGCCGATCAGGATGAAGTTGCCGGTGACATGCGCGACGAACAGGCCCGACAAGGCCACGAAGCCGAGCGTATCGACGTAGCCGGCCACGAAGGCCAGCAGCACGTTTTCGCTGCGCAGCGTCCGCGCGGCACAGCCGCGCGCGCCGAGACCGCAGCCGGTGCCGCTCATGGCCGACGATCCCGCTGCGCGGCACGCCCGGCCGGCGTGTCGGCCGGGCCCGGCGCGGTGGCTGCCTGGGTGGCCTGCCATTGCGCCTGCACCAGCGGAATCGCGTGTTCGCCGATCACGATACCGAGCAGCCCGGCCAGCGCGATCAGCGGCGGCGCGGGCGACTGCACGCGCGAAAAGTAATAGAGCAGACCGACGACCACGCCGGCGCCGAGTGAAATCAGATACGACATTGCCACTCTCCCTTGATCGGCCACGAGCACTCGCCCGGGCCTGGTTTGCCTGATTGCCTGCCGCGCCGGCCTCGCCAACCGCGCTAATCGCGCCATGGCGAGCCCAGAATCTGGCCGCAGAAATTCATGCGGCGGTAATCCGGATCGATACGATCGAGCACGTCGGCACCGGCCGTGCCCGCGGTGCTGCCCGGCCGATGCGCGAGGCCGCGGCCGATCGCGTCGATCACCGCTTCGCCGAACCGCGCGCCGCGCGGATAGGCGGCCAGCACGCCCGCCCGCTCGCCACGGGTGTAGGCGTGGTAGTGGGCACCGGTCAGGTCGGTGCGCACCGCCTGCGCGAGCACGCCCGCCAGCGGCGAGATGCGCGCCGGAATTCCCGAAGTGGTATGCAGCGCGATCGCCAGCCAGAGCTCGCTCTGCTCGCGCTCGCTGGCGCCGTGGCGTCGCAGCAGGCCACGCGCGGCGTCGGCGCTGTCGAGCTCGTAGCGCTCGGCGGAACGGGCGTAGGCCGCGCTCAAGCCCATGTTGGCGTACAGCGAGCCCACGAACAGCGCGCCCGCATCGCAGGCCAGCCCGCCGCGCCGCGCGCTCAGTGCCGCCAACACGAAGACCCGGCGCGCATGCCCGAGCAGCACCGCCGGCAGCGCCGCGCCGGCGCTCTCGAGGGCGGCCAGGGCCAGCGGCGTGGCTGGAATCCTTACCCCCGCCACCTCGCCGCCCACGCCAGCCAATGACGCCTGCATGCCGCCCTCCCGGCTCTCGCCCTGTGTGGTTCGTGATCGCGCGCGCCGCGCGTGCGCCGTCGCGGCTGACCGCCAGCGCTCTTGCGGCGCGGCCCGCGGCATGTGCGGCCGTCAAGGCCGGCCGCGTTCGATCGCCGGCCATCGCAGGCGATGACGCCCCGCCCCGCCGATCGCGACCGTGCCGAACAGGATCAGCAGCATCCAGGCGAACTGCCCCTGTTCCAGCGACCAGTCCGGATGCACCAGCGTCAAGGCGACCACGGTGACGGCCAGGATCGGCAGCGCGGCGAGCCGCGTGGCGATGCCGGCGATCATCAGCAAGGGGCAGAGCACCTCGGCGAAGATCGCGAAACCGAGCGTGAGCGGCGCGCCCAGGTGCAGCGGATCCTCGATCGCGGCGAGCTGCGCACGCACGTGCAGCAGCTTCGGCAAGCCGTGGACCGCCAAGACCAGCAGGCTGGCGGCGACACGCAGGAACAGCAGCGCCGCGTCGGCGGTGCTGCCCGAACCCGGGCCTGTCTCGTTCGATCTCATGCGCGGCGCCTCAGAATGCGAAGCAACTGCAGCCGAGCGCGCCCCAGAACGCGTTCGCGTCGCCGGCCGGCACCTGGCCGCCCCAGGCCCGCCCATGCGCGTGGCGATGCACGCCGCAGAGGTTCGCGCAGCCCTGGGCGCAGGCGCGTTCCAGCGAGGCCACCGGGCGATAGCGCGCATAGCCGCCGAACTCGGCTACCGGCGACCAGCTCGGGCTGACCGGCAGCGCGGGCGGCCCGAAGCACTCGAATTCCTGGTCGGCGTACACCACCCTGCCGTTCACCACCGTCAGCACCGACACCAGATGACGAATCGCTGCTTCGTCGATGCTGAAGAAGTCGTCGCTGAGCACGGCGAAATCCGCGTACTGGCCGGGCACCAGCGCGCCCTTCCTGGTCTCGTCGTTCGAGAACCAGGCGCTGCCGACCGTGTAGCGGCGCAACGCCTCCATCCGCTCCAGCCGGTCGCGCGCCGCGTACATCGGCGTGCCGCCGACGGTGCGGCCCGATACCAGCCAATAGAGCGAGACAAAGGGGTTGTAGCTGGCCACGCGGGTGGCGTCGGTGCCGGCACCCACCGGCAGCCCGGCCTCGAGCATCTTGCGCACCGGCGGGGTCTGCGCGGCGGCGTCGGCGCCGTAGCGCGCGATGAAGTACTCGCCCTGGTAGGCCATCCGGTGCTGCACCGCGATCCCGCCGCCGAGCGCGGCGATCCGCTCGATATTGCGTTCCGAGATCGTCTCGCAGTGGTCGAAGAACCAGCGCAGGCCGGCGAACGGGATATCGGCGTTCACGCGCTCGAACACGTCCAGGAAGCGCGAGATCGATTCGTCGTAGGTCGCGTGCAGGCGGAACGGCCAGCGATTGGCGACCAGCAGGCGCACCACCGCTTCCAGCTCCTGTTCCATCTGCTCGGGCAGGTCCGGGCGCGGTTCGAGAAAGTCCTCGAAGTCGGCCGCCGAGAACACCAGCATCTCGCCCGCGCCGTTGACCTTGAGGAAGTCGTCGCCGTCGCCGGGCCGCGTGGCCTTTACCCACTTCGCGAAGTCCTCGATCTCGCGCCGCGCGTTCTGCGTGAACAGGTTGTAGGCGATGCGCAGGCTCAGTTGGTCGCGCCTGGCCAATTCCATGATCACGGCGTAGTCGTCGGGATAGGCCTGGTAGCCGCCGCCCGCGTCGATCGCGCTGGTCACGCCGAGCCGGTTCAGCTCCCGCATGAATTGCCGCGTGGAGTTCATCTGGTCCTCGACGGCCAGCTTCGGGCCCTTGGCCAGCGTCGCGTAGAGCAGGCCCGCGTTGGGCCGGGCGATCAGCATGCCGGTGGGATTGCCGCGCCGGTCGCGCTGGATCTCGCCGCCCGGCGGATTCGGCGTGTCGCGGTCGTAGCCGACCGCGCGCAGCGCGGCCGCGTTGAGCAGCGCGCTGTCGTAGAGATGCAGGATGAAGACCGGCGTGTCGGGGGCGATCGCATTGAGTTCGTCGAGCGTCGGGCCGCGCTTTTCCACGAACTGGAATTCGTTCCAGCCGCCCACCACGCGCACCCATTGCGGCGCCGGGGTGCGCGCCACCTGCGCGCGCAGCATCGCCAGCGCGTCGTGCAGCGAGGGCACGCCGTCCCAGCGCAGCTCCATGTTGAAGTTCAGGCCGCCGCGGATCACGTGCAGATGCGAGTCGTTCAGGCCGGGGATCACGGTACGGCCCCGCAGGTCGATGCGTCGCGCGTCGTCGCGCGCCCATTGCATCACCTCGCGATCGTTGCCGGTCGCGACGATCTTGCCGCCGGCCGAGGCCAGCGCCGTGACGAACGAGCGGCGCTCGTCCTGGGTGGCGATCTTGCCGTTGAAGATCACCAGGTCGGCGATGCGTGCCGGTTGGTCGGGTGCGCCCATCGTCGCTCTCTCCTGTGTGCTGGACGTGGTGGCCGACGCGCGGGCCCTGCCGCGGGTCGATGCCGGAATCGAAGGCGGCGGCGCGGCACGCATCCAGGCGTGCCGCGCCGCCCTGGGGCGTGCGCGTCGGCGGCGCACGCCGGCGGGGATCAGCCCGCCTCGCTGGCGTGCTCGCCGAGGATCTGCTTGGCGTAGCGCACGCCGATCCCGTAGGCGCTGTGCGCCTTGAAGATCTCCATGCAGCCGTCGTAGGTCTCGCCGCGCGCCCAGTCGCGCTGCAGCTCGCACATGAACTGCAGCGAGCTGGTGGGCACCGCGCCGGCCTGGATCACGCGCTGCACCGCGCGCTCGTGCGCCTCCTCCGTGACGTCGCCGCAGGCGTCGCTCGGCACGTAGATCTCGAAGCCCTCGGCCAGCATCTGCACGCTCGGGAATGCCACGCAGACCTCGGTCCAGAGGCCCGCGATCACGATCTTCTTGCGCCCGGTGGCCTTGATCGCCGCGCGAAAGCCCGCGTCTTCCCAGGAGTTCATCGAGGTGCGGTCGATCGGCTTCTGATCGGGAAACACCGACTGCACCTCCGGCAGCAGGTGGCCGCTGAAGGTCTCGGAAGCGATGGTGGTCAGCACGGTGGGCACCTTGAACAGCTTGGCGGCCTTGGCCAGGATCTGGACGTTGTGCAGCACCGTGGTGCGCTCGTGCGAGTGCGTGCCGAAGAACATCTGCGGCTGGTGGTCGATCAGCGCGAGCGCGCAGTTGTCGGGGGTCAGCAGTTCATAGGCCATCTGGGACTCCATAAAGGTGGCGAGGATCGGGTCGGGCAAAGCCGGCTCCGCCTCGAGGGCGCCGGCTTCGCGACTGGACCGCAGATTACGGAGCGCGGACCTGAAAGTCCTGTCGATCATCTGAAGCGATCTGAAGCGAGCTGAAGCCGGCGGAACCGGTTGCGCGCGACGGGGCCGGCGGCCGCCGCGGCAGGCGCGAAAAAAAGCCCGGCGCGTGGGCCGGGCGAGCGCAGCGGGAAATCGGGCGCGCGGCGTCGTTGCCGCCGCGCGAGCCACCCGCGATCAGGACTGCAGGAAGGCCAGCAGGTCCGCGTTGACCTGCTCCGCGTGCGTGCTGCACATGCCGTGCGGCGCACCGGCATGGATCTTCAGCGTGGCATTGCGCACCAGCTTCGCCGACAGGCGCGCCGAGTCGTCGATCGGCACGATCTGGTCGTCGTCGCCATGCAGGATCAGGGTGGGCACGCCGATCCGCTTCAGGTCCTCGCTGTAGTCGACCTCGGAGAACTGCCTGATGCACTCGTACTGGCCTTTGATCGAGCCGGCCATGCCCTGGCGCCAGAAGTCCTGGACCAGGCCCGGCGAGACCTTCGCCTGGGGCCGGTTGAAGCCGTAGAACGGCGTGGCCAGATCCAGGTAGAACTGCGAACGGTTCGCGGCCACGCCGTCGCGAATGCCGTCGAACACCGAGATCGGCAGGCCACCCGGGTTGGTTGCCGTGCGCAGCATCAGCGGCGGCACCGCGCCGATCAGCACCGCCTTGGCGACGCGCGCCTCGCCGTGCCGGCCGATGTAGTGGGCCACTTCCCCGCCGCCGGTCGAATGCCCCACCAGCATCGCGCCCATCACGTCGAGTGCCTCGAGCACCGCGGACAGGTCGTCGGCGTAGGTGTCCATGTCGTTGCCCGAGGACGGCTGGCCCGACCGGCCGTGCCCGCGCCGGTCGTGCGCGATCACGCGGTAGCCGCGGTTCACCAGGAACAGCATCTGGGCATCCCAGGCATCGGCCGACAGCGGCCAGCCGTGCGAGAACACCACTGGCGTGCCGCTGCCCCAGTCCTTGTAGTAGATCGGCGTGCCGTCCCGG
Organism: Burkholderia sp. SJZ089; assembly: GCF_007828315.1. Lineage (NCBI taxonomy): Bacteria > Pseudomonadati > Pseudomonadota > Betaproteobacteria > Burkholderiales > Burkholderiaceae > Burkholderia > Burkholderia sp. SJZ089. The sequence continues at coordinate 116,224 of NZ_VIUM01000005.1, read as the reverse complement.
GCGAGCACGAAGCCGCCGCCGCCGCCGTCGGCATGGGCCCTGGCATGCCCCGGCGCATGCGCGTTCGCGGCGGCGGCCGGTGCCGACAGGCCCGACATCGCCGCCACGGCGCCCGCCATGCCGGCGCCGGCCGACAGCAGGCGGCGGCGTTGAGCCGAGCGGCTCGTGAGGATGCGGTGCTGATGACTCATGTTTTCTCCTTCGATGGCTCGCGCGTATCGGATGCGGATCGATGGCGACATCAGCCTCGGTTCGCCGCGTCGAGCGCGTGGGGTTGGCGGTGGATCGCCCCGGGCCGGCTCGGCGATGTCGATCGCAAGCCGTCCGAGGCGCGATCGCAGCCTATCGGGGCGAAAACCGGAAGTCCTGTGGCAAACCTGAAAAGATCTGAACGGCGCATGGCGCGGGCCGGTGTGGCCATTCCTGCAATCCACGCCGCGGGCGTTTGCAATATTTACCGACATCGCCCCGGCCCGGGGCGGACGATGCCGACGCCGGCCATCGTCGAGGCGCGCCTCGCGGCATGCTCGGCACGGGTTCGGCAGCGGGCTTGCGAGCCGATCCGCGCGAGCTGGCCCGTCAATTGCATGAGATGGCCGCCGGCCTCGCCCCGGCCAAGAGAGAGCACGATGCGGGGCCGGCCTGGCGCCGCTTGCCGCATCCGCACAAACCAACTATAGGGAGTTGATCGACATGCTGAAATGGGCACTGATTTTCGCGGTGATCGCGATCGTCGCGGGGCTGTTCGGATTCACGGGTATCGCCGCCGGCTCGGCCGCGATCGCCAAGTTTCTGTTCGGCCTGTTCCTGGTGCTGTGCATCGTGTTCCTCGTGATCGGCGTGGTGGTTGCCAAGCGCGTCGTCAAATAGCGCCGGCGAGGGCCGGTTCGACCAGGGCCGGCCCTCGGGCACCGTCGCGGCGCCGGCTTCACGCGTGTGTCCTTGCGCGTGGCAAGGACACACGCCCGGTCGCGTTCAGGAAACGGTCGGCGCCGCGTTCAGCGGTTCGCGGTGGCACAGCGTGTCGAGCAGGGCCGCGAAGCGGCGCGCCTCCGGCACGTGCACCGACATGCCGGTGCGCGCGAGCAGCGCCCGGAACGGCAGCAGCAGCGCGCGCGCCTGGTCGGCGGCGCCGCCCAGGCGCAACGATTCGGCCAGGTCGAGCGCGGCGCGCAGCTCGAACAAGGGCGCGCCCTGCTCGCGCGCCAGCGCGAGCGCCTCGCGCAGATAGCGCCGGCCGGTCTCGATGCCGGTCGATACGCGGTAACGGCGTGCGTGCCCCAGCTCCATCACGCCGCGCACGCGCAGCAGTTCGGCCGCGAAAGCATGATCGCCATGCAGTTCGCCATGGCGGCTGGCCTGATCGAGCCAGCCGCGCGCCACGTCGAAGCGCGAGGCATTGGCCAGCGCCTCGGCGCAGACCGTCACCAGTGGCGCGATCATGCGCCTCAGGCCGCGCGCGGCCAGTTGCGCGAGTCCCGTCTCCAGTCGAGCCAGGCCCGATTGCGGGTGGCCGGTCTGGATCTCGAGCTGGCCGGCCAGGCATTCGCCGTAATCGCGCCAGCCGTCGAAACGATTCAGGGCCGCCTGCGAGCGCAGCAGCGCTAGATGGCGCGAGGCCGCTGCGGTCTCGCCGCAGGCCAGCGCGAGCGGCACCACCACCGCCGCCAGCAGATGACACAGCGAAGGCTCGGGCAGATCGGCCCGAACGTGGTGCAGCGCGCGTTCGGCCAGCCGCCAGGCCAGCGCGGTCTCGCCTTGCATCCAGGCGATCCGCGCCAGCGTGCCGGTGCCGAAGATGCGGGGATCGACCGCGAGGTCGGCCGACGTTCGCTCCAGCGGGCCCAGCGCGTCGAGCGCCGCCAGCGTGCGCTCGAGCCGCTCGCGCGCCTGCTGGTGCTCGCCGAAGCAATGCAGCGACGCGGCCAGCGTGGTGCTCGCGCACAAGGCCTGCCAGCGCGAGCCGCTGGCCTGCGCGCGCGACTCGAAGCGCGTGGCGAAGCGCAGCGCTGCATGGATCTCGCCGGTCGCCATCGCGGCATTCCACATCCCCCACAACGCACGCGTGGCGAAACCCTCGTCGGCGCAAGCCTCGGCACGCACCAGCACACGGCGCCACAGGGCGGCGGCCTGCCTGGACTCGCCGCCCGTCAGCAGGAGCGTGGCCGCGTAGGCCGAGCACACGCGCATCTCGCAGGCCGGATCGACACTGCCCTCGGGCAGCGCGTCGAGGCTGGCGAGGGCGCGGCCGGCGCGTTCGCGGCACTCGGCGACCAGCGAGGCATCGCAGAGCGTGCCCACCAGCGAGCCGGTCAGCAACACGCCCAGCGCCGGATCGCCTTCGGCGGAAAAGGCCCATTCCCAGACGCTGCGCGCTGCCTCGAGCGGCGCCGCCGGCCGGGCGGCGTGCAGGCACGGCGCCAGCGCATCGCGTTCGTCGATATGGCGTTGCAGGTAGCGCAGATGCCGACGCGCGACGCGTTGCACCTCGCCTTCGTCGCGCAGTTTTTCCATCGCGTAGGCGCGCGTCGATTCGGATAACCGATAGAACGCGATCGCGCCGTGGAAATCGACCGAGAGCAGCGACTTGGTGCTCAACTCCGCCAGCGAGTCGATCGCGCTGGCCACCGGCACGCCCGGCTCGGCCGCTACCGCGCACACCGCGTCGAAGCTGAAATGGCCCACGAAGAAGGCCAGGCTGCGGAACAAGGCGCGCGCGGCGGGATCGAGCAGCGCGTAGCTCCAGTCGAAGGTCGCGCGCAGCGTCTGGTGGCGCGGCAGCGCGAGCCGCAGACCGCCGCCGAGCAGGTCGAGACGATCGTCGAGACGCAGGGCCACGCCCGCCACGCCGAGTGTGGCGACGCGCGCGGCCGCCAGCTCGATGGCCAGCGGCAGCCCGTCCAGCCGGCGGCAGATCTCGGCCACCTGGCGCAGGCTGGGCTCGTCGCCCGCGCAGTCGGGCGCGATGCGCCGCGCGCGCTCCAGGAACAGCGACACCGCGCCATAGGTGCTCAAGGCCTGGTGGCTCGCCTCGGGCGGCGGCACCGCGAGTGGCTCGACGCGATGCACGGCTTCGGCGCGGATCGCCAGCGGTTCGCGGCTGGTCACCAGGATTCGCAACGTGGCCGAGACCGCCAGCAGCATCTCGACCAGCCGCGCCACCACGTCGACCACCTGCTCGGCATTGTCGAGCACCAGCAGGCCGCCATCGGCGGGCAGGCCCGCGAGCAGTTGCAGGGGATCGTGCATCACCGGCTCGGGCGCGAGCCGCAGCGCCACCGCGAGCGTGGCGAGCACGGCGTCGCGCGAATCGGCCGAGGCGAGTTCGACGAACACCACCTGCCGCGCCTCGCGCTCGCGCAGGTGTCGCGCGATGCCGAGCGCCAGTGCGGTCTTGCCGATGCCGCCCGCTCCCACCAGGGTGACCGCGGCCGATTCGCCCAGCCGCGCCAGCACCTCGGTCAGGTCCCGGTCGCGCCCGATCAGGGGAACGGCCGCCTGCGAGGCGTCGCCGGGCGCGATGGCCCTGCCCGCCTGCCGCGCGTCGTCCCGGCCATCGACGGCCGACGCGTCCATCGCCAGCAGGTAGCCGCGGCCGGTAATGGTGCGGATTCGTTCGCGATCCGCGCCGAGCAGCTTGCGCAAGGCGGCCACGTGCACCTGCAGGCGATTTTCCTCGACGATCTGCCTGGGCCAGACCGCATCGAGGATCGCGTCCTTCGAGACGATCGCCCCGTTGGCGCGCCACAGCACCTCGAGCACGTCGAAGGCACGTGCGCTCACGCGCAGCGAGGCGCCGTGCCGCCGGAGCTCACGCCGTTCGAAATCGACCTGCAGCGCGCCGATGCATATCATGACCGCCTCCGGGTGGCGCCTGGCAAGGCGCGGGATGAAGCCGCGAGGCAGGCGGCGCGCCGCCCACGCTCACGGGGGAAAGCGCGGATGGTAAGCGAATCGTAACGATCGGGTCTTGAAGAAAAATGCGCCGTCGCACGGGCGGCAATTCGCTGCCACCGCGTTTTTTGAACAAAAGAGTTCAATTTTTCATCCGGCAAATCCGGGCGCTGGAAAAATTCGAATGAAGATTCGAATTCACACCACTCGCCAGTGTCATTCCGCATTCATATCTGAATCGACAAGACGCGCGATTCCATGCGTGTTCCGCCAATCACGGCGCGATTCGCGCATTGCGTGACATTTTCATTTCGGCCGGCGGCCAATGCGTTTTTGCCATGCTTGAAGCGTGATTTGCCCGATGGTATAAACCCGGTCCATGGCCATTGCGATTCGCCGTGGCTCGCCGAGCCCGCTCGAATGGCGCTTTCAATATCTTGTCGATTCGCGTCACACACCCCGGGCGGCGCGCATGGCGTGTTTTTCGTGCGAGGAATCACCCGATGTCACTTGCCCCCGATGCGATATCCGCCGACGGCGCCGCCTCCGCGCCACGTGATACGCTCGGCTGCCTGTCGAGCAAGCTGCGCAAGAACCGGCAATGGCTCGGCGAGGCCATCGAGATCCATCACAAATGCATGGACGAAACGCAACTCCACCGAGTCGCGATGCCGGCTTGCGAGCGTGGTTTCCTGTTGGGCATTTCGTTGAAACCGGGCCATCGGCGCAGGATTTTTCGCGGTGCTCGAGTGGAGGATCGGCACTTCGAACAGCACTCGATTTATCTACGCGATTTTTCGGACGATTATCTGGCCGATCTTCATGGCCAATTCGATTTTCTGCTGGTCGAGGTATCGCCGCGCTACCTCGCCTGCCTGGCCGAGGAGCACGAGGCACCGGCCATCGACGGCCTGAGCTGCGCCGCCGGGCAGCAGGACCCGGTGCTCAGCCATCTCGGCGCCGCCTTCGCGGCCAGCCTGGACACGCCGAACGGCCCCGACGCGCTGTTCGCCGAGCAGTTGAGCCTGGCGATCGGCATGCATCTGGCGCGCCAGTACGGCAGCCTGCGCAAGCGCGGCGAACCCGCCAAGGGGCGGCTCAGCGCCCGCCAGGAAACGCTGGCCAAGGAACTGCTCCTGCTGCGCACGCACGCGGGCTCGTCGATCGCCGATATCGCGCGCGAATGCAATCTGTCGCGCAGCTATTTCATCCGCGCGTTCGCCCGCACCACCGGCCGCACGCCGCATCAATGGCTGCTCGAACAGCGCACCGCGCAGGCGCGCGGCATGATCGAGGGCACCCGCATGACGCTGGCCGAGATCGCGCTGGCGTGCGGCTTCGCCGACCAGAGCCACCTGAGCCGCGTGTTCGCAAAGACGCTCGGCATGACGCCCGGCGCATGGCGGCGCGGCGCCGACAACTGAGCCCGCTGCGCTGTCAGCCGGCCATCCCGGCGGGGCTCGGCAGCCGCGCTTTCATCCAGGCCTGCAGCCCCGTCACCGCGATGCCCTGCTCCGCGTTGAAGGTTTGCCGCTTGTCCCAGGCCACGCCGCGCCCCTGCGCGAATACCACGCGATACTTGCGCAGCGCGTCGCCGGGCGCCTCGGCCAGTTGCCGCTGCAGCTCGGGCACGCTCCAGGTCTCGCGCCTGACGCGCCGGCCGCTCCAGCGTTCAAGCGCATCGGCCAGCTCGCGATAGGTGACGGTGTCGCCCGCCACGTGGACCACCTGGTCGGCGATGCGCGGCTCGGCGAACAGCACCTCGGCCGTCAGCGCGCCGATGTCGTCGGCCGTGGTGAGGGTCACTGCGGTGTCCTCGCTGCCCAGCGCATGCACGGTGTGCGTCGCCAGGTCGACCACGCCGAACGCGGGCTCGAACAGGAAGCTCGTGAACATCCCCGTCGAGACGATCACCCATTCGGTGGCTCGTTGCGCGCGCAACATCTCGCGCACGTCCAGTTGTTCGTCGAACAGGTCCTGGGCGCTGCCGCGGCCGATCACGTCGTAGTCGACGCCGAACTGCCAGGGGAAATAGCGCTGCACGCCGGCATCGAGCGCGGCGCCGGCCAGCTTGCGCTGCACGCCCGGCCCGCCGACGAAGCCGGTGCAGGAGACCACCGTGTGGTAAGGCCGGAACAGCACCGCGAGCTGCTCGCGCGACTGGCTGGCCAGGTCGCCGGTCACGATCGCGATGCCGAGCGCGCGCAGTTCGGCCAGGTCGTGCTGTTTGGCGGGATCGGTCGAGGCCAGGGTGGCCGCCCGCAGCAGCACGCTCAGGCGCGTACCACCGCCGCTCGCCGCTGCCCGCCGCGCCAGCGCGCGCAGCATGGCCATGCCGAGTTCGCCCGCGCCCAGGACCAGGATCGTTTCGTCATGCTGGATATTGCCGGTATTCGCCATCTTCGTTCTCCATTCGCAAAGCCCGTGTCGGGACAGGAGCGAAGCTTAGCGGCGGGCGGGCCGGCCATTGTTCGGCCGGCTTGAACACAGAACGCGTGGGCGAGCAACCGCGGGGCGGCGCGATTCGCGTGGCGGCCATCTTCGGCTAGAGTGGCGGAACCTCCCCGTCTGCCCGGCTCCCATGGACAAACTTCACGCGATGACGACCTTCGTGCGCGTCGTCGAGGCGCGCAGCTTCAGCAAGGCCGCCGAAACGCTGTCGCTGCCGCGCTCCTCGGTCACCACCACGGTCAAGCAGCTCGAGGCCTACCTCGGCACGCCGCTGCTCAGGCGCAGCACCCGCAGCCTGAGCCTGACCGAGGCCGGCGAACGTTACCTGGCCTCGTGCCGTGCGATCCTCGGCGAGATCGCCAGCGCCGAGCGCGCCCTGCTGAGCGAGGCGCACGCGCCGCGCGGGCGCGTGCGCGTCGACCTGCCCGGCGTGATCGGCCGTGCCTGCGTGCTGCCGCGGCTGGCGGCGTTCGAGGCGCGCTACCCCGGGATCGAACTGGTGCTGGGCCTGAGCGACCGGCCGGCCGACCTGATCCACGAGGGCATCGATTGCGTGATCCGTACCGGCGAACTGGCCGATTCCTCGCTGGTGGCGCGCCGGCTCGGCGAGCTGGCGTGGATCACCTGCGCCTCGCCGCGTTACCTGGAGCGCGAAGGCGAGCCGGCTTCGATCGATGCGCTGGGCGAGCACCGCATCGTCAACTACCTGTCGAACGCGACCGGGCGGCCGCTCGACTGGCGTTTCCGGGTGGACGGCGAGGCGCGCGCGATAACGCTGTCGAGCCGCTATGCCGTCAACGAAACCGAAGCGTATCTGCAATGCGCGCTGGAGGGATTGGGCCTGATCCAGATCTCGGCCTTCGCGGCCGCTGCCTACCTGCGCAGCGGGCGGCTCAGGGAAGTGCTGGCCGAGCTGCGCTGCGCGAGCGTGCCGGTCTCGATCGTCTATCCGCAGGCGCGCGTGAACGCGGCGGTGCGCACCTTCATCGACTGGGTGTCGTCAGCCGTGACGGCCGACCTGGCGGCCTAGCCGCCGGCGCGTTCCTCCTGGCCGCCACCGGGCCTGCCGAGACGCGCGGCTCAGGCGCGCGTGGGGTCGAGATAGCGCTCGACCAGCCGCGACCAGTACGCGGCGCCCACCACCAGGTTGTCGTCGTTGAAATCGTAGGTCGGGCTGTGCAGCACACGGCCGCCCGTCGCGGGGCCGTTGCCGATGCGCAGGAAGCAGCCGGGCCGGGCCTGCAACAGGTAGGCGAAATCCTCGCTGCCCATCAGCGGCTCCATGTTGGCCTCGACATTCCCCTCGCCCACCACCTCCCTCGCCACCTCGATCGCGAAGGCGGTCTCTGCCGCGTGGTTGTGGACCACCGGGTAGCCCTCGACATAGTCGATCTTCGCCTCCACATCGAAGCTGGCCGCCTGCATCGAAACCAGGGTCTCGATGCGTCGGCGCAGCAGCGCGCGCGTGTCGGCATCGAAGGAGCGCACGCTCAGGCTCATCTGCACGCGATGCGGGATCACGTTCGGCGCGTGGCCGCCATTGAGCATGCCCACCGTGACCACCGCCGCGCGCGAGGGATCGACGTTGCGCGCCACCACCGTCTGCAAGGCGGTGACGATGGCGGCGGCGGCCACCACCGGATCGTGCGTCTGGTGCGGGCGCGCGGCGTGGCCGCCCTCGCCCTCGATGGTGATGAAGACGCGATCGCCGGCCGCCATGAAGTCGCCGGCGCGGAACATCAGCCGGCCTTGCGGCTGGCCCGGGTGATTGTGCATGCCGAACACCGCATCGCAAGGGAAGCGCTCGAACAGCCCCGCCTCGACCATGCGCTTCGCGCCGCTGTCGTAGCCGCGTTCCTCGGCCGGCTGGAAGATCAGGTTCAGCGTGCCGTCGAAGCGGCGCGTTCGCGCCAGATGCCGGGCCGCGCCCATCAGCATCGCGGTATGGCCGTCGTGGCCGCAGGCGTGCATGCGCCCCGGCACGCAGCTCGCGTGCGCGAAGCCGTTTTCCTCGGTGATCGGCAAGGCATCGAGGTCGGCGCGCAGGCCGATCGAGCGCGTGCCCCCGCCTGCGCGCAATACCCCCACCACGCCGGTGCCGGCGATTCCGGTATGCACCTCGTAGCCGTAGTCACGCAGGCGCGCGGCCACCTCGCGCGCCGTTTCCTGCTCGGCGAAGGCCAGCTCGGGCTGGCGGTGCAGCGCGTGGCGCAGGTAGCGCATGTCCTCGTCGAGCGGTTCGAGTTCGGTCAGGCTGGAGAACAGTCGGTTCATGAGCGGCCTCTTGCGGGCGGAAAATGATGGCCTTGTCGGCGGTACGCGCCGCGATTATGCGCGCGGCCTCGCCTTGAAGGCGGTGCCGTCACATGCGAATATGTTGCTTTTCCTGCAACAGACGGAACCGCCTTGCTCGACGACGATCCGCTCATCAGCGAACGCACCCTCGCCTATCTCGAGGCCGTCGCCACCCACGGCAGCATGCGCGGCGCGGCCGACTCGCTCGACGTCAACGTCTCCACGGTCAGCCGCCAGATCGCGCTGCTGCAGCGCCAACTGCGCCTGCCGCTGGTATCGCGCAAGGGCCGCTCGGTGGCGCTGACCGAGGTCGGCCTGGCGATGGTCGACTACCATCGCGAGCGCGAACGCAATGCGCGGCGCTTCCGGCAACAGTTGCAGGACTATCGCGCGCTGCGGCGCGGGCGCTTGACGATCGGCATCGCCGAGGGCTTCGTGGCCGAATTCGTCGGCGGCGTGCTCAAGCCCTTCAGCCAGCGCTTCCCCGACATCACGCTGGAATTGCGCAGCGCGCCACTCTCGGAGTTGATCCGCCTGGTGCGCGAGGACCAGGTCGACATCTGCCTCGCGGTCGGCCTGCAGCGCGATCCGGCCTTGCAGATGCGGCGCATCCAGAGCGATCCGCTGTGCGCGATCGTGCCGCGCGGGCATCGCCTGGCGCGGCGCAACACGATCTCGATCGGCGATCTGGCGGACCAGGACCTGGTGTTCCTGGAGCCGCAGTTCGCGGTGCAACAGCATCTCGACGCGATGCTCGATGCCGAGCGGCTGGTGCTGACGCCCAGGTTCCGCTGCGATCGTTTCTCCACCACCCTGCTGCTGGCCGCCGAGGGGCTCGGCATCGCCTTCATGACGCGGCGCGCCGCCAGCCGCGAAATCGCGCGCGGCGAAGTGCGCGCGATTGCCCTCAACCACCCGATCGCGCGTGGCTTCGACCGCTACGTGATCACACGAGCGGGCCGGCGGCTGCCGCCCGCCGGCAATCATCTGTGGAAGGAGATCGTGCGCGTGCTGTCGGCGGCCTGAGCGGCACGCGGCGATCGTCATCGTTTCGCTATATGATGGAACGATCGATCCATCTAGCGGATGCGCCAAGCGGCGCCTTCCCCATCACGAAAAAGAAGCTCATGAGCGGCAAGCCCCAATACGACGAGGCGGTGGTCATCGACGCGGCGATCCAGGTGTTCTGGCGCCATGGTTACGCGGCGGCCTCGATCAGCGACCTGACCGAGGCGACGGGCCTGTCGCGCTCGAGTCTCTACCAGCGCTTTCGCGACAAGGACGGCCTGTTCCAGGTCGCGCTGGCCACCTACACCGAGCGCGTGCTGCGCCGCATGAATTCGGCCGAGGGAAGCACGGCGCGCGAGAAGCTGCAGACGCTGCTGCGCGGCATGCTGCCGGTGGCATCCCCGCAGCGCCCGCCGGGCTGCCTGCTGACGCGCAGCTGCGCCGAGCGCGTGGACCTGCCGCCGGCCGGGCAGGAAGCCGCGCTCGACGGCGCGCGGCGGCAGCGCGAGGTGCTGGTGGCTTTGCTGAACGAGGCGGTGGCCGGCGGCGAACTGCCGGCCGATGCCGACGTGGAGGCGCTGGCCTGGCACTTCCTCGGCGTGTTCCAGGCGGTACTGGGCTTGCCCCAGGCGGGGGCCGGGCGCGAGGTGCTGGAGCGGATGATCGAGGTGGCGATGGGGGTCTGGCCGGTGGCGGCCCGGCATGGCGGCCACGCCTGAGATGCCCCGCAATGATCGAATTATCAAAGGCTCGATAATAAATTAATGAATTGATGTCGATTTTTACGAAGAATTACATTCACGATATCCCGTGATAGATTGCGCTCGCCAATCCCATTGGCGAAGTCTTCGCAATTATCAATTCGGAGAATTTATTGTGAATATTTCCAGGCTCACACTGGCAACCCTGGGTTTTCTCTCGCTTTCCCAGGCGCAGGCAATTGTCATCAGCGACGACGTATTTACCGCGAACGGCGGCAACCTGAAGGATATTCCGGGCACCATCGCCACGGCGCTGGAACCCCAGCGCGTACAGAGCTATGCGCCGCAGTTCCTTTCCGCCGGGCACCTGGACACGCCCGGGGGCGCCTGCACGGCCACCTGGCTCGGCGATTCCGCGGACGGCAAGTCGGTATTCCTGCTCACGGCCGCGCATTGCACCGAGGGGACCCAGCAAACGGGCAAGGGCAATTTCAAGTTCACCGACTGGAAAGAGCGAACCATCGCTTCGGGTCAAGGCTCATATACCACCGGGCCATATCGTTTTTCCAATACGCCGGGTTTCGGCGGCGCTTCCACCGACATTGCATTGATTCAATTGCCCAAGATCGCGGATATTCTCGATCAAAACGGCAGCAAGGTGGCACGCCCGGTTCTTTACGACCTGTCGGATAACGAAGGCGAATTGAACAAGGAAGTCTGGTTTGCCGGTTATGGCTCCTGGGGAACCGGCACCGGCGGCTCGAACGGCGGTTATTTCCCGAAGTCGGGCCCGCGCCGCGCCGCCGGGGCGGCGACGATTTCGTCGATCTTCGAAAACGATCACGGGATCGGCGCAGCGTTCAAGACATCGGTCGGCCGGGATCCGTCCAAGGGCATCGACGCCTGGACCCGGACCGCGTCGGGCGACAGCGGATCGGCGTGGTGGCAATTGCATAGCGGTATCTGGACCATCATCGCCGACACCAACGGCGGCAGCGATAGCCTGTCCACCGGCGCGCGGACCTCGCAGTATGTCGACTTCATCAAGTCGGTTTACCCGCAAGCGCTGTTTCTCTCGCAAGTCCTGAGCGAACGCCGTTCGACCGCCGCGTCGAGCCTGGTCTCGCCGTTCTCTCGGCCGTCCGCGGCCGGCAGGTAACGGCGGCAGCGATCGGGCCTGCGCCGGGAAGCATGGCGCAGGCCAATCGCAAGCCTAGCGCGCAACCAGCCGCAAGGCCTGCCCCGCCTGCGGCCAGACCGGGATCGATGCGCCGGCGGCGGCATCCCAGCTGCGGATCGGCACCGTGGTCACGCCGGCCAGGTCCGATGTCAGCGCCGTGCCCGACACGTTCAGCGCCAGGCCGCTGTAGCGATTGACGATGCGATAGCCGCCCGAGCCGCCGCTGCCGATCTTCTGGAAGTACCACTGCTGCTGCACGCCGCCCGCCGAGGACGACCAGACCGGTGCCGCGCCCCAGGCTCTTCCCGCATTGCCGCTCCCCACCCCGAGATAGCGGCCGCCCAGTTGCAGTGTGAAGAAACCGTCGCCGAGCGCGCCCAAGGTCCAGGCGCCCGAGGCTGCGGCGGGCAGATTGGTGCCGCCGTTGCCGGGATGCACGATGTAGGCCTGCACCGGGGCCGACTTGACGGCGAGGTGCATGCCGCCCGCATCGGCGTAAGCGAGCGACGCCGCATCGCGGCTCGCATCAGGCGTGATCGTCACGTCGGCATATTCCGCGCCGTAGGTCTGGCATTTTCCGTACACGCAATACGTGCGGAAGCGATTGCCCAGCGTGTCGGAGGCGGTCTTCGAGACGCTGTCGGTGAACCAGCGATACCAGGAGGCGGTCTGGTACGGCACGCTGCCGGCGAAGCGCCACTGCTGCGTCGCCAGGTCGTCGGAGACGTAGAACTTCAGGGTCGATGCGGGGCCGTTGTAGTCGAAATCGCGCGTGCCGGGCTTCGTGATCGCGCGATCCTCGGCCACGGCGACGTACTTCTGCAGATACAGGTTCCATGCCACGTTCATGACGCGCATCGTGCCGTTCGTGTAGCCGGCGGACAGCAGGTCGCCCGCCCCTTGCGCCGGCGGCACGAAGCGCTCGCTGCCGGTCCCGTCGGCGGCCGGCCCACCTTGCGCGCCGAGATCGCTGGTCGGTCCCGCGATGTTGGATTCGAGCGAACTGGACACCGGCGCCGTCGTGCAGGGCGTGGCGGCGGCCGTGGCGGCATCGCAGGTCCAGTTCGTGCCGGGCACCTGCTGCCACTTTCCGGCGTAGAACTTCTGCCACGACGCGGGCTTCATCTTGTCCTTGATCGGCGCGCGCGCCGCGTGTGCCCACATGTAGTTGTCGAAGCCGCCCGGATTGCCGTTCTGCCCCTGGATGCGACTCGTGTAGAAGATGTAGAAATAGCCGCCCACGTTGTCCACGTAGAGGCGCGGGTCGCCGTCGCCGTAGTAGTAATACGGCGTCTTTGGGTCGCCGCGCCCGTAGGGTGAGGTCAGGATCGGATCCTGGAGCGTCCAGTTCGCGCCCTGGTCGGTGGAAATCGCGTACGAGATGGCGTCGACGCGGGGATCGTTGCCGAACAGTTCGTTATGGACCACGCCGTACCAATTGCCCGAATCGGGATCCACCCACACGCCGACCAGGTCGCAATAGTCGGCCTGCGTATACCCGGTGCGCGATGTCACGGGCTGCCCGAACAGCGCGATCGCGACCGGGTTCCGGTCGTTGCAGAGCACGCGCGTGTCGTACTGCGAATGGGCCCTGGCCTCGCTCAGATTGTCGACATCGGCGCCGCTGTAGAACTTCCAGTAATGGTTGTCGGGATTGTCGTCGTATTGCGAGAGCGCGTTCTGCGCATAGAAGCTGCCGTCGCGATCGATGAACAGCGAGTTCGGACTATCCGACACCGGACTCGCGGCCACCGACGGGCCTACGCTGAAACTCGCCGTCTGGGCGCTCGCGGCCATGCACAACAGGCTGGTGCCGGCGATCGTCGCGAGCCGGCCTTGCATCGATTTCATGATTGATTTCCCTCCCGGGTGGAAACGGATCGAACCAGCGCCGGCCGCAGCCGGCAGCCGGGTGCTCAGGCCAGCGTGGCGGCAAACGCGATCGGCTGGCTGTCGGTCTGGTGCAGGTCGAACACCAGCACCTCGTTGCTGCCCTGGCGCAGCCAGGGCGCCGGGCAATAGAGCCGGTGCTGCGGCCCGATCGCCCAGTAGCGCCCCAGATGGCGGCCGTTGACCCAGACATGGCCCTTGGTCCAGCGGCTCATGTCGAGATAGGTATCGGCGCTCGCGTCGAGCTGGAACGTCGTCCTGAAGAACAGGCCGCCGCGGCGCGGGTCGCTGACGACGGGCCGCAAGCCGGCCAGGAACCCGGCGTCGAGCGGCAGCAGGCGAACCTCCCAGCCCAGCAGTTCCTGGCTGCCGCCGCCGGATTGCAGCGAGACCGACTCGAGGATGCCCTTGCGATCGACCATCGCATGGCCGTAGTTCACCCGGCCCATGCCCTCGACCAGCAGGTCGAGGACCGGCGCCGGCGAGTTCGCCGGGCCGGCCGGCAGGCTCAGCGGCTGGTGATGCGTGAGATTGAAGCTGCGCGCGTAGTCGGCCGGCAGCGCCGCGCGGGAGATGCCGCCGGCATACTGCCCGCCGATGAAGACCGTCGCGTAGTCGTGCACCTCGCTGACCGTCAGCACGCCGCCGGCGTAGGCCGGCAAGGTCTTGCGGTAGAGCGCCAGGCCGAATGCCTGGCCGTACATCTCGAAGGGCTGGGGCCGCTCGGTGGAGGCCGCCGGCAAGGCGGCCGGCAGGTTGTCCCACAAGGAGGCGAACGGCGCAGGCGTGATCGTGTCGGTGCGCGCCAGGGTCGGCACCGGATCGGGCACGGCGGGCAGCGGCGCGCGAAGATAGCCGCCGATCAGCTTGCGGTAGCGCGTGTAGTGCTCGGTGGCCACGCCCTGCTCGCTGATCGGCGCGGCGTAGTCGTAGCTGGTGATGTCCGGCTGATACTCGCCGCTGCCCGTATCGGTGTTCGCCCCGGAGAAGAAACCGAAGCTGGTGCCGCCGTGGATCACGTACAGGTTGAAGGACAGCTTCCGGCTCATCAGGGCGTCCAGTGTGGCCGAGATGTCGGTGGCGGTGCCCTGCAGCACCGGATCGCCCCAGTGCGTGAGCCAGCCGGGGTACACCTCGCCCGCCATCGCCGGCACGTCGGGATAACGCGCGCGGGCCGCGGCGATGCCGTCGGCGGTGCCGTCGCTGAGCGCGATCGCGCCGCCCTTCACGTTGGACTGGTTCTGCTCGAGTTGCGTCAGGCCATCCTCGGTATAGAACGGCCCGTTGATCCCGCCTTGCACCCAGAGCTGGCGAACCTCCTCCATGTAGGCCGGATCGCTCGCGTAGGAGCCGAACTCGTTCTCGATCTGGATCATCAGGATCGGGCCGCCGCTGGACACCAGCAGCGGCGCGATCATCGGCACGAGGCGCGCGATGTAGCGCGAGACGGCCGCCATGTAGCGCGCGTCGGTGGCCGAATCGACCCGCAGCTGGATATCGGCATGGCGCAGCAGGTAGGACGGCAGGCCGCCGAGGTCCCACTCGCCGCAGACATAGGGCCCCGGGCGCAGCAGCACCCACATGTCCTCGTCCTGGCAGAGCCGGATGAAGGCGACGATATCGCGGTTGTCGGTCTGGAAGTCGAATACTCCGGGTTCCGACTCGTGGTAATTCCACATGATGTAGAGCGCGATGGTGTTCATCCCCATCGCCTTGGCCATGCGGATGCGATGACGCCAGTATTCGACCGGGATGCGCGCGGGATGCATCTCGCCGCTGCGGATCTGGAATGCCTGCTTGTCCAGCAGGAATTGCGCGCCGTCGCTGCTGAACGAGAAGGTGTGCCGTGCGCGCACGCTCGGCCGCGGCTCGATCGCGGCGGCCGATGACGACGCGCTTCCCGTCGATCCGGCCGATAGCGGCGTCGCGCCGCCGTCGTTTCCATCATCGCCGCCACCGCATGCGGCCAGCACCGGCATCAAGCTCGTCAATGCCAGGAAGTTCCTTCGACTCGTAGCCATACCTGCCCTCGTGATATCGGCGGCGATGTGGTTGCCGCCAGTCTTGTTATTCAAGGCCGTGACGCGATCGGCCCGGGATCCAGCCCATCCGATTCGTTATTTTTTATTAGCAAAACTAAGTGAAAAGGCGAAAAAATCTACCCGGACGACACGAACGCGAAACCCGCCGGCCTGCCGATCGTGACCTTGCCGGGTTCGGGATCGAGCCGCCCCGATTCCTGGTCGCGGCGAAAGACGCGCAACGCGTCGCTTCCCTGGTTGCCGACGATCAGCCAGCCGCCGCCCGGATCGATCGCGAACTCCCGGGGCGTCCTGCCGAGGCAGGATTGGCGCCCTGCCTCCTTCAGCATTCCGCTGGCACGATCGACCGCGTAGACGAGGATCTGGTCGGCATCGCCGCGGTTGCTGGCATACAGGAAGCGCCGGTCCGGCGAGAAGTGCAGCGCCGAGCCGGCCACGCCGCCGCCGAAGCCGGGCTCCGTCATCGGCACATGCTGGGCCAGGCTCAGCAGGCCGTCGTGATGGCGATAGACATCGATGCTCGCGTCCAGCTCGTTCATCACGTACGCAAAACGCCCCTCCGGGCCGAAGCGCAGATGCCGCGGCCCGGAACCGGGCCGGACCTGCAGCCAGACGGGATCGACCAGCTGCGCGGGCTTGTCCGGCGCCTCGCCCTGGAAGCGCCAGCGCAGGATCCGGTCGGCGCCGAGATCGAGCGCGAACAGATGACGGCCGTCCGGCGCGAACACCACCGAATGCGCGTGCGCGCTGTCCTGGCGCCCGCTTACGGGGCCGCTGCCCTTGAGGCGCACGCTCGCCGCGCCGGCACCGAACCGGCCGTCGGCGGCGATCGGCAGGACCGTCACGCTGCCGCCCGGATCGGCGGCGACCGAGTAATTGGCGAGCGCCAGGTGGCGACCGTCCGGCGACAGGCTCAGGTGGCACGGATCCTGGCCGTGCGAGGACACGCGATCGAGCAGCGTGAGCGTGCCGCTCGTTGCGTCGAACGCGTAGGCGCTGACCATCCCCGTCACGGTGGCGATGCCGGGCGAGGCGCCGCCGCCCGGCAGTTCGTTGACCGCATAGACATGGCGGCCGTCGCGGCTCGCAACCAGGTAGGACGAATTCGCCGCGGGGATCGCGAAGACGCGCTCGAGCGCGCCCGATGCCGTATCGAACCGGTAGACGTGGATCCCGTCGTCGCCACCCTCGGCATAGCTGCCGACCAGCAGCATCGGCCTGGCGCCGGGCTTCGGGGCGCGCCGGCGGCTTTCCGCCGGGCCCGTCATTTCACGGCCCCCATCGCCAGGCCCTTGACCATGAAGCGCTGCAGCCAGGCGAACACGATCGACACCGGCAGCGTGGCGCACAACGTCGCCGCCATCACCAGTTGCCACTCGACCACGTACTTGCCGGCCACCATGTCGGTCACCTGCACGGTCAGCGTCTTGTTCTCAGGCGAGCGGATCAGCGTGTAGACCACGGCGAACTCGTTCCAGGCATTGATGAAGGTGAAGATCGCGGCCACCACCATCGCCGGCACGGTCAGGGGAAGGAACACCTTGAGCACCGCCGCGCCGCGCCCGCAACCCTCCAACCAGGCCGATTCCTCGAGATCGCGCGGCACCGTCTCGAAGTACGAGGACAGCATCCAGACCGCGAAGGCGATGTTGAACGCCGCGTACGAGACGATCACGCCGATCTTCGAATCGACCAGGTTGCCGTCGCCGTAGGGAATCATCGCGGCGAGCCGGAACAGCCCGACCACCAGCAGGATCGGCGAGAGCATCTGGGTGAGCAGCAGGAACTGCCGATAGGCGCCGCGTCCGCGAAACGGCAGGCGCGCCAGCGCGTAGGCGGCGGGCAGGCTGACCGCGAGCGCCAGCGCGGTGGACAGGAAGCTGATCACCAGGCTGTTGCGCAGCGCCACGCCGAAGTTGGCGGCCTGCCACATGTCGACGAAGTTCTGCCAGCGCCAGTGGTTCGGCAGCCAGCGCGCCGGGTAGACGAACACCTCGTCGGCCGGCTTGAGCGCGGTAAACAGCATCACCGCGAACGGGAACAGGATCACGATCACCAGCGGCGACAGGACCAGCCAGCACCACAGCGTGCGCTTGCCCTTGGCGTTCATGCGGCCTCCTCGTGCTTCGGCTGGATGCACAGGTAGATCATCGAGAACAGCAACAGGATCGCCAGCATGATCAGCGACACCGCCGCCGCCTGCCCCGGGTGGCCGAGGCGGAAGCCCAACTCGTAGAGGTAGGTGACCAGGATATGGGTGCTCTCGTCGGGGCCGCCCTGCGTCATCACCCAGATGATCGGGAAGGAATTGAACACGTAGATCACGTTCAGCAGGATCGCCATGTTGATGAACGGCCGCAGCAGCGGCAGCGTCAGGCGCCGGAAACGCTGCCAGGCGCCGGCGCCGTCGATCTGCGCGGCCTCGTAGATGTCGGCCGGGATGGAGGACAGCCCGCCGAGCAGGATCGTCACCGTAAACGGGATCGAGACCAGGATGCCGACCAGGATTTCCGCGGTGAAGGCCAGCCCGGGCGTGGCGAGCCAGTGCAGCGGCGCGCCGATCAGGTGCAGGCGCTGCAGCGTGACGTTGACCATGCCGTAGTCGTCGTTGAAGGCCCAGCGCCAAACCACCGCGGTCATGGTCAGCGAGACCGACCACGGCAGCATCACGATGGTGCGCGCCAGGCCGCGCCCGTGGAAATCCTGGTTCAGCACCAGCGCCACCGGCACCGAGATCAGCACGGTCCCGCCGACCACGCAGGCGGTCCAGTACACGGTGCGCCACAGCGAGCCGATGAAGACCGGATCGGCGAACACGGCGCGGAAATTGTCGAGCCCGCTGAAGCCGCGAACCGTGCCGAAGCGCGAGACCTCATGCAGCGACTGGTAGATGATGTTGAAGACCGGATAGGAGATGATCAGCAGCGCCAGCAACAGACTCGGCACGATCAGCAGCCAGGGCAGCGTGGAGCGCGGCATGGCCCTGCCGCCTCGGCGCCTCACCGGCGCGCGGCGCGTGAGCACCGCCTCGCCCGAAGCCAGCCCCGCGGCGCGCGCATCAGTGTCCGAGCGCATGGTTCGCCTCGCTGGCCGCGGCGTTCAGCGCGGCGGCCGGTTGCGCGCGTCCCAGGTAGATCGCCTGCACCGCGTTCGTGACCGCCCGGGCGGTGTCTTCCCAGCCGGAAATGGTGGGCGCGAAATGCGCGCTCGGCAGCAGCGCGACGAAGGCCCGGGTATCCGCATCGCCCAGCGCGGGGTCGGCCGCCTCGGCCTTGGTGGTGGGCAGGAAACCCTCGGTGCGCGTGAACTCCACGCGCGGGCCCTTGGTGAACAGGTAGTCGAGGAACTTCCACGCGCTCTTCTTCACCTTCGAATTGCGGAACATCACGATCGAGTCCGTCACTGCATAGGTCGCGTGCACGGTGCCGACGGGGATCCCGGTGATGCCGTATTTCAGGTTCGGCACCTCCTTGTTCAGTTGCCTGGCGAGAAAAGGCGCCGAGATCACCATCGCGACGCGCCCCTGCTTGAACAGATTCTGCACGTCCTCGCGGTTGTAGCCGGTCACGCCCGGCTCGGTCAGGCCGGCATCGATCATCGAGCGGTAGAGCTGGGCGGCCTTGATGCCGGCGGGGCCGTTGAAGGCCGCCTTGCCGTCCTTGCCGACTACCTCGCCGCCGTACGACCAGAGCGCGTAATAGAAATACACGTCGGTCTCGATCTCCTTGCCCTGCAGGCCGAAGCCCGAGATGCCCTGGGCCTTCAGCTTCCTCGCGGCGGCCACCACGTCGTCCCAGCTGGCCGGTCCGTTCGGATAACCGACTTTCGCGAGCAGGGTCTTGTTGTAGTACAGCGCGCGCGCCGATCCCGCGATCGGCAGCCCGTACAGCTTGCCACCCACTTCGCCGGGCGCGAGCAGCGAGCCGATGAAGCGGTCGCGGAACGCCGCGTTCATGTAGCCGTCGAGCGGCTCGGTCAGCTCGTCGCGCACGAAGTCCGGCAGCCAGCGCGTGCCGACGATCGCCAGGTCGGCATTGGCGCCGCCGGAAATATCGGTCTGCAGCTTCTGCTGCAGGGTGTCCCAGTTGACGTCCTCGATCTTGATGGTGGTGCCCGGGTTGGCCTGCTCGAAGCCGCGCGCCATCTTCTCGAAGTACGGCGCGGTGGCGTCGCTGTAGTGCGCGACCGTGACTCGCACGGTGTCGGCCCGCACCGCCTGGCTCGCCAGGCAGACGGCCAGCGCGCCGGCGGCGAACCCGCAGAGTCTCGTGATGGTCGACCGGGAAAATCGCATGGGGCACCCCTCGTCATGATGTGATGGACGGCTCTCGATGTCCGTCCTTGTAAAAATCCTACAGAGCAAAAATAAAAATGTCACGAGCCCGTTGAGATTTTTTTCCCAGCGTTTTCCGCTTATATTCTGCTCATCCAGGCAAACCTGGGGCAATCCATAAGCAACGGCGCCGATGCTCGTGTATATAATTTTCACGAACTGCGAAGCATCGGGACGAGATCGGGGCGCAGCGCCCATGCATTCCAAACCTCGGAGAAACAATCCCATGAATCATGTCGTTCTGGTCACCGGCGCCTGCGGCGGAATCGGTCGCGTGCTGTGTCGCCGCTTCGTCGAGCAAGGCGATACCGTGCTCGCGCTCGATCGCGATGGCGCCGCGCTGGCCGCCCTCCCCGGCGTGCGCCCGGTGGTCGCCGATCTCACCGACGGCGAAGCCGTGCGTGCCGCCGTCGACGCGGCGGTGCGCGAGGCGGGCCCGGTCGGGATCCTGGTCGCCAACGCGGGAGCGGCCGTCGCCGGCTCGCTCGCCAGCACGCGCGATGCCGACTGGCGCCGCGATATCGATCTCAACCTGAACGGCACCTACTACTCGGTGGAAGCCGTGCGCGCCTCGATGATCGAGCGCCGGCGCGGCAACATCGTGGTGATCGGCTCCGTGAACGGCGCCACCAGCCTCGGGCACCCCGCCTACAGCGCGGCGAAGGCCGGGCTCGTCAGCTATACCCGGGCGCTCGCGACCGAGTTCGGCCAGTTCGGCATCCGCGCCAATATCGTCTGCCCGGGCACCGTCAAGACGCAGGCCTGGGAGGCGCGCATCGCCAAGGATCCGGCCGTGCTCGAGAAGCTGCGCAAGTGGTATCCGCTGGGCGACTTCCCGAACCCGGACGATATCGCCGATGCCGTGCTGTTCCTCGCCTCGGAGCAGGCGAGGATGATCACCGGCGTGATGCTGCCGGTCGACGGCGGCCTGCTCGCCGGCAACCGGCTGATGGCGGCCGAACTCACGCTTGAATCGTTCTGACACCCCACCCGGGCCAGGGCTCGAAAGGAAAAGACATGGCGGAAGTCCAGTTGCAAGGCCTCTCCAAGCGCTACGGCGCGGCGCAGGTGGTGCACGGCATCGACCTGCATATCGACGATGGCGAATTCGTGGTCCTGGTCGGGCCGTCCGGCTGCGGCAAGAGCACCCTGATGCGGATGATCGCCGGCCTCGAGGACATCAGCGACGGCGAGCTGCGGATCGGCGGCACGCGTGCCAACGAGTTGTCGCCCCAGCGGCGCAACGTGTCGATGGTGTTCCAGAGCTACGCGCTGTATCCCCACCTGAGCGTGCACGAGAACATCGCGTTCGGCCCGAGGATCCGCAAGGAGGCCCGGCAGGACTACGAACCGAGGATCCGAGCGGCGGCCAGGATGCTGAACCTGTCCGACTATCTCGATCGCCTGCCGCGCGCGCTGTCGGGCGGGCAACGGCAGCGCGTGGCGATGGGGCGCGCGATCGTGCGCGAACCCGCGCTGTTCCTGTTCGACGAGCCGCTGTCGAATCTCGACGCCAAGCTGCGCGTGCAGATGCGCACCGAGATCAAGGCGCTGCACCAGCGGCTGCGCAACACGGTGGTCTATGTCACGCACGACCAGGTCGAGGCGATGACCATGGCCGACCGCATCGTGGTGATGAATGCCGGACGCATCGAGCAGATCGGCGCGCCGCTGGCACTCTACGATCGCCCCGCCAACCGCTTCGTCGCCGGCTTCCTCGGTTCGCCGGCGATGAATTTCGTGGACGGCACGGTCGAGGCTTCGCGGGATCTCCCCACGCTGCGGCTCGCCGACGGCACGCGCGTGCCGCTGCCCGCCGATCTGCCGGGCGCGCTCGCGGGCAGGCGCGTCACGCTCGGCGTGCGCCCGGAGGAGATCGCCTGGTCGAACGGCGAGCGCGCGCTGCGCCTGTCGGTCGACGTGGTGGAGCCGACCGGGGCGGAAACCCATGTGTACGGCAAGCTGGCCGATGCGACCTGGTGCCTGACCACCCGCGACCGGACGATCGACAGGCCCGGCATCGAGCTGGGCCTCGAATTGCCGCCCGAGCACATGCACCTGTTCGACGCGGACAGCGGGCAGCGCCTCAATTGACAGGTTCGGGCCGCCGATTCCCAGGCGGCGGCCCGACCCGGAGCACGGATCCCGCTTCGGCATCGATTGATTAGGAATCCACATCCATCCCGGGGGAAGCCGCAATTCGGCAACAGCTTGCCCCTTCGTTCCGCTGTGCAACCGGAGCGCGTCACGGCCAAATCTGGCGCCGGCCTCGCTCCGTTCCCGAGGAGAATCGCATGCGTACCCGCTTACCGCGCCTCGCATCGAGCGCGCTGCTCGCCCTGCCGCTCTGCCTGAACCTGCCGGCCCATGCCGATACCGTGGCTGCCAATACCAGCACGCCGCTGGCGGCGACCCCGCCGATGGGCTTCAACAACTGGGCCCGCTTCCAGTGCACGGCCCAGGCGCCCACCGACGGCAGCGCGCGCGCCAATTATTCGTTCCAGCATTTCATGCTCGACCAGGCCGAGGCGATGCGCGCGACGGGGCTGGTCGCGTCGGGCTATACCCTGCTGTGGGTCGACGATTGCTGGATGTCGCGCATCGGCAGCGGGCAGATCCAGGGCGCCGCGCGCTGGGGCGGCTCCCAGCAGCCCGGCTTCGATCCCGACCTGGGGGCCTACGTGAGCGCGGTCCATGCCAAGGGCATGCTCGCCGCCCTGTACAACACCTCCGGCGCGAAGACCTGCCAGGGCGTGGCGGCCGGCGAACAGGGCCATCAGCTGCAGGACGCGCAGACCTACGTGGCCTGGGGCGTGGATGCCCTGAAGCTCGACAATTGCGGCGCGATCGACAATGCCACGCCGCAGCAGCTCTTCAAGCAGATGGCCGATGCGCTGGGCCAGGCCAGCGCCGGTTCGGCGCGCAAGATCCTGTTCAACGAATCCGCGCCGGCCGGCTACGGGCCCACCGGGTCCGCCAAGTACGCCACGCTGGACTGGGTGCGGCCGCTCGGCCAGATGTGGCGCACCGGCCCGGACATCCGGACCACCTCGATGACCGCGGGCGGCCAGGCGGCCAGCGATCCATGGGACTACTACAACGCCAATGCCTACCAGGAAGGCGTCTATCAGAGCTACAACGAGACGATCGCGCTGTCGCGCTACGTGTCGCCGGGCAACTGGAACGATCCCGACCAGCTCCTGATCGGCGACAACGGGCTCACGCCGGCCGAGGAGCGCAGCCAGATGGCGCTCTGGTCGGCGATGGCCGCGCCGCTCATCCTCAGCACCGACGTTCGCAAGTTCGCGGCCAATCCGGCCGATCCCCGCTGGCAGCAGTCGCTCGCCACGCTGAACAACGCCGAGGTCGTCGCGGTCGACCAGGACCGGCTCGGCATCGGCGGCTACCGCGTCTCGCGCGACGATCCCTCGAGCAGCGCCGGCATCGAGGTGGTGGCGAAACCGCTCGCCGACCATGCGCTGGCCGTGGTGGTGCTGAACAAGGGCGCCGCGTCGGCCAGCCCGACGCTGTCGTTCGCGAACCTGGGCTACCGCAACGGCGCGGACGGCACGCCCTGCACGCTGGCGGTGCGCGATCTGTGGGCGCATTCGGGCTCGCAGCTCGCCGCGCAGGTGCCCCTGACGATCGGCGCCCATGACAACGCGATGCTGAAACTGAGCGGCACATGCGGCGGCTGGGCGCCGACCGGCGAGATCGAGACGGTCGGCGACTGGGGCGCGACGCCGTTGTGCATCGCCGCCGGCAGCGCGGCGCCCGGCGCGGCGCTTGCCCTCGCCAACTGCGACGCGGGACCGAAGCAGCGCTGGAGCCGCAAGGCCGATCGCACCGTGGAGCTGGCGGGCACCGGTCTGTGCCTGAGTTCGACGGCGCCCGGCGCCACGCTCGGCGGCGCCGCCGGCCAGTGGGCCACGCTCGCCAGCTGCAATGCGCAGGACACGAAGCAGCAATTCAGCTACCGGCGCAATGGCCAGCTCGCGGCGGCCGCCGACGGGACCTGCCTCGACATCTATCGCGGCGTGGTGGACGGCACGCTCGGCAAACCCGGCACGCCGCTCGACCTGTATGCCTGCACGGCCAACCAGGTCAACCAGATCTGGGCCGCGCCGCATGCCGATGTCCTGAACGACTAGCCCGGCAGCCCAGCCATGGTTTCGACCCGCTACCGGCCCGGCGGCCTGCCCGCCGCCGCCCGGTGGAGCAGGCGGCGGGCCGGGACTTGAACTGGGTTTAGAATTGCCGCTTCAGCCCATCCATCGGTTCGATGCGCAAGGCGGCGGGCCGCTCGATCCTCACCTCGGGCCCGCCGCTTCCCGCCGTTCCGTAACGAACCGCGCCCAGCGAACACCGTGTCACAACTCAACCTGATTCCGCACATCCGCAAACTGCTCGGCGAGCTGCGCCCGGCCGAGCAAAAGGTCGCCGAGCTGGTGCTGGACGATGTCGATTTCGCGCTGCATGCCAGCATCACCGAATTGGCCCAGCGCGCCAACGTATCGGAGCCGTCGGTCACGCGCTTCTGCCGCGCGGTCGGCACCGACGGGCTGCGCGATTTCAAGGTGAAGCTGGCGCAGAGCCTGTCGGGCGGCCTGTCCTATTCGCAGGCCTCGATCGAGCGCGACGACACCACCGCCACCCTGGTCGAGAAGATCTTCCACACCACCATCTCGGGCATCCAGCAGGCCTGCGACACGATCCAGACCGTCGAGCTGGAGGCCGCGATCCGGGCCATCTCCAGCGCGCGGCGGCTGATCTTCCTCGGCGTGGGCTCGGGTTCCGGGCTGGCGATCCAGGACGCCATGCTGCGCTTCCTGCGCCTGGACATCCCGACCAGCGCCTTCGCCGACGGCCATCTGCAGCGCCTGCACGCGGGGCTGGCCGAGCCGGGCGACGTGGTGTTCGCGATCTCGCATGCGGGGCGCAGCCCCGAAGTCAACGACAGCATCAAGATCGCCCGCAAGCGCGGCGCCACCACCATCGCCCTCACCAATGCGGGCGCCCCGCTGGTCGCGCTGGTCGACATCCCGGTGATCCTGCACATGCCCGGCACGGTCGACCCGAACACGCCGGGCGTGTCGCGGATCGTGCAGCTGTGCGTGATCGACGCCATCTCGATCGGCGTGTCGCTGCGCCAGGACTCGGTGATGCTGGAGAAGCTCCGGCGCGCCAAGGCCGCGCTGCACGCGAGCCCCTCGCCGAAGGAAGCCTGAGGCGGCGCGATCGCGGCGCACGGGAAACCGTCGCGCCCGCCCTGCGCGTGCCGCGTCGTGATCCCAGCCTGCCCCATCCATGAACTTCGACCTCTCCGACCTTCGCGCCTTCGTCGCCTCCGCCGATTTCGGCAGCTTCCGCGCCGCGGCCGATTCGCTGCACCTCTCGCCTTCCGCCCTGTCGCGGCGCGTCGAGAAGCTCGAATCGGCGCTCGGCGTGAAGCTGTTGGAGCGCACCACGCGCCGGATGGAGCTGACCGTGGCGGGGCGCGCCTTCATCGACAAGGCGCGCAACGTGCTGACCGAGCTCGAGAGCTCGCTGTTCGGCATGGAGGACCTGGGGCGGCGCCTGACGGGCCTGGTCACCATCGCCTGCGTGCCGTCCGCGGTCAGCTTCTTCCTGCCCGACACGGTCAAGCGCTATCACCACGCCTACCCCGGCATCCGCGTGCGGCTGATCGACGAGAACTCCTCGGTGGTGTTTCTCTCGGTGGCGCGCGGCGAGGCCGATTTCGGGCTCACCTACATCGGCACCCAGGAGCCCGATATCGAGTTCACGCCGATCCTGCAGGACCCGTTCGTGCTGGCCTGCCAGCGCGATCATCCGCTGGCGCGCAAGCGCTCGGTGAGCTGGGCCGAGCTGGCCGAGCAGCCGGACTACATGCTGCTCGCGCAAGGCAGCGGCAACCGCACCCTGATCGACCACGCCCTGGCCAGCTCGGTGCGCCAGCCCAACTGGTTCTGCGAGGTGCAGCACGTGCCGGCGCTGGTGAGCATGATCGAGGCGGGGCTCGGCATCGGCATCGTGCCCAGGCTGGCGCTGCCGGGCGACCGTCATCGCGCGCTGGTCAGCGTGCCGGTGACCGAGCCGGCCGTGGTTCGCACGCTCGGCGTGATCCGCCGCAAGAACCGGCCGCTGGGGGTGGCCGCGCAGCACTTCTTCGACATGCTGGTGCATCCGCGCGAAGCGCCGCGTCGCCGCGCCGAACCCCGCCCGGCAGCCTGAAACGAGCGCCGCGCGGGCCGGCGCGGCGGGCTTCGATTCGCGCGTTTCTCGCATCAATCGAACGAAAAAATGCGTTTGTCACGGTAATCGCCTCGGCCACATCATGAACGGAACAGGAGCGGCCCATCGCGGCGCCGCCCGACATTCCGATTCGCGATCCAGGAGACGACGCATTCCATGACCCAAGCCACCACTTCCAGCGGCATCCTCGGCAAGGCCGAACTGACCGACCTGACGATCGAGGCGCTGTGCGCGCTCGGCCTGGCGCGCGACGATGCCGCCGAGGCCGCCACCATCCTGGTGCTGGCCGACCTGTTCGGGCTGCGCACCCACGGCACCGGCCGCATCGAATCCTATGGCGCGCGCCTGCGCATCGGCGGCATCAAGGCCCGGCCCGAGATTCGCGCCGAGCAGCTCGGCCCGGCGCTGCACCGGCTCGACGGCGACAACGGCGTGGGCCCGCTGGTCGGCTATCGCGCGCTGCAGCTCGGCATGAAGGCGGCGCGCGAACAGGGCATCGCCTGCGTGCTGGTGCGCGGCAGCAATCATTTCGGCCCGGTCTCGCCCTACAGCTACCTGGCCGCCGAGCAGGGTTTCGCCAGCATCATCGGCAGCAATGCCACCACCACCATCGCCCCCTGGGGCGGCACCGACGCCCGGCTCGGCAACAGCCCGGTGGGCTTCGGCGTGCCCAATCCGGGCGGCCGCCCCTTCATGCTGGACATGGCGATCAGCGTCGCGGCGCGCGCCAAGATCCGCAACGCGCTCAAGCGCGGCGAGTCGATCCCCGGCGACTGGGCCACCGACGCGCAAGGCCGCCCGACCACCGACCCGAAGGCGGCGCTCGACGGCTTCCTGCTGCCGATCGGCGGCCACAAGGGCTACGGCCTGGCGCTGGTGGTCGACCTGCTCGCCGGGCTGTTGTCGGGCGCGGCCTACCTCACGCACGTGAAGTCCTGGGAGGACGAGCCCGACCAGCCGCAGGACCTCGGCCACTTCTTCATCCTGATCGACACGCGCAGGCTGGGCAGCGGTGCCTGGCTGGCGCAGCGCATGGGCGACCACGCCGCGATCCTGCACGGCTCGGCGGCGGCCGACCCGGCCGCGCCGGTGGTGGTGCCGGGCGAGATCGAGCTGGCGCGCCTCGAGCGGCAGATGCGCGACGGCATCGATATCGGCGAGGCGCAGCGCGCGATGCTGGAAGCCGCCGCCGGCATCCGCCGCGAGGCCTGAGCCGGCCGCGGCACCTCGAGGGGAGACAGGCGGCGCAGCCGGCATCGAGCCCGGCCCGCGCCTCCATGACAAGCTAAGGAGCGGCATGTGACCAAGATCCGATGGCGTATCGTTTTGCTGCTGTTCATCGCGGGCTTCATCAACTACCTGGACCGCTCGGCGCTGTCCGTCGCGGCGCCCGCCGTCGCGCAGGAGCTGCATATCTCGCCGGCGCATCTCGGGCTGGTGTTCTCGACCTTCTTCATCGGCTACGCGGCCTTCAACTTCATCGGCGGCTGGGCGGCCGACCGCTGGGGGGGCAAGAACGTGTTCTCGGGTGCGATCCTGCTGTGGTCGCTGCTGTGCGGCGCCACCGGCCTGGCAAGCGGATTCGGCTCGCTGCTGGCGGTGCGCACCCTGTTCGGCATGGCCGAGGGGCCGCTGGCCACCACCATCAACAAGATCGTCAACAACTGGTTTCCGCACAGGGAATCGGCCACCGCCTTCGGCTTCGCCAACTGCGGGCTGCCGCTGGGCGGCGCGGTGGCGGGGCCGGTGGTCGGGCTGATGACCGCCGCCTATGGATGGCGCGTCGCGTTCGCCGGCATCGCCTGCTTCGGGCTGGTCTGGCTGCTGTTCTGGCATCGGCTGGCGACCGACCGGCCGCGGCAGCATCCGCGCGTCTCGATGCAGGAGCGCGAGCTGATCGAATCGGATCGCAGCGTGCCGGAGACGCCGGCCGACGTGCAGCGGCTCGGCACCTACCTGCGGCAGCCGGCGATCCTCGCGGCGATGATCTCCTACTTCGGCTACAGCTACATCCTGTTCTTCTTCCTCACCTGGTTCCCGAGCTTCCTGACCATGGACCGGCACCTGAGCCTGAAGAGCATGAGCCTGGCCACGGTGCTGCCCTGGCTGCTCGGCTTCATCGGCTACGGCCTGAGCGGGCTGCTGTCGGACTGGATCTTCCGGCGCACCGGCAATGCGCTGCGCGCGCGCAAGTGGGTGCTGATCGTCTGCCTCGGCACGGCCGGCATCTGCGTGGCGCTGGCCGGCGCGGTGACCACCACGCTCGGCGCGCTGCTGCTGATGGCGCTCGGCGTGTTCGCGCTGTATCTGAGCGGCAGCACCTACTGGGCGCTGATCCAGGACACCATTCCCGGCCCGAAGCTCGGCAGCGTCGGCGGCTGCGTGCATTCGATCGCGAATTGCGCGGGTATCGTCGGCCCGGCCGTGACGGGTTTGCTGGTGCAGGAAAGCCATACCTTCTTCAGCGCCTTCGTGCTGGCGGGAGCGATCGCCCTGGCCAGCGTGCTCGCGGTGGCCGTCCTGCTGCGCCCGGGCGCAGCGGCCGGGATCGAGGCGAATGCGGCGCGCGCGGCAGGCTGAGCTTCGATGATGCGATCATCCATGTCACTGCCGCCGATGCCCGGCGAAGGCTTCGCGCCGGATTTCGTCGCCGCGCTGCCGGCACGGCGGCTGGCCGCCGGGGGGGCACTGTACGTGGCCGATGCGGGCGACGTGGGCGAGCCGCGCCTGTTGTTCGTGCATGGCGCATTCCACGGCGCCTGGTGCTTCGGGGCATGGATGCAATGCCTGGACGAGATCGGCATCGCCTCGGCGGCCCTCGACCTGGCCGGGCATGGTTTCCTCGCGAACGAGGCCCTGCCGCTAACCACGACCCTCGACGATTACGCGGAAGCGATCGTCGAAGCCGCCTCGCTGCCGCGCCGTGGCCTCACCGTGGTCGGCCATAGCCTGGGCGCGCTGGCGGTGGCGCGGGCGGCGGCACGCATCGAGTTCGCCGGCATCGTGCTGCTCGCGCCCTCGCCGCCCGGCAACCTGCCCGGCGCGGCTCGCGTGGCCGGCGTGGCGCCGGGTGAACCGGTGGCGCCGCCTGCGTACGAGCTCGCGCTGCAACGCTATCTCGGCGGCCAGGCCCGGGCATGGAGCGAGCACTGGTATCGCCTGCTGGGCCGGGAAAGCCCCGCCGCGCTGAACGATCGCTACACGCTTGGCCTGGCCGTCGATCCGGCGCCGCTCGCGCGCAAGACGCACGTCGTGTCGGCCGGCCTCGACGATCCGGCGCGCCACCCCGAAGGCCAGGACGCCGCGATCGCGCGCTTCTACGGCGCCTCGTATCGCCTGCTCGCCGACGCGCCGCATTGCCTGATGCTCGGCCCGCATTCGGCGCTCGCGCTCGCCGAGGTGCTGGACTGGCATCGGCGTCCCGGCGGCGGCGTCACGCCTCGATAGACGACATCCCCCTTCCACTCTCGACTTGATTCCATCGCCATGACACTCGATCCGTCCTTGCTTCAGGCCTTCGCCCCCGAAGGCAGGCTGCGTGCCTCCATCAACCTCGGCAACCCGATCCTCGCCGGCAAGGACGCCGCGGGCGAGCCGGCCGGCGTGTCGGTCGACCTCGCGCGCGCCCTCGCCGAGCGCCTCGGCGTCGAACTGGAACTGGTGGTGTTCGATGCGGCGGGCAAGTCGGTGCAGGCCGTCGGCGAGGAGCGCGCCGATTTCGGTTTCTTCGCCATCGATCCGCTGCGCGGCGAAACCATCGCCTTCACCGAGCCCTATGTCCTGATCGAAGGTTATTACCTGGTGCGCGATGCCTCGCCGATACGCGGCAACCAGGACGTGGATGCCGCCGGGCATCGCGTGGTGGTCGGCCAGGGCAGCGCCTACGACCTGTTCCTGACGCGCAGCCTGAAGCATGCGCGAATCGTGCGCGCGCCCACCTCGCCGACGGTCGTCGAGACCTTCCTCGAACAGGGGCTGGAGGTGGCGGCGGGTGTCAGGCAGCAACTGCAAGCCGATGCCAGCACCACGCCCGGCCTGCGCCTGCTCGACGAGCGCTTCATGGTGATCCGGCAGGCGATGGGCTTGCCCAAGCGCCGCGGCCCCGCCGCGGCGCGGGCCCTGCATGACTTCGTCGAGGCGATGAAGGCCTCGGGCTTCGTCGCCGAGGCGCTGGCGCGGCACGGCATCGTCGGCGCGTCGGTGGCGCCGGCGGCGTGAAGCTTGGCGCGAGGCGGGGTCACGATCGTGCAATTCCGCAGCTATGCGCAGTTCGACGATTTTTGCGCTCGTATCGGGGCACAAGTCCAGCGGCTGGTGTTGCACCGCCTGCTCCCTTTCAATGAAGTCGCTCAAACCTCCGGGCTGTGGCACACCATCTCGATGTTGTGCCCGTCCGGGCCGATCACGAAGGCCGCGTAGTAGTTCGCGTGGTAATGCGCTCGCAGCCCGGGCGCGCCGTTGTCCTTGCCGCCGGCCGCCAGCGCCGCGCGATGGAAGGCATCGACCTGCTCGCGATGATCCGCCGTGAAGGCCAGGTGCAGGTGCGCGGGCCTCTCGTCGGTCTGGTACAGGCACAGGGAGGCCTTGCCCTTGGGACTCATTTCGATGCCGTAGGTCGGCACGCCCTCGCCGAGCACCGCGACGCCGATCGGCTCGAGTGCCTTGAGGAAGAAATGTCTACTTGCCGCGTAATCGCTGACGCCGAATTTGACATGGTCGAACATGAATGGCTCCTGGCAAGGGGATGCGAGACGATGACACAAGCGCGCGATGTCTTCAATCCTCGTTTCGAGCAGGATGCGCCTGCCCGCCATCGTATCGACGGACTCGCCCGAATAGCTCGATATCCTCACCATCGACCACGATGCCCGCGCCGTCGGGGCAAGCATGCAGGTTCGGCAGGGTCGACGACAGGCTGCGCTGCCAGGCCATCAGGTTCGCCGGATCGAAATGCGGCCAGAAGCGGAAGTCGACCAAGGCGAGCCCGGCATCGTCGGTCGATTCCGGATCCCGGATGTCCCCGCACAACAGCGCCGATTCGATGCTCGGCGTCATCAGGATCGCGCCCGCGCTGACGCCGATCAGCACGCCGCCCTCGGCCGCGTAGCGGGCCAGGCGTGAAAGCCCATCGCCGCGCCGCAGCCAGGACAGGAAGGAAAAAGTGTTGCCGCCCGACAGGTGGATCGCATCGCACGACAGCACCGCCGACCATGCCGCCTCGGACGCGGGATCGCGCGGATCCACCCGCGCGTCCAGTTCCGCGCCGATCGAGCGATAGTAATCGGCCTGACGATGGAAATAGAGAAGCCGTGGGTCGGGCTCGGCGGGAACATGGCCGATCCGTGGGCGCTCGCGACCGATCAGCTGCAGCAGGCGCGCGTTCATGGCCTCGTTGCCTGGCGCTTCCTGATCGCTGTACAAGGCCAGTCTTCGGTGAATCGGCATGATGCCTCCGGTCGGTTTCGCGTTGGCGGGATTGTCCCGTGACTGGCGCCGGCGCTCAAGCCAGCGTCGCCTGCTCCCGGAGCATGCCGTACAGCGCCTGCGCCGCGGGCAGCCGATCGACGTGGTCAATCCCGAGGTGCTGGCACGCGCGCGAACGCCGGGCGACGACGCCGTCGAAGCCCTGATTCTCGACCTGCTGGAATGGATCGGCTCTGGCGCGGGGCCTACAGCGAGGTGATGGAGGCCTGGCGCGCCTCGTGCCCGCGCCTGCCGGTCTGGGAGAAAGCCGGCGCGCGCGGTTACCTGGAGCGCAGTCACGCGCCGGTTGGCGTCGCCGAGGTGAGCGGCAGCGAGGCCGGCGCGGCTTGTCCGAGGGCGCGCCGCAAGACGCCAGGGTGAGATCCGCTGGATTCACGGCGGCTCGCCAGCGTGACGAGCCGAATACGTCGATGCCCCTGCCTTCCTCGTTCAGGCCCCGCTGCTGGCCTGCTGAGCGGCGGCGTTGCCACCACGACGCGACGCCAGTCCGGCGCCGCCGTAGCGTTCGGCAGCCGGCTGCGGCCTGATCTGCGGCGCGGTGGCTGCCGGGCGCGCACGCGCCGGCTGCACCGCCTTGCGTTCCTCGCGCAGGGCCGGCAGGTCGACCAGCGAGCGGTACAACTCGAGATAGCGCTTGGTTGGCCCGGCCCAGCTCGAATCGCGCTGCATCGCATTGCGTTGCAGGACCCGCCACGCCTGCGGCTGGCCGAACAGATCGAAGGCGCGCTCGAGCGCCTGCACGATGTCCTCCGCGCGCTCGCCGTCGAACAGGAAGCCGGTGGCGCCCTGCTCCGGCGTGGCGCGCTCGTGCTCGTGCGGTGCCGCGTCGGCCGCGCGGTGATCGACGATCGTATCGGCCAGCCCGCCCACGCGCGAGGCGACCGGGATCGTGCCGTAGCGCATCGCGTAGAGCTGGGTGAGCCCGCAGGGCTCGAAGCGGCTCGCGTGCAGCAGGATGTCGGCGCCGGCATGCAGCCGGTGCGCACGCGGCTCGTCGTAGCCGATATGCACGCCGAGCCGCCCCGGCCAGCGCGCCGCGAGCTGGCGCAGCTCGTATTCGATGCTGGCCTCGCCCTGCCCCAGCACGGCGAACTGCGCGCGCGGCCAGCGCGCCAGCGCGGCCGGAATCGCCTCGCACAGCCGGTCGGCCAGCTTCTGCGTGGTCAGGCGGCTGCCGATCGCCACCAGCGGCGCGAACGGATCGGTCGGCAGTCCGTAGCTCTGCTGCAGCGCACGCTTGCAGGCATGCTTGCCGACCAGGTCGTCGACGCCGTAGCCCTGCGCGATCAGGCTGTCGTGGCGCGGGTCCCAGAGCGTGTCGTCGATGCCGTTGACGATCCCCGAGAGCTTGTCGCGATGCGCTTCCAGCACGCCTTCCATGCGATTGCCGAAGCGCGGCGTGAGGATCTCGCGCGCATAACGCTCGCTGACGGCCGACAGGCGGTCGGCATAGACGATCGCCGCCTTCATGCAGCTCAGCGCGCCGTAGAACTCGATGCTGTGCGGCTCGTGCGGCGCGGCGGCCAGCAGCTCGGACGGAATCCCCGCGTAGGGCGCGAGGCCCGGCGGATAGTTGCCCTGGAAGGCCAGGTTGTGGATCGTGAACACGCTGCGCGCCGGCGCGCCCGCCAGCTTCATCAGGAGCGGCGTGAGGCCGGTGTGCCAGTCGTGCGCGTGGACGATGTGCGGGCGCTTCACGCCGCGCACGCCCGAGGCGATCCGCGCGGCGGCCGCCGACAGCGAGGCGAAGCGCACGAAGTTGTCGAGGTAGTCGCGGCCGCCCTCGTCCTGGTAGAGGCCGCTGCCGCGATGGCCATACAGGTGATTCATTTCCAGCAGCAGCACCGGCACGCCGGTGTCGGGCATCGCGGCGCGCCACAATCGCGCGTCGCCGCCGGGCAAATCGCGCAGGTAGCCGAGCGGCGTGGGCGCGAGCGCCTGGTCGAAGGCACTTTCATAGCCGGGCAGCAGGATCGACACGTCGATTCCGCGTTGACGCAGCGCGCTCGCGCAGGCGCTGACCATATCGCCGAGACCGCCGCTCTTGGCAAGCGGCGCCGCTTCGGCGGCGACCATCAGGACATTTGGCGCCAAGGTAACTCCCAGTTCGGACAGGTGATGGACGGGCTTTCGTTGGCATGTCGTGGCATGCCGCCCCCTGGCTTTAGCAAGCTCCAAGCCAGGTCTGTCGAATGGTGGAAAAAAACGCGCGGGGCCGCGTCGCGTCATGCGGCGGTGCGGCATGGATTCGCCGGCGCTCGGGAGCCGGCTTGCCTGGCCCTTGTAGTTTTGACATCGCCGCGACAGCGACTTGTACTTTTGGCCGCCGGGCTTGCGTGGCACGGCATACCGGCGGGAATCCGGATACTCGCGAGCGGCTTTCCGGCGCTCGCCCGGCCCGCCGCCAGGCAAGCCGGCGCTACCAGCGCAGCACGCGCGGCCCGAGCAGCCCGCCCGCCAGCGCCGGCACCCCCATCCCCACCAGGTACCAGAGCGCCCAGAACGGCACGGCCGTCTCGGGGCAGCGCAGGCAATACACCAGGGTGCCGATCGCGCCGGCCAGCAGCCCGGCCACGCGGCCGGCCGCGACGGGCCGGGTGGCGGCCAGGCCGCGCATCGCGTGCAGCAGCACCGCCAGGGCCGGCATCGACAGCCCCGCGATATAGAGCGAGCAGGTGCGCCAGGTATGACCCAGCAGCAGGCCCGCGCGCGCGCCGGGCGGCGCGGTGGCCAGCACCAGCGCCGCCGCGACCGCCACCAGCGCCACCGGCAGGCCGAGCGCGAGCCACGCCCGCCCGACCTTCACGCCGGGCTGCGAGAGCCGCGCGGCGGTCCACAAGGCCGCCAGCGTCATCGAGGCCGGCAGCATCACCTTGGCCCAGAACATCGGCCGCAGGATCGCCGCCTCGATGCGGCCGGTATTGCCCCAGATCAGCGGCAGCAACAGCAGCGCCGCCGCCAGGCCGGCCGCCACGGCCCAGCCGAGCCGCCGGGCCACGGCCGCGCGTCCCGGCGCGCGCGGCGCCTCCACCAGGTTCGCGATCAGTTCCTCGGTGTTCATGGTTCGTTCCCCGCGCTTTCCGCGTTTTTCGCGTTTTCCGTCCCCTTGCCCCGGATTCGCGCGGCCAGCGCCTTCAGCCCGCGATGCACGCCCACCTTCACGGCCGATTCCGAAAGCCCCGTGGCCGAGGCCGTTTCCGCCACCGACATGCCGAGCAGGCGCGTGTGCTCGATCGGCACGCGCTGGCCCTTCGGCAGCGTCGCCAGCAGTTGCCGCAAGTCGCGCCGGGCGTCGACGGCCTCGTCGGCCGCCTCGACGAACAGCTCGCCATCGTCGTCGAGCGGCGTGTGCAGCGCGTCCCAGCGATAGCGCGCGCGATGGTGGTCGGCCACCTTGTAGCGCACGATCGCGCTGATCCAGGCCGTCAGCGGCACCTCGGGCCGGAAGGTGGAGAGCCCGTGATGGACCGCGATCAGCACCTCCTGCAGCAGGTCCTCGAGATCCTCGTCGCTGCGGCGCAGCTTGGCGCGCAGGCGCACGCGCAGCAACCGCGTCAGCTCGACCAGGAAGTCGCGATAGGCGGCCTTGTCGCCCTCGATCGAGCGCAGCAGCAGCGCGGTCAGCCGCTGCTCGGCGTCGCCCGGCTGGGGTGCCGCGCGCCCCCCGGCGGCGCGGGCCGGCGCGGCATCGGGCGACCGATCCGGCTCGCCTGCCAGGCTCAGGAACGGGCTTGCCATCGGCGAAAGCACGAGGATGGCCCGCTCAAGCCGTCACGCGCCGCGCCGCGCCGGCGAGCCGCGCGTACCAGGGCGCGAGCCGGCGATCGAGGGCGAACGGCCCCGAGCCGCCGAAGGCCAGCGTCAGCAGGCCGGCGACATAGAGCAGATCGGTCTCGACGCCGGGCGGCCCGAATGTCGGCACGCCGTCGACCACGTCCATCAGCTTGATCGAGGTGAAGCCGTAGGGCAGGTGCACGCCCAGCATCGCCACCAGCAGCACCGCCAGCATCGGCCAGGCCACCAGCGGCACGAAGGCGCCGGCCAGCACCGCCAGGCCGCCGCCGAGCTCGATCGCGATGGTCGCCCAGGCCATCAGGTGCGGCGCCGGTACGCCGATCCCGTGCAGGATCGCCGCGAAATGTTCGGGCTGCTTGAGGATCTTGGCGTAGCCGTGCGCGAGAAAGCCGTAGCCGACGATCGCGCGCACCGGCAGCGGCGCGTAGGCCTGCAGCCGCGCGGCCAGCCAGGCGGGGTCGAACAGCCGGAGCAGCGTGCGGGGCGAGGAGGAGCTTGGCGTCATGTCGGGATCCTGTGGTGAACCGGCGCCCGGCGGGCGCCGGGCCGTCGTGCCGCGCTGCGGGAGTGCAGGCGCGGCGTCTGTCTTCACCAGATCGCTCGACAGGCGCGTTCGGTTACAGCACGCGCGGAATTTCCCGGGCGGGGCCGCCCCGCCCTCGCCGAACCTCGCTTGACGAATGACTTTGCAAGGCAGCGCGCGGGCCGCCCCCGGCTTCGAGGCAGGGGCGAATCGAGAGCATCAGCCGGCGCGCGGCGTCTCCAGCTCGAACAAGGGCGGCAAGTCGTCGAAGTCGGGATCGCGCCGGGTTTGCCAGGCCTGCACCGCCGCGAGCAGGTCGGCCGGATCGAAGATCGCGCTCTGCAGCACCGCCATCTGGCGCAGCGATTCGTCGGTGCCGTGGTCGCGCGCGAAGTTCATCGCGAGCTTGGTGCCGGCCACCGCCAGCGGCGATTTCGCGGCGATCTCGCGCGCGAGCTCCATGGCCCGCTGCAGCAGCGCCCCGGCATCGGGCAGCACCGCATTGACGAGGCCCAGCGCCAAGGCGCGCTCCGCGCCCACGCGCTCGCTGGTATAGGCCATTTGCCGAGCGGCGCCCGCGGGGATCAGCCGGCCCAGGCGCTGCAGCACGCCCAGGTCCGCCGTCATGCCGATCTGGGTTTCCTGCAGGCAGAAGAAGGCGTCGGTCGAGCACAGGCGGATATCGCAGGCGGCGGCCAGGTCGAGCCCGCCGCCGATGCAGCCGCCCTGCACCGCGCAGATCACCGGGAAGCGCGCCTTGTCGAGCACGTCGAAACAGTTCATCAGGCCCGCCAGCGCGTGCTGGAAACCGAGCCGCCGGCGCGGGCTGCCGGTATCGAAGTCGCCCATCATCCTGGCGAACTCCTGGAAATCCATGCCGGCGGAAAAATGCTTGCCGGTCGAGCTGATCACCAGCGCGCGGACCTCGCCGCCCTGGTCCAGCGCGCGCACGTGATCGCGCAGGCCGGTGAAGAAGGCGCGATCCATGACGTTGAATTGATCCGGGCGGCTCAGTTGCAGATGCG
Source organism: Burkholderia sp. SJZ089 (assembly GCF_007828315.1). Classification (NCBI taxonomy): domain Bacteria; kingdom Pseudomonadati; phylum Pseudomonadota; class Betaproteobacteria; order Burkholderiales; family Burkholderiaceae; genus Burkholderia; species Burkholderia sp. SJZ089. The sequence continues at coordinate 79,348 of NZ_VIUM01000005.1, read as the reverse complement.
CGACGCCCTTGTCGATATCGAGCTGGAAATGATCGCTGCTCATCGGAACACTCTCTGCTCTGGAAGGTGGATGAGGTCAGACACCGGCCTTGAAGCCGGGCAGTACGGCGCCGAGACGGGCGCCCATTTCCGCGCCCAGCAACTGCAGCGCGTTGAGCGGGCGGATCATCACCTCGAACTCGACGATCCGCCCCTGGTCGTCGAAGCGGATCATGTCGATGCCCTTGAGCTGCCTGCCCTGCACCGTGGCGCTGAACTCGAGCACGACGTCGAGCCCGCCGGCGCCGGCGAACTCGCGGTGGTAGCTGAAGTCCTCGAGGATCGTGATCACCGTGCGCAGCGCCATCAGCAGGGCCGGCGCGGGGCCATAGGGATGGAAGGCCATCGGCGAGCGAAAGCGCGCTTCGGGATGGACGAGGGCGTCCAGGCCGTCGAGATCGCGGCGGGCCACCATCTCGTGCCAGCTCGCCAGCGAGCGCGCCACGGCGGGGTTCAGGTTCAGGCTTGCGTGGTCCATGGCGGCTCCGCTTGCTGGGTTCGGTGAAGGAGAAAGGGCGCGGGCTCAGAGCCTCGCGGCGAGCGTGGTGCCCTGGTGGATCGCGCGCTTGGCGTCGAGCTCGCCGGCCTCGGCCGCGCCGCCGATCACATGCACGCGCACGCCCGCCGCCTCGAGCTGGTCGGCCAGCTCGCGCAAGGGCTCCTGCCCCGCGCAGATCACCACGTTGTCCACCGGCAGCACCTGCGGCTCGCCATCGATGCTCAGGTGCAGGCCCTCGTCGTCGATGCGCCGGTATTCCACCGCCGGCACCATCTTCACGCCGCGCGCCTTGAGCGCCGCGCGATGGATCCAGCCGGTGGTCTTGCCGAGCCCGTCGCCGACCTTCGACGCCTTGCGCTGCAGCAGGTAGACCTGGCGCGCGGCCCGGGCCGGCTGCGGCAGGCGCAGGCCGCCGCGCTCGGCATAGGCGGTGTCCACGCCCCATTCGGCGAAGAACTTCGCGGCGTCCAGGCTGGCCGATTCGCCTTCGTGCACCAGGTACTCGGCCACGTCGAAGCCGATCCCGCCCGCGCCGACGATGGCCACCTTGCGACCCACCGGCTTGTCGTCGCGCAGCACGTCGAGATAGGCGAGCGCCTTGGGATGGTCCAGGCCCTCGATCGGCGGCCGGCGCGGCACGATGCCGGTGGCCACCACCACCTCGTCGAACTGCTCCCGCAACAGTGCCTCACCGCTGGCGCGCTCGCCCAGGCGCAGCGTCACGCCGGTCGATTCGATGCGGCGGCGGAAGTAGCGCAGCGTCTCGTGGAATTCCTCCTTGCCCGGCACCTTCTTGGCGAGATTGAACTGGCCGCCGATCTCGGCGGCCGCCTCGATCAGCGTGACCTCGTGGCCGCGCTCGGCCGCCGTGACCGCGCATGCCAGCCCCGCCGGCCCCGCGCCGACCACGGCGATGCGCTTGCGTTGCCCGGCCGGCGCGATCACGATCTCGGTCTCGTGGCAGGCGCGCGGATTGACCAGGCAGGAGGTGACCTTGCCGGCGAAGGTGTGATCGAGGCAGGCCTGGTTGCAGCCGATGCAGGTGTTGATCTCGTCGCCGCGTCCTTCGCGGGCCTTGCGCACGAAATCCGCATCGGCCAGGAACGGGCGCGCCATCGACACCATGTCGCAAGCGCCATCGGCCAGCAGGCTTTCCGCCGTCTCGGGCGTGTTGATGCGGTTGGTGGCCACCAATGGCACGCTCACCTGCCCCATCAGCGCCTGGGTCACCCAGGCATAGGCCGCGCGCGGCACCTTGGTGGCGATGGTGGGCACCCGCGCCTCGTGCCAGCCGATGCCGGTGTTGATGATGGTGGCGCCGGCCTGCTCGATCGCGCGGGCCAGCTGGATCACCTCGTCGAGCGTCGAGCCGCCTTCCACCAGGTCGAGCATCGACAGGCGGTAGATCAGGATGAAACGGGGCCCGACGCGCTCGCGCACGCGGCGCACGATCTCGACCGGGAAGCGGATGCGCTGCGTGTAGTCCCCGCCCCAGCGATCTTTGCGGTGATTGGTGCGCGCCGCGATGAATTCGTTGATGAGGTAGCCCTCGGAACCCATGATCTCCACGCCGTCGTAGCCGGCATGCTGGGCCAGTGCCGCGCAGCGCACGAAGTCGTCGATGGTCTGCTCGACTTCCTCGTCGCCGAGTTCGTGCGGTACGAAGGAATTGATCGGCGCCTGGATCGCGCTCGGCGCCACCAGGTTCGGTTGATAGGAATAGCGCCCGAAATGCAGGATCTGCATCGCGATCTTGCCGCCTTCGGCATGCACCGCATCGGTCACGCGGCGATGCGGTTCCGCCTCGGCCTCGTTGCTCAGCATCGCGCCGCCGCGCATCGGCCGCCCGCGTTCGTTCGGTGCGATGCCGCCCGTCACGATCAGCCCCACCTCGCCGCGCGCGCGCTCGGCGTAGAAGGCGGCCATGCGCTCGAAGCCGTTGGGCGCCTCTTCGAGGCCGATATGCATCGAGCCCATCAGGACGCGATTTCTCAGGGTGGTGAAGCCAAGGTCGAGCGGGCGCAGCAGGTTCGGATAGGGGATCATGGTTTTTATGCAACCAGTTGCATTCGGGTTTCGGGCATACTGCAACCAGTTGCATTAACAGTCAAGCGCGGGCGCTGGATGCTTTCCACTAGGCGCCCCCGCCCTCTTTCCGGTTCGAGATCCGATGTCCCTGCCTCATGCCCTGCTCACCGCGCTGGTCGAACGATCCTGCTCCGGATCGGAGCTGGCCGCGCGTTTCGATCGATCGATCGGCCATTTCTGGCATGCCACCCACCAGCAGATCTATCGCGAGCTGGCGCGCCTGGAGGAAGCCGGCTTCATCGAGGCGCTGCCCGAAACCTCCACGCGCGGCCGCAAGCGCGGCTACCGCATCCTGGCGGCGGGACGCGGCGAGTTGCGGCGCTGGATCACCGAGGAGGAGGAGCCGCCCGCGCTGCGCGACGAGTTCATGGTGCGCCTGCGTGCCGAGGCGGCGGTCGGGCCCACCGGACTGGAAAAGGAGATCGCGCGCCGCATGGCGCGGCACCGCGAGAAGCTCGCGCTGTATCGCGAGATCGAGAAGAAGGACTTCCCCGACGAGCCGCGGGATCGCGGCACGGCCTTGCAACGGCTGGTGCTGCAGGTCGGCATCCGTTACGAGGAAAACTGGCTGGTGGTGCTGGAGGAGGCGCTTGCCGCCTTGCAAAAACCGGCACTGGATGGCGATTCTATGCCGGCCACGGCGCGCCGCGGCGCCTCCCCATCCCGGGTCCGCAAACGCGTTATCGGAAAATCCTGAAAACCCGCCGACGCGGATTCGCAAATATTAACGACTTCGTTTAGTGCCATTCCTCGCTGGCCGGCGGCAAGCGAGATTCTCGCGTGCAATGCGCGAGATCGATCAGAAAAGCGAAATAAAATCACCTGCGCCCAGGCCTCCCGGTCACGCCGGAATGGCCTGGATCGTGCCGCCGCCCCATATCAAAAACATCTTGATCAATAATCTGATTTCGCGATTCATTTATCGATCCAATTATTGAATATCCAATAATAAAATTATCTCCAGATTCCAAAGCGTGACGCGAGCCATTACCATCCAATGGCGCTTCGGGTGACTTATTAAAAAGACGTTTCGTAACGGCAACCAAAACCCATTCATTCCGAGAGGATGTTCCATGAACAAGAATCCCAGCCGGTCACGCGTCCTGCCCTATCCACTCTGGCGTCTGCTGTCCGCCTGCCTGCTGCTGACGGCCTTCGCGCCGGCCGCGCATGCCGACGAGGCCGCCGCCGCCGCGCCGCGCCAGTTGACCACGGTTGCCTCGCTGGACCGGGCCGCGCGCCCGGCCAACGTGCCGCTCGACTACGTGGTGACGCCCAACGGTTATTTCTCACCCGCTTGCGTGCAGGTCATCCACCAGAACGAAACCCTGCGCACCGACGGCAGCATCCTGCAGAAGAACGGCGCGGTGCGCTCGGCGGCCAAGTGCGATCGTCCGCACTTCGACCGCGCCGGGCATAGCATCGCGGCCACGGCCAACGGCCCGGTGCAGGCGCAATCCGCATCCGGCACGGTGGAGCCGACCTATACCGGCTGGATCGAAAGCGCCAACTACAACAACGGCAGCAACGTGGGCCGCCTGCGCGCCACCTGGAAGGTACCTTCGGTGCCGGGCGATGCGCAGAACCAGACGGTGTTCTTCTTCCCCGGCCTGGAGCAACTGCCGACGGTGCAATCGATCCTGCAACCGGTGCTGGGCTGGAACGGTTTCGGCGACCATACCTGGACCATCGCGAGCTGGAACTGCTGCACGGCGGGCACCACCACCCACACCGATCCCGTGAACGTCGCGCCCGGCGACGAGATCGTCGGCGATACCTATTCGTTGTGCGGCGTGGGCGTCTACAACTGCGGCTCCTGGGCGATCGTCACGCAGGACACCACCAGCGGCCGCAGCGTCACGCTCAACACCTCGCCGCAAGGCAACCTGCAATGGGTGTTCGGCGGCGTGCTCGAGGTGTATGGCATCAGCAACTGCAACCAGTTGCCGCCACAGGCGATGACGCAGTTCTACGGCGTGACCGTGTGGGATACCAATGGCAACGTGCTGTCGCCGCCGTGGCAGGCCGGCCGTGCCGGTTCGTCCATCTCGCCGCAATGCAACTACAACGTGGCGACCAGCCCGGGGAATGTGTATCTGTATTACTGAGCGCCTGGGGTTCGGGATGCCGGCCAGCCCGGCATCCCGCCGCGCCGTCTCAGAAGCGGTGACGCACGCCGAGGTTGAGCAGGGTCTGCACGCTCGTGCCCGCATAACCATACGAGCCGATCGAGGCCTGCGCCTTCGGCTTGCTCCCGGCGTCGTCACCGGTTCGGCCGCGTGCATGCTGATAGGCCGCGGTGACATACAGGTCGGTGCGCTTCGAGAGCATGTAGTCCGAGCCGAGCGACAACTGTCGATAGCTCGCCGAACTGTCTCCGCCCGATTTCGTGTAGCTGTAACCCGCGCCGATCAGCCAGGCCGCGTTTGCCTGGTAGGTCAGGAAACCCTGGCCGGTGTCGAATCGCTCGTCGGCCCGGAATGACGAACTGCCGTCCCGGCCGTAGCGCGCGTGGCTATACCCCGCGCCGAAGGTGAATGCGCCCAGCACGTATCGGGCCGCCACGCGCGTGATGCCGATCGAGCGCGCGCTGGCATACGCGGTGTTGACCGGGCCGTTGAAGGTGCCGTCCGAGGTGCCGGCCCAGTCCTCGCGCCAACGCGCCTTCGCCGGCGTGTTGGCGGCCTGGAAATAGCCGCCGGCCAGGCTGAGCGGGCCCAGCTCGTAGGCCAGGCCAGCCGAATACGATTGCCCGGCGCCCACCCGGCCCGCGACGCCGCCGAACGCGTACATCGCCTCGAAGCGCAAGCCGGATAAGGCCGGCGAAGCATATTTCACCGCGTTGTTCACGCGAAAGCTGTTGTCGTAATTGTCGACATCGCCCGCCGTCGCGAATGCGCTGCCGAAATCATTGCCGGCGGTGATGCCCTGCACGAGATCGACCAGCGGATCGTACTGGCGGCCGAGCGTGAGCGTGCCATATCGCTCGCTGGCGAGGCCGACGAAGGCCTGGTTGCCGAACAGGCGGCCGCCGGCAAGCTGGCCGTTGCCGGGATCGAAGCCGTTTTCGAGCTGGAAGATCGCCTTCAGCCCGCCGCCCAGGTCCTCGCTGCCCTTCAAGCCCCAGCTGCTGCCGGTCAGGTTGCCCATGCTGCTGTTGCCGAGCAGCCAGAGATTGTCCTTGCCCCTGGCATGGCCGACATGGCTCAGCGATATGTCGATGGTGCCGTATAGCGTGATGCTCGATTGAGCATGAACGGACACCGATGTCAGCAGGGCGAGGCCGCCCAGCGCGCGGGTAGCGTGCTTGATGGTGTTCAGGGCTTGCAAGGTCCGGCACATGAGACTGTCTCCGCGTGAAATCCCGATTCGATGGCAAGAAAGCATGGCAAGCGTGACTTGCCATGCCGATTCCAATCTTCGATTGGGTATTGCGGGAGCGTCGATTTCCGGGCCATGTCCTCGGCAAGCGGTTCGGCTGCACGACATGGCCTGGGTGAGATATCGGATCCATCATGGCCGGCCGACCGGCCCCTTGCTGCGTGGGCCGGCGTGATCCATGGGCGGGTCGATGGACGACCCCTTTGCGTCCGATCTTCCATCGATCCGCCGGCTCGATCTATCGGACGTTTCCGACTCGATCCGCCAGTTCCCCCCGCCGCTCCACCACGCGTGCCACCAGCCCATATCGCAGCGCCTCCTGCGCCGGCATCCACCGATCGCGCTCGATATCCTCCAGCACGCGCGCCAGCGGCTGCCCGCATTCGCGGGCGATCACCGCGGCGATGCGCTCGCGCGCCTTGACGATCTCCTGCGCCTGGATCGCGATATCGCTGGCCTGGCCGCTGGCGCCGCCGCTCGGCTGGTGGATCAGGAAGCGCGTCTGCGGCAGGCAGAAGCGCCGCTCGCGCGCGGCGCCCAGGTACAGGTGGGTGGCGGCGCTGCCCACCCAGCCGGTGCCGATCATGTTGACCGGCGCGTCGATGAAGCGGACCACGTCGTGGATCGCGTCGCCCGACTCGAGATGGCCGCCCGGCGAGGACACGATCATGTCGATCGGCGCGGCGGATTCGGCATCGAGCGCCAGCAGCCGACGCACGGTTTCCGAGGCGAGCGCGTCGGTGATGGTGCCGAACACCAGCACGGCGCGCGCGCGAAAGGCCTTCTCCTCCAGGAAGGCGCCGGGCTGTCCCGGCGCGGGCTGGGCCGCGCCGTCCTGTTCCTTGTCGTTGGCAAGCATGGTTGAAAACTCCTGGTCGTGTTAGTTTCAACGCGGTATACGAACGAGCCGCCATGAACGTGACATCCCCCCACGCATCCCATCCCCTGGCCGAGGACCGCGCCCTGCGCCGGCGCTTGCTGGCCCTGGCGCGCCGCTGGCTGGCCGACGGCAGCGAAGCCGAGGACCTGGTCCAGGACACCTACCTGCGAACCGCCACGGGCGACCTGCCGCCCACCGCGGCCGGCCACGAGGCCTGGCTCGTCACCGTGCTGCGCCATCTGTGCATCGACGTGCTGCGTCGCCGCGAACGTTACCGGGGCATCCTGGCGCGCGAGGCCGAGACCGGCAGCCCCGGGCTCGACGCGGCGCATCCCGAGCAACTGGTCGAGCAGGCACGGCGCCTGGAAGCCGCCTTGCAGCATCTCGCGCATGCGCTGCCCGCCGTGGACGGCGCCGTGGTGCTGCTGCACGAGGTATTCGGCTTCGATCACGCGGAACTGGGGCCGCTGACGGGGCGCAGCGAGGCGGCCTCGCGCCAGCACCTGCGCCGCCTGCTGGGCCGCCTGCGCGAGCGCCCCGTGGCGCCCGGCGAATCCGTCCCGCAGGATGACGAGCGTGCCGACTGGCTCGCCCTGTGCCGTCTTGCGGTCGGCCAGCGCGATCCGGCCGGGCTGGTCGCCGCGCTGCGGGCCGCCCGCCCGCAAAGCCTGGCCGCGGGTGCCGCCCGCGTCGCGTCGCGAGCCGCCCTGCCCGGCGCCGTCCAGGCCGGCAGCAGCCTGCTGCAGATCCACGGTCAACTGGGGCTGGCCTTCCATGTGAACGGCATCCAGGTCGCCTGGCTGCCGTTGACGTCCGCCGTCGAGGAAGCCTGATGACGCGCCTGTCGAACATGCCCGGCTCGTCGCCCGGAATCCGCTTGCCGATCCATCACCCGCGCCACGGAGCCCTCGCATGAGCCAGGCTGCCTATCCGATCGAAGTCGAGTTCCCCGATATCGGCGTGCATGCCGAGGGCAACACCGGCATCGCCCATGTCCACAGCTTCGATTCCGGCGCGCCGGGGCCGCACGTGATGGTGAACGCGCTCACGCATGGCAACGAGGTCTGCGGCGCGATCGTGGTGGACGCGCTGCTGCGCGCCGGCCTGCGCCCGCGCCGAGGACGCCTGACGCTGGCCTTCGCCAACGTCGCGGCCTACGCGCGCTTCGATCCCGCGCAGCCCGACCGCGCGCGCTTCGTCGACCAGGACTTCAACCGCGTCTGGACGGCGGCCCTGCTCGACGACCTCACGCGCCGCTCGTCCGAGCTCGATCGCGCCCGCGCGATGCGCCCCGTGATCGACACGGTCGACCTGCTGCTGGACCTGCATTCGATGCACGAGAAAAGCGCGCCGCTGATCGTGGCCGGACCGCTCGACAAGGGCATCGAACTGGCCGTCCAGCTCGGCGCGCCGGCCACGGTGATCGGCGACGAAGGCCATCCCGAAGGCCGTCGCATGCGCGACTACGCGGGGTTCGGCGATCCGGCCAGCGCGCGCAACGCGTTGCTGATCGAATGCGGCCAGCACTGGGAGGCGAGCGCCGTCGAGGTCGCGCGAGACAGCACCGCTCGTTTCCTACTCGGCGCCGGCGTGATCGAGCCGGCCGATTTGCCGGCCGGCTGGCTGCGACCCTTGCCGGCGCGGATGACGGTGGTTCGGGTGACCGAGCCGGTGGTGGCGAGCAGCATGGATTTCCGTTTCGCCGGGCCCTACACGGGGCTGGAGCGCTTCGAGACGGCCGGCACCACGATCGGCTGGTCGAATGGCGAAGCGGTTCGCACGCCTTACGACGACTGCATGCTGGTGATGCCCTCGCTGCGCCAGTTGCGCCCCGGCGTGACCGTGGTGCGCCTCGGCCGCATCGAACGGCGTTTCGATCATGCGAACCGGCAATACGAATATCTGCGCTAGGCGCTTCACGCGGAATTGTCCCGGGCCTTGAAATTCCGCGTCGCCGATAAATATCGACGCTCGTCGACTCTCGATTAACGCATTGTTTAAATCGACGATCGGGATTCGAATGCGGCCTATGAACCGTCGAATCCCGCTTTCTCCTGCCCTTCATCTCTCCCCGAAACGGTTCGCTTTTCCGACGTAATGCATGGCGCACCGGCGAGGCCGGCAGGGCCATGCGCCGCCGCCAGCCTGGCCACTGGTTTACCCTTTGGCGGCGACACGCCTCGGCGCAAATCGACTCATTGTTTCATCATCACCATTACATTGCTTTCGATTGATGCGAATTCGCATTCATTCGGCAATACTTCGCGCCATCTTGAACCAATCGAGCGCCTGTCAATTACGACAGTTATGTTTATATTAAATTCTGGTTAATTTATGACGCGAAGAGATAAGCGATGCATGGCGAATGACTCGAGGCATTCTCGCCCGGCATCCATTCTTCGTGGTTGGCAATAATCAATAAAACCAAGCAGTCCCCATCTACCCAGTCGAACTTCATTTCCTGACGTGGAGTATGGGCGCCATGCAATTCCGGCGTCGGTACACCCATGTCAAATCGCGATTCTATGAATGGAGTGGTGATTTCATGAAAGCATTTGATTCCGTGCTCGACGCCGTCGGCCATACTCCGCTGGTCAGAATCAGGCGAGTCGTCGAGGCCGGGCAGACCGCCCGGCTGTTCGCCAAGCTGGAGTTCATGAACCCCGGCGGCAGCATCAAGGACCGCCTGGTGCGGCACCTGATCCGCCATATGGAGGCCAGCGGCGAACTGAGCGCTCGCTCGGTGCTGGTGGAGAATTCCTCCGGCAATACCGGCGCGGCGCTCAGCATGGCGGCCGCGGCCCACGGCCTGCGCTGCATCGTGACGATTCCTGACAAGATGAGCCGCGAGAAGATCTCGCGCATGCGCGCCTACGGCACCGAGGTGGTGGTCGCGCCCACCGCCGTCGCCGCCGAGGATCCGCGCAGCTATTACAGCGTCGCGCGGCAGTTGGCCGACACGACCCCCGATGCGATCTACCCGGACCAATACAACAATCCGCTGAACGCCGAGGCGCACTATGCCAGCACCGGCCCCGAGATCTGGGAGCAGACCGAGGGCGAGATCGACGTGCTGGTGGCCGGCATCGGCACCGGCGGCACGATCAGCGGCATCGGGCGCTACCTGAAGGAGCGCAAGCCCGAGGTGCAGGTGATCGGCGTCGATCCGATCGGCAGCATCTTCCACGACTATTTCCACCACCGCCGCATGAGCACGCCGCACACCTACCAGGTGGAGGGGATCGGCGAGGACTACCTGGTCAAGGCGGTCGATTTCGACGTGATCGACGACATCGTCCAGGTCGACGATCGGGAATCCTTCCTGATGGCGCGCCGGCTGGTGCGCGAGGAAGGCATTCTGTGCGGCGGTTCGAGCGGCAGCGCGATGTCGGTCGCGAGCCGGATCAGCGCGCGTTTCCCGGGCCGCAACATCGTCGTGATCCTGCCCGATTCCGGCAACATGTACCTGAGCAAGTTCCTCGACGACGACTGGATGCGCGCCAACGGCTACCCGGTCGAGGCATTGCGCCACGCGAGCGACGAGGTGCCGGCATGAGCGCGGCGCCCGGCATCGCCGCGCAGGTCCTGCCCGATCGCTGCTACCGCTTTCGCCCCGACATCGACCTGATGGACGAATCGCTGCGCGAGGGCGCGGAACGCGCGACCGTGCCGCCCACGCTCGAGGCGAAATGCGACCTGGCCGAGGCGATCGCCGCCTGCGGCGTGCGCTCGATCGTGGTCGGCATGTTCCCGGACGTGCCGCACAACATCGCGCTGCTCGCCGAGCTGGTGCGGCGTCAGCAGGCCGGCCGGATTCCCGCCGAGGTCCGCTTCATGGTGATCTCGCACGTGGGCATCACCATGGAGCAGTCGTTCGCCGCCCTCGACGAACTGGCGCGCCAGGGCACGCCGCTCGGCTCGGTCTGGCTGATCGCGATCCACTCCGTCTCGGACCAGCAGATCCAGCATCTGTTTCCGGTGATCCTGCGCAAGGACAAGCAGGTCGATTTCGATCCGGCCCGCTGGGACGCGGACAGCGTGGACGGCCGTCGCGCGGCGAACCTCGAATGGTTCGACGCCTTCCTGCCGACCCTCGAGCGCTACCGCGGCGGCGGCGTGATGGTGGGCCTGCTCGACGCGTTCCGCGCCGACCACGGCCACCTGCGCGACGCGGTCGACCTGGTGGCGCGCCACGGCATCGCCCAGGTGCGCCTGGTCGACACGGCCGGCACCTGCCTGCCCCACCAGCTCGAGCAGACCGTCGGTGAACTGGTGACGCGCCATCCGACGCTGCGCTTCTACGGGCACTTCCACGACGACTTCGGGATGGCCACCAGCAATGCGGTGGTGGGCCTCTCGCTGGGCCTGCAGGGGGTCGACGTGTCGGTCGGCGGCTTCGCCAACCGCGCCGGCCACCCGGCGCTCGCCGAGGTCGCAATGGCGCTGCGCAAGCTGTACGGCGTCGAGCTGCGCGACTTCGACTACCACGGCCTGTATGCGCTGAGCCGGCTCGGCGAGCGCCTGTACGGCCTGTTGGAGAACCCCGCGCAGGCCGTCACCGGCGTGATCACGCACGGCATCCAGAGCGGGATCCGCACCGAGCTGCTGAACCGCGCGCCGACCATCTTCGACATCCTCGATCCGCGCGAGATCGGTTCGAGCCTGGTGCGCATGTTCGGCGTGCGCAGCGGGCGCGACGGCCTGCTGCGCTTCCTGCGCGAGACGCGCCTGCTCGACGCGCACGGCCTGGAGCCGAGCGAGGCGCTCGCCGACCGGCTGTATCCGCTGCTCGAGACCGAATGGCGACGGCGCAGCGCGGGCGCGCACGACGAGCTGCGGCGCTGCATCGGCGACTATCACCGCGCGCTGAACCAGTCGCTGTTCACGGAAGACGAAGTGGCCACCTGGCTGCATACCCAACTGACGCAAGACACCACGAGCCCCACCCTCTCATCATGACAACAATGAACCTTTCCACCCAGTCGAATTCCGCCCACGGCCTGTGGCCCCTGTTCCTGGCGATCGAGGCGAACGCCGGCGACGCGGCCTGGCAACACCTGCTCAACGAGGCCGGCACGGCCGCGGCGGCGGCCTTCGGCGCCGCCGGCGGCGAGCAGGCGCAGGCCGAGCTGGCGCTGCACCGCGTGCTGTACGCCCTTTACGCGGGGCGCATCGCCACTCCCTGGACACCCGGCTGGCGCGATCTCGACCACCATCGTTTCGACCAGTTGCGCCAGGTCCTCGAGCAGGCCTGGAGCGACAGCGAGACGGCGCGCCACGGCGAGCTGTTCGGCACACCGCCGACGCCGGAGCAGTTCGAGCAATGGGCCAGCGCGCATTGCCGCTCGCATCGCTCCAACGTCGGCCATCCGCTGTTCGCCTTCCTGCGCGACGCCGCGAGCCATGAGCAACTGCGCGAGTTCCTGGTCCAGGAAACGCCGTTCGACATCCACTTCGGCGACATCCTCGCGAAGATGCTGCCCGGCGTCTATGGCGCGGCCAAGGCGGAGTTCTCGAAGAACTTCTGGGACGAGATGGGCCGCGGCGAGACCGCGCTGATGCACCGCCAACTGCGTCTGGACATGACGAATGCGCTGGGCGAGGCCGACGACGTCTACCTGAACGACATCGAGCGTTTCTGCGTGGAGGAACTGCGCCTGGCCAACATGTATTTCCATGCGGTGTTCAATCGCGCCCTGCTGCCCCAGGCGATCGGCATGATGCTGGCCACCGAGCTGATGGTGCCGGGCCGGCTCGACCAGCAGATCATGGGCTGGCGGCGCGTGGGCTGGCCCGAGGAGCGGATGCGCTACCTGCTGGAGCACACCGTGGTCGACGTCGAGCATGCGCATGGCTGGATGCACGAGGTGGTGATGCCGATGATCCAGGCGCGTCCCGACCTGATGGCGCCGATCGCGTTCGGCATGGCGCGTCGCCTGGAGCACGCCGCCGCCGTGTGCGACCGGATGATGGAGCTGCTGCCCAGCGTGGCGGCGACGCCGGTTGCCGCCTGACGGCCCTTGCGCCCGCGCCGGCCTGCCCGGCGCGGGCGCTTTCCAGCGAATCCCATGACGCACGATCCAGAGCTCGACCTGTTACTGGTGGGATGCGGCCTGCGCGGCACCGGGCTGCTGAGCGCCAATCCCGACCTGCTCGCCTATCGCATCGGCGTGATCGATGCCGGCGAGCAACTGGGGCCCGGCAACTTCCCGTTCTATCGGATCGATTCGAATTCCTACGGATCGGATTTCTTCGGCTGGGTCGATCCGCAGCGCGTCTACGGCGCCGCCTTGCGCGATGCCGACGTGATCGCGCTGCGCGAATCGGTCGGCAGCTTCCCGCTGGCGCGCCTGGCGCAAGCGCTGCGCCCGTTCGGCGCGATCATCCGGCGCGAACTGGGCGCCGGGCGCGTCTGGCTGCGCCGCCGCGCGGCGCGCATCGACGTCGCCGAAGACGGCGTGACGGTGCAGCTCGACGACGGCAGCCGCGTGCGCAGCCGGCTGGTCGTGCTCGCCACCGGCATCCGCGAGCGGGTCCATGCCGAGCTGCTGCCGTGGCGGCACAAGCTGCTGCTGTCCCGGCAGATCATCGAGCACGGGCCGCCGGCCGCGTGGCGCGACGCGCCGGTGCGGGTGCACCTGCTGGGCGGCTCGCACAGCGCCTATGCGATCGCCAGGCTGCTGGCCGAGCCCGGCACGCTGGCACCGGGCAGCAGCGTCACACTCCAGCACCGCGGGCTCGTCAAGCTGTTCTACGCCAGCCACGAGGAATACGCGGCGGCCGAGCACGCCGCGCTCGAGGCGGTACCCGATCTCGAGCGCGATCGTTGTCCCGAGACCGGCAACGTGTTCCGCTATTCCGGCTTGCGCCACGCGGCGCGGCACACCTTCCGCGAGATCGCCGCGAACCGGCTGGCGGGCTTCGCCCAGATACGGGCCGCCCGGCTCGGCGACGCCGCGCCGAGGCTCGACGAGGCCGACTGCATCGTGCAGGCGCTCGGCTACGAGAGCAACACCCTGCCGCTCGAGGTCGATGGACGGCCGGTGCCGATGTGCGCGCCCGGCGGCATCGTGTTGCCCGGCGCGGACGGCCGGCTCGCGCTGCCCGGTATCGCCCCCTCCCCGCTGTTCGTGATGGGCATGAACCCCTATCCTTACGACGACAACAGCCTGACGCCGACCGGGCAATACGCGCTGCGCGGCGCGCAGGTGCTGCGGGCGCTGCGCGAGCATGCGACGCCGGCGGCGGCCGCCGCGTTGTCCGATTCTCCAACCCATTCCGCTCAATAGACTTCCATCATGGCTCACCTGGTCTTCGTCGAAACCACCCGCCCCGGCATCCAGGCCCTCGAGGCGGCCAAGCAGGCCGGACACACGGTCTCGCTGATCACCTCCGGCAAGTTCGACTGGCTGCTCGACGATGCCGGCAGGCAGGCGCGCGCGCGCCTGGTCGATCACACCTGGCCCGCCGAGGACACGCAGGATCCGGACGCCGTGCACGCCGCGTTGCGCGCCTGCCTCGCCGCGCATCGCGTCGACGCCGTGCTCAGCACGCTGCACATGTGCGCGCTGCCGGCCGCGATGGCCGCCGAGCGCGAGGGGCTGCGCGGCACCAGCGTGGCCGGCATCCAGAATGCCCGCAACAAGGCGCGCTGCCGCGACCTGCTGGTGGCCGCCGGCGTGCCCTCGGTGCGCCATGCGCTGGTCGGCTCGATCGAGGCCGCGCGCGCCGCGCTGCGCGAGATCGGCTATCCGGTGATCGTCAAGCCGGCCACCGGGATGGGCAAGGTGCTGACCTCGATCGTCCATGACGATGCGGCGCTGGCTGCTCACTTCGCCCAGGCCGCCGCGCAGATCGGCGGCCTGGAGGAAGGCGTGCGCGATGAGATCTCGCTGGAATTCGTCATCGAGGAAATCGCGGTGGGGCCCTTGTACTCGATCGAGGTCGCGGCCAGCGCGCATGGCGAATGGGCGCCGCTGGCGATCGTGCGGCGCAAGACCGGCCGCCACAACCCGGTGCTGGAAATGGGTTCGAGCATCCCCTCGGGCCTGAGCGACGACGAATACCAGACGGCCGCCGACTACGCGATCCGCGTGGTCAAGACGCTCGGGCTCGATCTCGGCTTCTTCCACGTCGAATTCATCTACACGCGCGAGGGCCCGCAACTGGTCGAGGTCAACCCGCGCATCGCCGGCGGCGCGATCCCGGACCTGATCCGCGCCGCCAGCGGCGTGAACCTGTTCGAGCTGCTGGTGCGCGTCTACCTCGGCGAGCGCCTCGGCCTGGGCCGGCTGCCGACCCATCTCGCCGCCAGCCATTCCTTCCTGGGTGCCGACCAGGACTGCGTGGTGCGCGAGGACCTGCCGCCCGACTGGTTCGAGCCTTTTCTCGCGCGGCTGCACTCGGGTAGCGCCGACATCCGGCCCGGCATGATGCTGCGCAGGATGGACACCAACTACGGCGTGGCGGGCGTGGTGCGCATGACCGCCGACAGCTACGCCGAGGTGGTCCGGCAGGTGGCCGGGATCCGCGCCGAGGTCGAACAGGTGCTGGGCATCAAGCTGGTCGAAATCAACGACTGAGGACATCTCATGCAAGATTGGCTGCTTCTGGCGCGCAACCGGCATTTCCTGTTGCTGTGGCTGGCGATGCTGGTCAGCGCCACCGGTACCTTCTTCCTGCTCCTGGCGGTATCGGCCAACCTGATCCGGGTGCATGGCTCCGGCGTGGGGGCCGCCTCGGTGTTCGCGTTCCAGTGGATCCTGCCGGTGCTGCTGGTCTCCACCATCCGCCGGATCTGCGAAACGGTCGGGCTGCGACGCGCGATCGTCACCAGCGACCTCGGCGGCGCCGTGCTGTCGCTGAGCATCGGGCTGCTGCTGATGCACGGCTGGGTGGTGCCGGTGCTCGGCTGTTTCCTGCTGCGCGGCTTCGTCGAGGCCATCACCAAGACCAGCCGCGTGGTGCTGGTCAAGTATCTGTTCGAGGGGCGCCAGCTCGAGCTGGCCTCGTCCACCTTCAATCTCTCCTACTACCTGGGCGGGGTGCTGGGCGGCGTGCTCGGCAGCATGCTGGTGAGCCGCGTCTCGCTGCTCGGCGTCGCCGCGATCAGCGCCGCGACCTTCGCGTTTTCCGCCAGTTGCTACGCCCTGCTGCCCGACGTGCGCCCGCAGCGCCGCGCCGTGCCGGTGCGCCGCGGCGTGATCGCCTCCGCGGTGGGCGCGGCGGCCCGGCATCGCGCGCTGTTCCGCGCCTTCGGCTATCTGTGCATCGCCACCGGCGTGTTCCAGGGCTTCCACAACGCGGCGCGGACCATCCTGCCGATTCGCGCGATGTCCTTGTCCGATACCGCCGTGATGCAGTTGCAGATCGTCAGCGGCATCGCGATCGTGCTCGGCGCGCTGGCGGTCTCGCTGATTCCGCGGCTGGTCAGGCTCGGCGGCTTCGGTTTCTGCGTCAACCTGCTGGCATCGGCCAGCGTCTACGCGGCCACGCTCGCGCACACGCGCGCGCAGATGCTCGGCCTCTACTTCGGCTTCATCTTCCTGTTCGAGCTGGCCTTCACGGCCGCGCAGTCGCGCTTGATCCAGGCCAGCGAACCGGAGGACATCGTCACGCTGACCGCGGGCAGCAACGCGATCGGCACCGGCTTGCTGATCGCCTTCGCGCTGCTGTCGGGCTGGCTGGCCGACCTGATGCCGTTCCAGCGGGTCGGCCTGCTGGTGGCCGGCTGCGGGGTGGTGCTGGGCCTCGCGCTCGAACTCGCCGGCCATCTGCTGTACGCGGACGCCGCGCGCCGGGCCTCGGTGCCGGGTCCGGCGGACGGCATCGGCGGACGCTGAGTGGATCCGGGCGCCGCCCCGTCATGAAGAATCGGCGCGCGACGATACCGTCGCGCGCCGATCTCGATCCGGCCTGGGCCGGCCTTGCGCCGTCCTTCCCGCTCAGGCGGGCAGCCCGGCGCTCACCGATCCAGCCTCACCAGCTCGCGCAGGTACTGCGGCCGCCGCTGATCGGCGTAGAACTCGATATTGCCGCGCAAGCGCGTGAGTTCCGCCTCCGAGAGCTCCCGCACCACCTTGGCCGGGGCGCCCAGCACCAGCGAGCGATCCGGCACCACGGTGCCGGCCGTGACGATCGCGCCCGCGCCCACCAGGCACTGGCGGCCGATCACCGCGCCGTCGAGCACCACTGCCTGGATGCCGATCAGGCTGTAGTCGCCGATCGTGCAGCCGTGCAGCACCACCTGGTGGCCGATCGTGACGTGGGCCGCCACCCGCAGCGGACGATCGCGCTCGGTATGCAGCACCGCGCCGTCCTGCACGTTGGTGCCCTCGCCGATCACGATGGGTTCGGTATCGCCGCGCAGCACGGCGCCGAACCAGACGCTGGTATCGGCGGCGAGCCGCACGTCGCCGATCACGGCCGCGGTATCGGCCACGAAGGCGCTGTCGTCGATCGACGGCACGCGCTCGCCAAGTCGGTAAATCGCCATGGCCCGCTCAGCCCGCCGCGGCCTGGCGCTCGCGCTGCACGGCCGGCTTGTGGCCAAGGCCGAACATGTCGCGCACCTGGGCCGCCGTGAGGATCTTCGCGCCCTTGCCGAGCAGTTCCTCGCGCAGCAGGCTGACCTGCTCCCAGGTGCCGCGCGCCTTGCGCACGCCGCCGGGCACGCGCGCGTCGTTGACGGTCAGGCCGTCCTCGAGGCCGACGCGGATGCCGTCGAGCTTGAGCGCCAGCGCCACGTCGACCAGCAGGTTCTGCATCGGCCCCGGCAGCAGGATCGAGACCTTCGAGACCGGGAAGCTGGCCCGCAGCCGCTCGACCACCGGGCGCAACTGCTCGACCGCCAGCTCGACCGCACGCTGGTGCGACTGCGCATTCTCGGCGGCCAGCAGGCCGGCGATCTCCTCGCGCACCGCCGAGGCGATCAGCGAATCGTCCTCCACCTCGCCGCTGATCGGATCGCGCCGGTACTGATCGACGCCGGCCACCAGCATGAACAGTACCGGCTTGCCGGTGCGCAGCAGCCGATCGCGGTACAGCGAGGTGGCGTTGTCGACGATCGCGTGGTTGAACACCTCCACCTCGGGACGCGTGCCGACTTCCTCGAAATGGGCGAACTGGGCGTCGAGGAAATCCGGTGCGTTGTCGTAGCCGCCGCCGCCCTGGAACACCACCGCGGCCGGGCTCAGCGAGGCCACCTCGGGGATCGATCCCGCGTCGTCGTAGAACTTCAGGTGGGCGCGGCGCAGCGTGCTGCGGGCGCCGTGACGATCGCCGCGCACGCTGGTCGACAGGTTCAGGATCGCGCCCGGCTCGCGCTTCTTCACCATCGGCACGATCTCGTCGTAATCGTCGAGCACGATCTGGTTGCGCTGCGAGCCGACCGTCACCGCGCCCAGCCCCGGAATCTCGATGCGCCGGCGGTCGCTCAGGTCCCGCGTATGCAGATGCACCACCGCCGCGCCTTCCTGCATCGAGCGAATGGTTTCCTCGGTAATCGCATCGGGCGTGATCGGCAGATAAGGCGAGCGCGCCTTGCCGGCCTGCCAATAACCGACCGGACATAGGGTCCAACCGGCATTTTCCAGATGCGTCAATAATGCCGGCGATTCCTTTTGAATCATTTCGATTAATGAAGGCGGCAGGTAATTGTGCTGGCTCGCGTGTTCCCAGATCAAATCGCCCTGATTGGAAACGATCCAGCCATAGGTGGTCAATTGCAATACGATGCGCCGCGCCAGTTTATTGGAAACATCGACCAGCCATTGCTTGGGGAATCGCGCGGCATTTTGATGCGAAGCCTGCGACGGATGCCAGGCGCCATCGCGCGGCGACCAGTGCGCCTGGCTCAGCGCCTGGCGCAGCGAGTCGCCCTGGGCGCCGCCTGGCAGCAGGCTTTCGGCGATCGGAAAGGCATGCCCGGACTGCAGCAGAAGGCCGCCCGCCGGCACCACTTCCCAGCCGTCCGCCTTCAGGTCGGCCAGGATCCTGGTGCGCTGGCCGGCATCGAAAAATCCTTCCAGCAGGAAAGCGGGAATAAAGGTCGCTTCAAGTGGATCGAGAAACTTGGGAACAGCGCCTATCGGCGCCGCCGTGATGTACAGCGTGGTCATGATCGGCCCTCTCTCTCAACGAATATCTATGTTTACAAATACCTGACTGCCGCTCAATCCTATTACAGGACGTATTGTTTTTGAAAGGCATTTGTTTGGTTTTTGCGCATATGATCGCGCAGCGAAATAGTGAGTGGGCAATCAGCGAATCAGATTCCGTGATTGACGCAATTGACGGAAAACAAACGCGGCGAGTATGGAGAATCGAACCAGACCGTTTCGATGCGAACAGCAGCGGGAGGAATTGTTTGGAATGAGCCGACTGAAATAATTTTTCCGGCGATGTCGATCCAGCCCGATCCCGAACGTCGATCGGATATGCGCGACCGACAACCAGGCAGACGCCACCATGAGCCCCGCCCAGCTTCCCACCGTCACGGTGTTCGAACGCTCGCCCGATCGCGGCCAGGGGCTCGCGCGCGACATGCGGGTTCACTGGGCGCTGGAGGAAGCGGGCCAGGCCTACACGGTGCGGCTGCTGTCGTTCGCCGCGATGAAGCAGGCCGAGCACCGCGCGCGCCATCCCTTCGGGCAGATGCCGAGCTAGGTGTCAGGGCGCGATGCCCGCCGCGCGCAGCGCTTCCCGCATGTCGGCCTCGATCCCGGTCAGGCGCGCGGTGATCTGCGTGGCCGTGGTGCGGCCTTCGCCGAACCATTCCCCGTTCATCAGGAGGGTCGGCACCACCTCGATGCCGAGCGCGCGGGCTTCCTCCGGGAACAGGCCGATATCGATCACGCGATGGCGGATGCCGGGGTTCAGCGCCGCGATGCCGTTGAGCGCCTGCACCACTTCCTGGCAATAGGGGCAGGTCAGAGAAACGAAGGTGTCGAAGGCGTAGTCGCCGCCCAGGGCCGCGATGCCCGCGAGCAGCGCCTCGTCGAATTTCGGGCGGTGGCCACCCACCTGCAGGATCGCCAGCACCACCGAGGTGAACTCGCTGCCGGTGGGCACGCCGCAGAAGCGGATGCGCGGCGCCTCGCCGGGCGCGCCGATCGAGAACGAAGGTGCCGCCATGTCGTCCCCGGTCGACTCGACCAGCGTCAGCCGTGCCGACACGGAAACGATTTCATCCAGCAGTTCGCGAAGTTTCGCCGACTCGGCGCCTGGGTCGAACGCGGCGGCAATCTCGACCGCCTGCGTCTGGTAGCGAAGCAGCTTGTCTTTCAGCTGCTCCTTGATGCGGGCATCCAGCATGGCGCGTGTCTCCTGATTCTGGCGCCTCTGTCAGTGCCTCGATGGGGGTCGGCCGAGGATGCCGGGCGCTGGCTGAATCATCTGGTTTGCCGCCCCGAGCGTCAAATGGGGATTACCTAAGGCGCCAATTGGAGCGCCCTATCAGGGCGACGTGGTTCAACCGAGGTTCAAGGCGCGGCAGCCGGGCAGCGCGCCGCCCGCGCCGGCTCGGCTTCGTAGATCCGCACCCGGCCGACCTGCAGCACCGAGGGATTCGGCGTGTCCTTGATCGAGAAGCCCGAGCCGAGCGCCAGGTTCAGCAGCGGAAACAGCGGCAGGCGGTGCTCGGGCGGCGTCGGCGTGCGCCATACCGGGCGGCGGTCGAGGTAGAACGTGATGGCCTCGGGCGTCACGCGCGCGCCGTAGCTGTGGAAGCCCGTCACCAGCGAGCCCGGCTCCACCGGCACGTATTGCGAACGATGCCGCGACAGCGGCTTGTCCTTGCCCTCGTACCAGACGTGGACGGCCGAGCGATTGAGCCAGGCATGCAGCAGGTCGAAGCCGGTGACGGCGCGCAGGCCGAGGCGCAGCAGCTTGCCCGCAGCCGAGAAGCGCACCTGGCACTGCATGGTCTCGGCGCGTCCGTAGCCATATGGCGTCACGTCGTTCAGGCCGACCACCACCGCCACGCTGTTCGCGATCGACACCGCCAACAACCGGGTGGTGGCCACGCCGGTCCGCGCCAACAGCACCACGGGCGCTTCGCCTTGCCGGTCGGCTCCGGCAAGCTCTATACCGACGGCAACCAGACGCACCAGCCGCCCGTGCCTGGCACCGGCGGCATCTACAAGAGCGATGCGGTGGTCAACGTGCTCGATGCCGGCACGCTGCAGTCGCTCAAGTAGATCGTGATCGAGGCGCAAACCGACACGCTGCCCGCGACCATCGACACCTCGAGCGTCAACAACGGCTATCCGGCGAGCCTGTCGATCTCGCCCGATGGCCAGCAGTTGTACGTGGCCAACGGCCAGGCCGACTTTTCCTCCCACCAGAACGGCCTGTTCGTGGTCGACGTGGCGACGCTGGCCGTGACCCAGTCGCTGGCCGCGCCCGACGACGTGTTCTCCTTCACCAACAGCGGCGTCGCGCAGGACGGCTACAGGGTCCTGTTCAATCCCAGCTATACCTCCGAGGGGCAGTCCGGCCTGCTCTCCCTGGATCCGGCCGAGAACCGCATCAGCGCGCGCGTGCTGCTGCTGGCCGGTGCCAACTGGTCGAGCGGCCTGGCCGTGGTGCCCGGCAACCGCGCCTGCGCGACGGTGCGATGAGCGCCACCCGGTGCCGAAGCATCGCATGGCGGCTCAGGCACCGGGATTGCGCTCGCCGGCTTGCTGCCGTCCCGCCGCCCGCTCAACTGAAGCGATGGCTGAACTCCAGCCACAGCGTGCGCCCGTAAGGCAGGTAGTAGCCGACCGTGTAATACGGCCAGCCGGCCGAATCGTCGTGCTTGATGGTGTTGAACACGTTGTTCATCACGAAGGTCAGCGAGGTATCGCGCGTGAACTGGTAGGACAGGCTCAGGTTGGCCAGCGTGGTGGGCGTGAGGTAGGCGGTCTGCGCGGCGTTGGGCACCTTGCCGTAGCGCTCCACCTGCACCGTCGAGGTCCACTTCGGGATCGACCAGGTCAGGCTCAGCATCAGCTTGTCCGGCCATTCCGGGTTGCCGGTCGGGTTGTTCAGCGAATGCAACAGGTCCTGCACGGGGCTGTTGGCATACTGCTGGTAGCGCAGGCTCAGCACCTTGGTGTAGTTCGCCGCCAGCAGGAAATTGCCGATGCCGTGCAGGCGGAAGCGCCACTTGCCGCTCAGGTCGAAGCCGGTGGTCTTCTCCATCGCCGCGTTGATCGGGTTGATCAGGATGGTGTTGATCGCGCCGGGATCGAGCACGGCCGTGAGCGGATTGCGAACCACGCGCGCCAGCGCATCCACACAATCGGGCGAGGCCGCGCTCAGGCGTCCTTCGCGGCAGGCCGCCTCGGTGCGCAGCAGGTTGTCGGGATCGATGTTGGTGACCAGGTTGTCGATGCGGATGTTGTAGTAGTCGGCCGACAGGTCGATATCGGGCGTGGGCGCGAGCACGAACCCCGCGCCCCAGGACTTGCCGTTTTCCGGCTTCAGTTGCGCATTGCCGGTCTGCACGAAGTTCGAGCCAGGCGCCACGTTCGCGTATTCGCAGTTGGCCAGCGACTGGCCGGACTGGTTGCAGCGGAAATAGTCGGTGGTCGACTCGAAGTAGCCCTTGGTCGGGCTCTGGAAGATGTAGTTCATGTCCGGCGCGCGAAAGCTGGTGCCGTAGTTGCCGCGCAGCAGCAGCTCGCGCAGCGGCCGGTATTCGAGGCCGAGGTTGTAGGTGAACTTGTGGTTGCGCGTGCCGGCGAAGGAATAGTCGTCGTAGCGCGTCGCGACATCGGCGTTCAACTGGCGGAAGATCGGCACGCGCAGCTCGAGCGCGGCCGCGTAGCGCTTGCGGTTGCCGCTCGCGCCGTAGATGCCGGCCGAGTTGTAGTAGCTGCCCTGCGCCAGCGCCGGGTCGACCGAATTGCTGAAGCCCTGCGTGCCGTATTCGATCACGCCGGCGGCACGCACCGGCCCGGCCGGCAGGCGGAACAGGTCACCGTTGGCGGCCAGGCTGAAGGTCTGCGTCCAGGTGTTGTTCTGGCTTGCGGATTCGCCATAGAGCGAGCCGAATTGCGCGGGCGTGAGCGGCGTCGAGAAGCGCGTCGGGTCGGGCGCGTAGATCGGCGCGCCGTCGGCCGCGGTGCCCAGTTGCGGGCCGAGAAAGTAACTGTCGATGCCGGCACGCAGGCGCGGCACCGTCGCGCGGCTCCGGTAGCCCGAGGCGCTGTAGGTCAGCTCGTAGTTCCAGCTGCTGTCGGGCAGCTTGCCGCGCAGGCCGGTGATCATGTTGGCGGCGAAATCGTCCCAGCGCTTGTTCCAGACCGAGGCGCCGCCGATCTCCTGCGGCGAGAAACGCCGCGTCCAGGTTTCGTTGGCCTGGGTGAGATCGTTGAAGAAGTAGCCGGTGCCGCCCAGCGCCGAGGTCCAGCTCGGGCCGCGCGTATTGTTCTCGGTCTGGTTCCAGGCGGTCGATACCGAGCCGAACAGCGTGACCAGCTCGCTGAGCCGGTACTCGACGCCACCGTAGAGGTTCTCGCTGAGGTTGTCGGTCTGGGTGGTCCAGAACGCCGGCTTGGCACCGCCGCTGCCGCAATACGCGCCCTTGGCGGTATTGACGGTCGAGACGCCGCCGAACGCGCCGATGCCGCCCAGCGCGCCGCAAGCGCCGGCGCCACCGAGGTAGGCGCCCGTGTCGAGGTTCTGGCGCGACCAGATGGTGGTGGGCGTCTCGCCTTCGAGCGAGGCCGAGGACATGAAATCGCGCTGGCCCGACCAGATCGGATTGGTCTTGCTGATCTCCAGGCCGAACACCGTGCTCAGCGCGCCGAATTCCTTGCCGCCCGATACCTGCAGGCGGCCGTTGCCGCCGCCGCCGTCCCAGGTGCGCCCGCCCTTCACGTTCACCTCGATGCCGTCGATGTGCTTCTTCATGATGATGTTGACCACGCCCGCGATCGCATCCGAGCCGTAGACGGCCGAGGCCGCGCCGTTCAGGATCTCGATGCGGTCGATCATCTCCGAGGGGATGTTGGCGAGGTTCACGAAGTTGACGTTGCCGTCGTAGGCGATCGGGTAATCGGCCACGCGGCGGCCATCGACCAGCACCAGCGTGTGATTGGCGCCGAGCCCGCGCAGGTTGATGGCATTGGCGGCCGGCGTGAAGGTGTTGCCGTAGTCGGCGCCCTGCGAGAAGCCGGTGTTCTGCGTCTGCGATTGCAGCGCGTCGTAGACGTTGCGATAGCCCTTGGCTTCGAGATCCTTGCCGGTGATGACGGTGACCGGTGTGGCACCCTCCTTCTCCGTGCGCGGGATGCGCGAGCCGGTCACCACGAAGGTCTTCAGCGAGGTGGATTTCGGCGCGGCGGCCGTGGATGGCGATGCCGCCGCGCCGGCTGGCGTTGCGACGGCGGCGGCAGCGGCAGCGGCGCTGGCCGCGGCCGGCGCATCGGCGACGGCCGGCGCGGACGCGACCACGGTTTGCCGGGCCAGCGCCGGCACGGCGCTGGCGAGCGAGATCGACAGGCAGAGCGCAGCCGCGCCCCACCCGGTCACGCGGGATATCTTGTCATGCGAGTTCATGTTGATCTCGTCTATCGGCCGAACGACCCTCGGCTGACCGGCCCGGCGCCGCTCGTGACGACACCGGGCCCGCCCGCCCCCTCTGATTCGCGTCTTCGCCGCGCGTCCGGATCACGAGACGCCGGGCGAAAGCCATCGTGCAATGGCACGCGAGATTTTTCTAAGACATCCTGAATACCGGCGGCACGCCGGCAAGGACCGGGGGAGACTTTATCGACGCGCCCGGCCCGGCACAAACGATATTTCCGCATATTGATGTGAGGAATTCGGGCGTATTTCCGAGCACGGAATTTCGCCGCTTTCAACAATCCAGGCGATTGCACACGCGACCATCCAGCAAGCCGACACGGAATATCGATATGCGCGTCGAAACGAAATGCAAAGCGGCTTTTCGGACTTGTGCGCGCGACGATTCTGCTTCAGTGTCTCGATACTTCAGACCAATATCGACGCCGGGCCGCACTCGCCGCGCCGCAACCAGTCGGATCTCCTCATGAAAACCTCGATGAAGAAGGCCTCGATGGGCCTGCTGCTCGCTGCCGCGAGCGCCTGTTTTTCCTCCTCGTTCGCCGCCACCCAGCCGGCGAGCCCGGCGGTCCACCTGCCGCCCGGCATCGCCTGGCAGCAGGGCGACATCGATGTCGCGTTCGCCCGGGCCAAGCGCAGCAACAAGCCGCTGCTGCTGTACTGGGGCGCCGTGTGGTGCCCGTCCTGCAACCAGGTGAAGGCGACCGTGTTCAGCCAGCAGGTGTTCAAGGACCGCTCGTCCTTCTTCGTGCCGGTTTATCTCGACGGCGACGCGGAAAACGCGCAGAAGCTCGGCGAGCGCTTCAAGGTACGCGGCTACCCGACCATGATCCTGTTCCGTCCCGACGGCACCGAAGTCACGCGCCTGCCGGGCGAGGCCGACCTGGACCGCTACATGCAGGCGCTCTCGCTCGGCATGAACGCCACCCATCCCTTCAAGCAGACGCTGGCCGCCGCGCTGCGCGACGGCGCCGCGCTCAAGCCGGACGAGTGGCGCATGCTGGCCGATTACTCCTGGGATACCGATGGCGGGCTGCCGGTGCCGGGCGAACGTGTCGCGCAGACTCTGCAGACACTGGCCGCGCATGCGCGTGCCGATCACGCGCCGAAGGAGGCGCTGCGCTTCGCGCTGAAGGCGGCCGTCACGGCCGCCGATGGCGAGCCGGCCCAGCAGGGCGAACTCGACAAGGCCGCAGGCCTGGCGGCCCTGCAGGCGACGCTGAACGATCCGCGCCTGAGCCGCGAGCAATCCGACGTGCTGGTTGCCGCGCCGGCGGACCTGGTGCGCTGGCTCGCCAAGGACGCGACCGAACGCGCGCGCCTGAGCCAGGCCTACGACGCGGCGCTCACGCGCCTGTCGACCGATGCCTCGCTGTCGGCGATCGATCGCACCATCGCCCTGCACGGGCGCGTGTCGCTGGCGCGGCTCGCCGCGCCGAAGGGCACGCCGCTGCCGGCGCCCCTGCTCGATACGGTGCGCAAGCAGGTGAGCGCGACCACGCAGGCGGCCACCAATCCCTACGAGCATGCGGCCGTGGTCAGCGAAGGCGCGGACACGCTCACGGACGCCGGTCTCTACGACGATTCGGATGCGCTGCTGGAGGCCGAGCTGCCGCGCTCGTCGACGCCCTACTACTTCATGTCCGGCCTCGCGGCGAACGCGAAGGCGCGCGGCGACAAGGCGGCCGCGCTCGAGTGGTATCGCAAGGCCTACGAAGCAACCAGCGGCTCGGCCACGCGGCTGCGCTGGGGCGCCACCTACCTGGCCAACGCGGTGACGCTCGCGCCCGATGACAGCACGCGCATCGAAGGCATCGCCAGCGGCGTGCTGAACCAGGTCGGGCAAACGCGCAATGCGTTCTACGGCGCGAATCGACGCGCCCTGAGCAAGGTGGTGACGCAGCTCGTGCAATGGAACAAGGACGGCCGCCACGAGGGCGCGGTGAAGTCGGTGGTGAAGCAGTTCGAGGGCGTGTGCGGGAAGCTGCCGGCCGGCGATCCGCAAACGTCCACCTGCCATGACCTGATCCAGCCGGCGAAAGCCTGAGCCCGGCCATCTTCCCCATGCGGGACCTGCCGCCCGGCGATGCCTCGCCGCAAGCGAGCAGGTCCTGAATCAAACACGGTCGCGCCCGCCCGTCGCCTGGGCGAACACGGCGCGATACGTCGCCCCCTCCCCTGCCTCGATATTTTCCCTGTCGCGATGTCGCGTGCGTGTTTCGCGATCCCGATCGATTCGATCGCGCCGCCCGTCCAATCTTCCATCGCAAACTGGCACCGTCAAAACTGTTCCATTAACAAGCCAGTTATCGAGCCGGTTCCCGAATGTACCGGGCTGGACAATTAATACGTGGCAATGACAAGCCGCTTCCCCCTTATTTCCAAATATTTTCAGGACACCGGCCGAACCCTTTTCTTTTTGATATCGAAAATATTCGTCGGATCATTGAAAGGCGCTTGACAAGGTTTTTCTCTTGAATAAACATTCATGCATATACATGCAAACAAAGCAGCCGAGGGCCGTAACGATTGAGCGGTACGTTCCACTACCCGTTCCGAGCGGGAAGCGGAGCATGCGAGGCGATGGCGTCATGCCTTCGCGCGTGCCCCGTTTCCCCGTCCATGCGAGGAATGCGGCCTGATACCGGTTATAGCGCCCAGCGGCTTGAGCGCGGCCCGTAGTACGTGTCTCATCTGATGTTGCAGCTCGAAGTCAAACAACACGCTGTGCTCTGGACCTGACGATCCCCCGATCGCCAGCGTCCCGTATCGCCGCGCCGTCCCCACACGTGTCGGCCGGAACGGATGAGTTTTGCCCGCGGAATGAAAAAATGCGTTTAACCAGTTTATGAAGCCATTTCAAAGGCCGGATAACTTTATTAAGTGCAAGCGTAGTTTGTATTTCCGTCTACGTAATCCTACGTAAATCGGAAAATGCCTGCGTATTTTGTTCCGGTTGGATTCGGGAATTCGATTTTCAGTGGAACGGACCGATACGCGCGATGCCGTGGCATTTGGCGTGGCGCATGTCGATGCAACGCTTTACGTGGAAAGGATGCCGACATGACACATCTCGAAGTCGCAAGCCCGGCGCTCGATGCGCTCGACGCGAGCCATTCGCGCCATCGCGCCGCCGCGACGCTGGCCGAGCACGCCCTCGACACGCTGGCCGACGTGCTGCGCCTGCGCGCCGCGACGCTGCCCGGGCAGACCGCCTTCATCCACCTGGTGGACGGCGAAGGCGAGACCCGCACCGTGAGCTATGCCGAGCTGCAACTGCAGGCCGGCGCGATCGCGCGCCACCTCGCCGCGCGCGGCGTGGCCGGCAAGCGCGTGCTGATGCTGTTCGAGGCCGGCATCGACTACATCGCCGCGCTGTTCGGCGTCTGGATGGCCGGCGCGGTGGCGGTGCCCTCGTTCCCGCCGGTGGGCACGCGGGCGCTGGGGCGGCTCGGCGCGATCGCGCGCGACTCGCAGCCCGAGCTGATCCTGACCGATTCGCGCTTCACCCGGCTGCGCGAGCGCGTGCTGGCGCTGCTGCCGGACGGCTTCCCGGAGGACGCCTGGACCGAGGCCGATGCGCTTTTTCGCGCCGATACTCATGCATATGCATACAACACGGCCGATGCCGGACCGGCCTTGCCGGTGCTCGATTGCGAGGCGCTCGCCCTGCTCCAGTACACGTCGGGCTCGACCTCCGATCCGAAGGGCGTGATGCTGACCCACGGCAACCTGCTCAGCAACTGCCACGGCGCGAGCCGCTGGATGGGCGGCTCGCGCGAGCGCGTCGGTTGCACCTGGTTGCCGCCCTATCACGACATGGGCCTGATGGGCGGCATCCTGCAGCCGATCTACGAGGGGTTCCCGACGGTGATCCTCTCGCCCGGCCACTTCGTCCAGCAGCCGCTGCGCTGGCTGGCGGCGCTCTCGCAGTATCGTGTCACCACCACCATCGCGCCGAACTTCGCCTTCGACCTCTGTTGCAACGCGATCGGCGACGAGGTATTGCCGCTGCTCGACCTGTCCACGGTCGAGGCGATCTACTGCGGCGCCGAGCCGGTCCGGCGCCGCACCTTCGAGCGTTTCGCCGAGCGCTTCGCGCGCTGCGGCTTCCGTGCCGAGGCCTTCGGCCCCTGCTACGGACTGGCCGAGGCCACCGTGTTCGTGTCGGGCAAGGTGGATGGCGCCGCGCCCGCCTTCGTCGAGCTCGACCAGGACGGCCTGGCGCGCGGCGAGGTGCGCGAGATCGCGGCCGATCATGCGCGCGCCCAGGCGCTGGCCTCCTGCGGCGCGCCGGCGCCGGGCCACGACGTGCGGATCGTCGCCCCGGACGGCCGCGCGCTGCCCGACGGCGCGATCGGCGAAATCTGGGTAGGCGGCCCGAACATCGGCATCGGCTACTGGAACCAGCCCGAGCGCAGCGAGGAGACCTTCCACGCGCGCCTGGAAGGCTCGGCACAACGCTACATGCGCACCGGCGACCTCGGTTTCCTGCGCGCCGGCGAGCTGTACGTCACCGGCCGCATCAAGGATCTGATCATCCACGCGGGCCGCAATCTCTATCCTCAGGATATCGAACTGCTGGTGGAGGAGCTCGACGCGCGGATCCGGCCGAACGGCGTGGCGGCCTTCTCGATCGACGACGGCCAGGGCGAGCGGATCGCCGTGGTGGCCGAACTCCGGCGCGGCGAGAAGGTGGCCGAGGGCGAACTGCAGACGCTGCGCGAGGCGATCGTCGAGCGCGTCACGCAGCAGCTCGGCGCCGCGCCGCACCTGATCCATTTCGCGCCGATGGGCGCGATCCCCTTGACCACGAGCGGCAAGATCCAGCGCTACGCCACCCGCCACGCGCTGCTGACGCAATCGCTGGCGAGCTATCCCCATGCACGCGCCTGAGCCCGCGAAGGACATCATGGACATCCAGACCCAAACCTCCCCCTCGCGGCCCGCGCCGCTCGCCGATCGCACCGGCGCCACCGAACGGCGCCTGGCCTGGCTCACGGTCGGGATCCCGGCCGTCGGCGCGCTCGCGGCCGTGGCGCTGGCGATTGTGCACGGCATCGGCCGGCTCGAGATCGGCCTGCTCGCGGTGATGTACCTGGTCACCGCGCTTGGCGTCGAGGCGGGGCTGCATCGCTTCTTCTCTCACCAGGCCTTCAAGGCCGGCCCGGTGGTGACGGCGCTGTTCGCGATCGCCGGCTCGATGGCCGCGCAGGGGCCGATCCTGTTCTGGGCCGCCACGCACCGCATGCACCACGCCTTCACCGACCAGGAAGGCGACCCGCATTCGCCGCGCCTGCACGGCGAGCATCTCGGCGGGCGCCTGCGCGGCATCTGGCACGCGCACGTCGGCTGGCTGTTCACGCTGCGCCGGCAGAACTGGAGCCAGTTCACCCCCGACCTGCTGCGCGACCGCTGGGTGGTGCGCCTGAACCGCCTCTACTTCCTGTGGATCGCGCTCGGCCTGGCGCTGCCGACGCTGGCCGGCTGGCTGATCGGCGGCACCGGCTACGCGGCGCTGACGGGTTTCCTGTGGGGCGGCCTGCTGCGCATCTTCCTGGTCGACCAGGCCACCTGGGCGATCAACTCCTTCGCGCACAGCTTCGGCCCGCGCCCGAACCGCACCCGCGACCAGAGCCGCAACGTGTTCTGGCTGGCCCTGCCGGCGGTGGGCGGCGGCTGGCACAACAACCATCACGCCTTCCCGGCTCTCGCACGCACCAGCCAGCGCTTCTGGCAGCTCGACCTGTCGGGCGGCCTGATCGAGCTGCTGGCGGTGTTCGGCCTGGTGTGGGACGTGCGCCGCCCGGCCCCCGAGCGCAGCCGCGCCACCCAGCCCTGAGCGCCCGCCTTCCGGAGATTCCTTCATGACCCAGCTCGATCTCACCCCCGCACCGACCCTCCCCGACGACCAGCCGGTGCGCGGCGTCAGCGTGCTCGACGCGCGCGGCGCCCGCATCAAGGCGATGACCGCCTTCGGCGTGATGACGATTCCGTTGGCCGGTACGCTGGCGGCGGCCTGGCTGGCCTGGGCCGGCTACGCCACGCGCGTCGACGCCTGGCTGTTCGCCGCGATGTACGTGCTGCACATGGCCGGCGTCTCGATCGGCTACCACCGCTTCCTGGCCCATCGCGCCTTCAGGACCTCGCCGCTGTTCCGCGCGCTGATCCTGATCTGCGGTTCGATGGCCGCGCAGGGCCCGATCCTGTTCTGGGTCACCACGCACCGGCGCCATCACGCCTACAGCGACCGCCCGGGCGACCCGCATTCGCCCAACCTGCTGGGCGAGAGCCGCGCCGAGCGCCTGCGCGGGCTGTGGCACGCCCACATGCCCTGGATGATGTCGCCCGAGATGTCGAGCTGGAGCTATTTCGCGCAGGACATCCTGAAGGACCGCAGCCTGCTGTTCTTCAATCGCACCTACTTCTACTGGGTCCTGCTCGGCCTCGCGATCCCGGCCGTGGCCGGCGGGCTGATCACCGCGAGCTGGATGGGCGCGCTGTGCGGCCTGATGTTCGGCGGCTTCGCGCGCATGTTCATCGCCAACCAGTTCGCCTGGTGCGTCGGCTCGATCTGCCATCGCTACGGCAGCCGCCCGTTCGACACGCGCGACCACAGCACCAACAACTGGATCGTGGCCTTCCTGACCTTCGGCGAGGGCCTGCAGAACAACCACCACGCCTTCCCGGCCTGGTACCGGCACGGCGTGCACTGGTGGGAGCCGGACCTGTCGGGCTGGATGCTGGCGCTGTTCGGACGGCTCGGCATCGTCGAGGAACTGCGCTCGCCCAGCCGCGACGTGATCGAGCGCGTGCGCAAGCGCGAGCCCGGCGGCGCCTGAGCGCGCCGCATCCCGATCGTTTCGTTTTGCCTTGCCTTCTTCAACCCTGAGGAGTACGCATCATGGCGTTCATGTCGAGCCTGTTCAGCAAGATCGGCTTCATCGAGGAAAAACGTTCCTCGACCCCGCTCACCGAGGCGGGCATCCATCAATGGCTGGTCGAGCGGCTGGCCAGGCAACTCAACGTGCCGATCGCGCAGATCGATCCGGCGCGCAGCTTCGAGTCCTACGGGCTCGACTCGCTGGTCGCGCTGCAGGTCGCGGGCGATCTCGAGAAGCTGCTCGAGCAGCGCCTGTCGCCGGCGCTGCTGTTCGAACACCAGAACATCGACGACCTGGCGAGCTATCTCGCCGCCGAACTCGCCACCGGCGAGATCAAGGCCTGAGGCCCACCAAGGAGCGAACCGATGGCAACCATCCAACTACCGCAGCAGCAGACCCCGGGCTTTCGGGACTTCGTGCAGTCGATCAAGTCGCTCGACGGCGAGCGCCTGGCCGACGCGATTCCGCGCGAACTCTACGAACCGCGCCTGGCGCGCGGCCTGCTGGGCTTCTTCGCCAGCACCGCGCTCTACGTGGGCGCCGTGATCGGCGTGCACTACGCGCCGCACTGGTCGCTCTGGATCCCGCTCTGGCTGCTGGCCGGCCTGGGCGGCTGGGGCCTGTTCTGCATCGCCCACGATTGCGGGCACAACTCCTTCTCGAAGAGCCGCCGCTTCAACTTCGCGCTCGGCCAGATCGCGCTGTTCCCGCTGCTCTACCCGTTCCACGGCTGGCGCCACATGCACAACCTGCATCACGCCAACACCAACAGCCTGGAGATGGACACCGACTGGCGCCCGGTGCTCCCGGAGCAATACCGCCGCATGGGCGCCTGGGAGAAATTCGTGTACCGCAGCACGCGCAGCTGGCTGTTCTGGCTGGGCACGGTCAACTACCAGCGCCACTCGGGCTTCAAGCCCAGCATGTTCCCCAAGCGCGAGGCCCGCAACGACGTGCGCCGCTCGGTGGTGGTCACGGTGCTGTTCGCCGCCGTCTACCTGCCCACCCTGGTCTGGTTCACGGGCTGGCAGGGTTTCCTGCTGTACTTCCTCGGCCCCTGGCTCGGCATCCACGCCTGGTTCAGCACCACCACGATGATGCATCACATCTCGGACGAACTGCCGTTCCTGACGCGCGAGCACTGGAGCCTGAACGGCAGCCGGCTGATGATGACCACCGACTACGAGTACCCGAAGTGGCTGCACTTCTTCACCCACAACATCTCGGTGCATGCCGCCCACCACGTGGTGCCGGTGATCCCCTTCTACAACCTGCCCAAGGCGCGCGAGGCACTCAAGCGCGCCTATCCCGGCTCGATCCGGCAGAAGCCGTTCACGCTCGGCGAGGTCTGGAAGGTGATCCGCGCCTGCCATCTCTATGACCCGGTGCACGGCTACTACCGCTCGTTCGAGGCGCTCGCCACGCCGCCCGCGGCCACCCCGCCGCGCGCCGATTCGGCGATCTGAGCCCACCACCCGAGCCCACTATCTGAGCCCACTACCCGGCTTCATCAGGCCACTCTGGCAGGAGAAGGACGATGTCCAATACTTCCGAGTCATCCCTCCCGCACGGCGCGGCGGCCGCCGCCGCGCCGGCGCCTTCGCCGGCACGCGCGGCGAGCCCCGCGATGTCGTTCGGCAAGCGCGTGCTCAAGGGCTACGTCGGCGCGCTCGGCGCGGTCTCGCCGGCGGCCGCCGCGCGGCGCGCCACCGACCTGTTCGGCTATACGCGCACCTTCCGCAAGACGCCGCCCAAGGACATGTCGCCGCTCGGCGCGCGCCGCTTCGAGATCCGCGGCGTGGACGGCGTCACCCACGGCCATCTGTGGGGCAAGGGCGAGCGCACCGTGCTGCTGGTGCACGGCTGGGGCGCCGACAGTGCCACCATGTTCTCCTTCGTGCCCAAGCTGCAGAAGGCGGGTTTTCGCGTGGCCGCCTTCGACGCGCCGGCGCATGGCGTCTCGCCCGGCACGGTCACCACCATGACGGCCTTCAAGAACGCCGTGAAGGGCGCGATCGAATCGCTCGGCGGCGTGCACGGCATCGTCTCGCACTCGCTGGGCAGCATCGCCTCGACCGGCGCGATGGCCGAGCTCGGGCCCGACAGCGTGGACGGCATCGTGATGCTGGCGCCGCCCTGCACGCTGCCGGCGGTGATCGACCGCTGGTCGGGCGACTTCCTGCGCCTTGCGCCCAGCGTGATGGACGCGATGTATGCCGAGCTGCATCGCCGCAACGGCGTGCCGCCCCAGCACTGGGACATCGGCGCGCTGGGCCGGGGCCTGCGCACGCGGATCTTCGTGATGCATGGCCCGAACGACAAGATCGTGCCGATCTGCGAATCGGAGAACATCGCCGCGGCCTTGCCGCACGTGCGCTTCGAGCGCGTCGAGAAGGTCGGCCACGTGCGGATCCTGTCGGACGCGCGTGTGATCGAGCGCGCCACCCAGTTCCTCGCGATCGGCGGCGAGCCGGCGGCGAACGCGCCGTCGCTCGCGCCGGCCGTGGGCTGAGCCGAGGGGACCACCATGCTCTATCCCGAACTGTACCGAAGCCTGGAACGCGCGCGCTGGGACATGCAGCACGACGTCGACTGGGACCGCTTCGACGCCTCGCTGCTGTCCGACGAGCAGGCGCTGTCGATCAAGATGAACGCGATCACGGAATGGGCGGCGCTGCCGGCCACCGAGATGTTCCTGCGTGACAACGTCGACGACAGCGATTTCTCGGCCTTCATGTCGATCTGGTTCTACGAGGAGCAGAAGCATTCGCTGGTGCTGATCGAGTACCTGCGGCGCTTCCGTCCCGAGCTCGCGCCCACCGAGGACGAGCTGCACGCGGTGCGCTTCCCGTTCGACCCGGCCCCGGCGCTGGAGACGCTGACCCTGCACTTCGGCGGCGAGATCCGCCTCAACCACTGGTATCGCTGCGCCGCGCACTGGCACACCGAGCCGGTGATCCGGCAGATCTACGAGCTGATCTCGCGCGACGAGGCGCGCCACGCGGCCGCCTACCTGAAGTACATGCGCCGAGCGCTGGACCGGCACGGCGACGAGGCGCGCCTGGCCTTCGCCAAGATCGGCACGCTGATGGCCAGCGCCAACCGCGCGGCCAAGGCGATCCACCCGACCAACCTGCACGTGAATCGCACGCTGTTCCCCAACGACACGGTGCAGAGCCGCCTGCCCGATCCGGAATGGCTGGGCCGCTGGCTCGACACGCAGATCCGCTTCGACCGCGACTGGGAGAACCGCGTGGCCGACCGCATCCTGCACAACCTGTCGATCCTGCTGGAGCGTCCGCTGCTCAACGTCAAGGACCTCCACAAGCTGCGCAAGCAGCTGCACCAGAACCTGGAAGGCGCGGGCGCAGCCGCCGCCGAGCCTGCTCTGCAGCACTGATCCGGAGAACGCTCACGATGTCCGAACTCACCGTCGAATACCGCACCTGGATGTGCCTGATCTGCGGTTACCTCTATGACGAACGAAGCGGCGACCCGAACGCCGGGATCGCCGCCGGCACGCGCTGGGAGGACATTCCCGACGACTGGCGCTGCCCCGAATGCGACGTGCCCAAGCTCGACTTCGAGATGGTCTCGATCTGAGGCGCGGCCACCCGAGCGCCATTTCCCAAGACACCAAGGACTCCCCACCATGCAATACAGCGACCTGGCGACACCCGATTTCCTGAAGAACCCCTACCCCGTGTTCGACGCGATGCGCGCCGAGGGCCAACTGGTCAAGCTCGCGCCCAAGCTCTACGCGACCTCGCACTACGGCTTCGGCGAGAAGCTGCTGCTCGACCGCCGCTTCGGCAAGGGCATCGTCGAGGCGGTCAAGGCGCGCTACGGCGAGGGCGTGATCGACCAGCCGCCGTTCCGCACCTTCCGCTCGATGCTGCCGGGCCTGAACCCGCCCAAGCACACCAACCTGCGCGCGCTGCTGATGAAGTCCTTCAACGCGCGCCAGGTCGAGAAGTTCCGCGAGGCCTCCTACACCATCTCGAACCAGTTGATCGACCGGCTGGTGAAGGAGCCGCAGGGCGACCTGGTGACCGGCTTCGCCTTCCTGCTGCCGATGCAGACCATGTGCACCATCCTCGGCGTGCCGC
This sequence comes from Burkholderia sp. SJZ089, assembly GCF_007828315.1. Lineage (NCBI taxonomy): Bacteria > Pseudomonadati > Pseudomonadota > Betaproteobacteria > Burkholderiales > Burkholderiaceae > Burkholderia > Burkholderia sp. SJZ089. Next base: position 43,891 of record NZ_VIUM01000005.1, on the reverse strand, counting down.
TGTCGGACGGCGCGATGTTCAAGCGCGCCGCCGATCGCGCGGCCGGCGCGCTCAACGTCACGCCGCTCAACGCCGAGCAGCTCGAGGAATCGCGCAAGTCGGCGATCGAACTCGAAACCTACTTCGCCAAGGTGCTGGCCGAGCGCCGCAAGGAGCCGGGCGACGACCTGATCTCGCAGATGATCCTGGCCGAGGAAGACGGCCAGCGCCTGACCGACGACGAGATCGTCGCCAACCTCTGCTTCCTGTTCGTGGCCGGCCACGAGACCACCGAGAACATGATCGGCAACACGCTGATCGCGCTGCAGCGCCACCCGGAGCAGCGCGAGCGCGTCAAGGCCGACCTCTCGATCATGCCCAGGGTGGTGACCGAGGCGCTGCGCTACGACAGCTCGGTGCAGATCGCCCAGCGCGTGGCGCTCGAGGAAGTCGAGCTGGAAGGCCAGACGATCCAGCGCGGCGACCTGATCTGCGTGTTCCTCGGCGGCGGCAATCGCGATCCGGAGAAGTTCGAGAACCCGGACCGGCTCGACATCGACCGTGAGAACGTGCGCCCGCTCTCGTTCGGCGGCGGCCTGCACTACTGCCTGGGCGCGCGGCTCGCGCTGCTGGAGATCGCGGCCGCGCTGGAGGTGGTCTACACGCGCCTGCCGAACCTGCACCTGACCAATCTCGACGCGCTGCCCTATCGCCGCAACAACGCGCTGCGCGGCGTCGATTCGCTGCTCGGCACCTGGTAGGACACGCGGCGCGCCGCGTGAGCGAGGCGCCGTGATTGCTGCACGCAAGGCAGGGCCGCGCGGGCCATCGCGCCGCGCCAGGCTCCGGCATGCCCGGCGTTCGGGCATGCCGGAATTCGGCCTCTTCATATGACGATGACCATCTGAAACCGGCATGAATCGCCACGATCGTTGCGCATGCAAAGCATGATCCCGGCGAGGACTGCCAAGCAAGCCAGGCGAAGGAGAACCTCAACTTGAGCGAGAACCAAACGGGCGCGACGGCACTGCCGGGCGCCGCCGACGGAAAACCGAAACGCAAGCGCAAGCTGGTGCTGCCGGTGCTGATCGTGCTGCTGGTGCTGCTCGCCGGCTACGCGATCTACTGGTGGCTGCACGGGCGCTTCTACGAGACCACCGACGACGCCTACGTGGGCGGCAACATCACGGTGATCTCGCCGCACGTGGCGGGCTACGTATCGGAGCTGCTGGTGGAGGACAACCAGCGCGTGCGTGCCGGCCAGCCGCTGCTGCGCCTGCAGCCCGGCGATTTCGCCGCCGCGCTGGATGCCGCCAAGGCCAACGAGGCGGCCATGCGCGCCTCGCGCGCGCAACTGCTGGCGCGCCGCACGCTGCAGCAGACCCTGATCGACCAGGCCGGCGCCGAAGTCGCGGAGAAATCGGCCGCGCTGTCCTTCGCCCGGACCGACGCGGCGCGCTACCGCAACCTGCTCAGCACCGCGGCGGGCACGCGCCAGAGCGAGGAACGCTCGAGTGCTGCGCTCAAGCAGGCCCAGGCGCAGCTCGATTCGGCCTCGGCGAAGCTGCGCGAGGCGCGCCAGCAGGTGGGCGTGCTCGACAGCCAGATCGCCGGCGCCGATGCCGCGATCCTGCAGGCCGGCGCGGCCCAGCGCACCGCCGAACTGAACGTCGGCTACACCGAGCTGCGCGCGCCGATCGACGGCTACGTGGGCAATCGCGCGATCCACGTGGGCAGCTACGTGACGCCCGGCACCCAGCTGATGTCGGTGGTGGCCGCCAAGGGCCTGTGGGTCGACGCGAACTACAAGGAGGACCAGCTCCGCCACATGCAGGCCGGCCAGCGCGCCAGGATCTGCGCCGACGTGCAGTCCTCGCGCTGCTTCGAGGGTCGCGTGCACCTGCTGGCGCCGGCCACCGGCGCGGTGTTCAGCGTGATCCCGCCGCAGAACGCCACCGGCAACTTCACGCGCATCGTGCAGCGCGTGCCGGTGCGGATCAGCTTCGAGGCGGCCGACGGCGTGCTGGGCGTGCTGCGCCCGGGCCTGTCCACCACCGTGACGGTCGACACCCACGGAGCCTCCTGATGAGCGAGCTCGCCAAGCGCCCTGCCGGCGCGCCGGCCGAGGGCACGCCCGGCGCAGCCGGGGCCGGCGCTGCTTCCGGCCCGCCGCCGGAAGCAGCGCATCCGCCCGCCTGGCCGTTCGCGGTGATGTGCGTGGGCATGTTCATCGCGCTGCTCGACATCCAGATCGTGGCCTCCTCGCTGCAGGAGATCGGCGGCGGCCTGAGCGCGGCACAGGACCAGATCGGCTGGGTGCAGACCGCCTACCTGATCGCCGAGATCACCGTGATCCCGATGTCGGGCTGGCTCACGCGCGTGTTCTCCACGCGCCGCCTGTTCGCCGGCTCCGCGCTCGGCTTCACGGCCGCCAGCCTGCTGTGCGGCTTCGCCTGGAACATCGAGAGCATGATCGTGTTCCGCGCGATCCAGGGCGTGCTGGGCGCCTCGATGATCCCCACCGTGTTCACCTCCTCGTTCCACTACTTCGACGGCAAGCGGCGCGTGATCGCGGCCGCCGTGATCGGCACCATCGCGTCGCTCGCGCCGGCGCTCGGGCCGATCGTCGGCGGCTTCATCACCGATACCGCCAACTGGCGCTGGCTGTTCTACGTGAACCTGGTGCCGGGGCTGCTGGTGGCGCTGGGTGTCTCGCTGGCGGCCGACATCGACCGACCCGATCATTCACTGCTCAAGGGCGCCGATTACGTGGGCATCGCGCTGATGGCGGTGTTCCTCGGCACACTCGAATACGTGCTGGAGGAAGGCGCGCGCTGGAACTGGCTCGACGATCCCGTCATCCGCCGCTGCGCGGTGATCTCGGCCTGCGCGGGCAGCGTGTTCGTGGCGCGCTGCCTGAGCATCGACAACCCGATCGTCGACCTGCGCGCCTTCGGCAACCGCAACTTCACGATCGGCTGCATCCTGTCCTTCCTGACCGGCGTGGGCGCCTTCTCGTCGATCTACCTGACGCCGCTGTTCCTCGGCTACGTGCGCGGCTACGACGCCTGGCAGACCGGCGTGGCGATGATGCCGACCGGCATCGCCGCGCTGGTGGGCGTGCCGGTCTACGTGATGTTCGCGCGCAAGACCGACCTGCGCTGGCTGATGATGTTCGGCATGGCGATGTTCGGCCTGTCAATGTGGGACTTCCGCTTCATCACCCACGACTGGGGCAACCAGCAACTGCTCTGGCCGCAGCTGATCCGCGGCTTCCCGCAGGTGTTCGCGATCGCGCCGGCGGTCACGCTCGGCCTGGGCAGCCTGCCGCCCGAGCGGCTCAAGTACGCCAGCGGCCTGTTCAACATGATGCGCAACCTGGGCGGCGCGGTGGGCATCGCGATCGTCGGTGCGATCCTCAACAATCGCACCAACCTGCATTTCACCGATATCGCCTCGCGCCTGACGGCCGCCAACCAGCCGATGCAGAAAATGCTCGGCACGCTGGAGGCCCAGCTCGGCCCGGCGCTCGGCTCCGCCCAGGCCGGCGCGGCCGCCTCGCTGCGCGAGCTGCACGACATCGCATTGCGCGAGGCGCAGACCATGGCCTATGGCGACGCGCTCACCACCATCATGATCGGCTTCATGTTCGCCACCCTGATCGTGCCGCTGATGCGCAAGGTGGTGCCGCCGCCGCCCCCCGATTCGTCGAAGAACGCTCACTGAGGCGCCTCCCCATGTCACGAACTCCTGATCATTCGTTTGCGTGGCCGTGCCGGCCGCACCGCCCGGCCCTCGCGCGGCCGGCGGCCATGGCCGCCGCTGCGCTGGCCGCGTCGCTGCTGGGCGGCTGCACGGTCGGCCCCGACTACCGGCCGGCCGATTCGCCGCTCGCGCCGAACTATGCCAGCCAGGACGCGCTGCGCACGCTGCAGGCGCGGCCCGCGGCCGAACCGGTCGCGCTCGATGCCTGGTGGCTCGGCTTCCACGATCCGGTGCTCACGCGACTGATCGAGCGCGCGCTGGCGCAGAACCTCGACCTGGCCGCCGCCGAGGCGCGCGTGGCGCAAGCGCGCGCGGCGGCCGCCGATGCCGGCGCGCAGCGGCTGCCCAGGCTCGATGTCGAGGGCACGGCCGCGCGCCAGCGGCAGTCGCTGGAATCGCCGCTGGGCCGGATCGGCTCGGCCCTGCCCGGCTACGATCGCAACCAGAGCTATACCCAGCTCGGCCTGGGCGCGAGCTGGGAGCTCGATCTGGCCGGCGGCCTGCGTCGCCAGGCACAGGCGGCCAGCGCCGAGGCCGAGGCGGCCGAGGCCCTGCATGCCGGCTCTCGCGTCTCGGTGGCGGCCGACGCGGCCGATGCCTATTTCCGGCTGCGCGGCCTGCAGGCGCGCATCGCCATCGTCGAGCAGCAGATCGAGGCCGATCGCCACCTGGTCTCGCTGGTTCGCGATCGCGTCGGCAACGGCGTGGCCACCCGGCGCGAACAGGCCGAGGCCGAGGCACGGCTCGCTCAGACGCGCTCGCAGCGCCCGCCCTTGCTGGCCGAGCGAGCGCGCCAGGCCAACCGGCTGGATATCCTGATGGGCTCGGCACCCGGCACCTACACGGCGCAACTGGGCGCGCCGGTCGCGGACCCGGTGGTACCGGGCCTGCCGGCCGGGATCGGCCCGGACGCGCTGCTGCGCCGCCGCCCCGACGTGGTGGCGGCCGAGCGGCGGCTGGCGGCAAGCAACGCGGGCGTCGGCGCGGCGCTGGCCGAGTACTACCCGAAGCTGTCGCTGTCGGGCATTCTCGGCTTCGAGGCGCTCGATGGACCGCTGTTCAAGTCGGCTGCGTTCCAGCCCGGCGCGCTGGCCGGGCTGCGCTGGCGCCTGTTCGACTTCGGCCGCGTCGATGCCGAGGTGGCGCAGGCCAGGGGGCGCCATGCCGAGGCGCTCGCCGTCTACCGCCAGGCCGTGCTGCGCGCGGCCGAGGATGTGGAGAACGCGGTGACCGACTGGGCGCAGATCGGCGCGCAGCGCGACGAGCTCGCGCGCCAGGTGGAAGCCGAGGCGCTGGCCCAGCGCGCGGCGCGCGATGCCTATGCGCAGGGCGACGCGAGCCTGGTCGAGGTGCTGGTGGAGGACCAGCAATGGCTCTCGGCGCGCGGCGAGCAGGCGCGCCTGAACGCCGACTACGCGCGCGCGGCGGTGGCCACCTTCCGCTCGCTGGGCGGCGGCTGGACGCTGCCGGAACCCGCCCCGGCGGCACTCGCGGCCAGCTCGCGCCAGGATCCCCCGGCCCCATGAAAGAGCACGCGCAGCCTGTCAAAACCACGATGGTGGCGATTTTTCCTTGTCATAGAATACGGGCAACGTGTTCCGCATTTCCCCATCCGACGAGGAGAGCAAGTCATGAGCCAGGGTCCGCTGAAATTGCCGTGTCATTGCGGCACCTTGCGACAGGCCGCGCGCGCGGTCACGGCGATGTACGACGCCCGGCTCGCGCCGCACGGAATCCGCATCACGCAATTCACCATCCTGATGGCCCTGTATGGCGCCGAGGCGGCCTCGATGCGCGGCCTGTCGACCGCCCTGCTGCTCGACCAGACCACCCTCAGCCGCACCCTGGCCACGCTGCGCTCGCGCAAGCTGGTGCGCTCGCTGCCCGATCGGGACGACAGGCGCGTGCATCTGTGGTGCCTCACGCGCACCGGCGAAAAGCTCTACGAAACCTGCCTGCCCGACTGGGAAGCGGCCCAGCGCGAGCTGGCGCGCCATGGCGGCAAGGGCGACCTGCAGGCATTCAGCAACGAGGTCTATCAATTGACGGAGGCACTGGCCGGCTGAGCGGCGCACGCGCGCCAGATCGCGCGGCCGGCCCGTCTCCGGGGAGACGGTGAGGCGATGCGATACGATCCGGAGCACAAGGCCAGGACGCGCGCGCGCATCGAGGCGGTGGCCTCGGCGCGGTTTCGCCGGGAAGGCATCGACGCGGTCGGCGTGGCCAGCCTGATGGAGACGGCGGGCCTCACGCACGGCGGCTTCTACGCGCATTTCAAGTCGAAGGACGCCCTGATCGCCGCGGCGATCGCGATCGGCTTCGGCCAGACCACCGAGCGGCTGCGCGAGCGCATGGCGCGCCATCCCGCATTGCCGCGCGCGGTCGCCTTCATGGGCGCCTACCTCAACGAGCGGCACCGCGATCATCCCGAAACCGGCTGCGCCGCGGCCACCCTGGCCGTCGAGATCGGCCGGGGCAGCGATGCCGTTCGGCGCGTGTTTACCGAACACCTCGAATCGCTGGTCGATTGCGCGCGGGCGCCGGCGGACGACGCCGGCGAGGGTGGCCACGACGCCCTCGCCCTGGCCGACTCGCAAGCGCAGCGGCAGGAAGCCGGGCTGGCGGCCGTGGCGCTGGCCATCGGCTCGCTGATCCTGTCGCGCGCGGTGGACGACCCCGGCCTCTCGCGGCGCCTGCTGGAAGCCGGCGTGAAGGCCTCATGGCGCTTGTCCGACTAGCTTTCCGTTTCCATAGCGGTTAAGTATGCATATGCATACATCATCGAGCTTTCCTTTTCATTTCAATGGAGCCTGCGATGTCTGGTGATCCGATCGTGATTCTCTCCGCCGCGCGCACGCCGGTGGGCCGTTACCTCGGCAATCTCTCGCCGAAAAGCGCCATCGAGCTCGGCTCGACCGCGATCCGCGCGGCGGTCGAGCGTGCCGGCATCGAACCGTCGAGCGTCGACGAAGCCTACATCGGCTGCGTGCTGCCGGCCGGGCTCGGCCAGGCGCCGGCTCGCCAGGCCGCGCTCGGCGCGGGGCTGCCGCGTTCGGTGGCCTCGGTGACGGTCAACAAGGTCTGCGGCTCCGGCATGCAGGCGATCCGTTACGCCTTCGACGCGCTGTCCAACGACAGCGCCTCGCTGGTGGTGGCGGGCGGCATGGAGAGCATGAGCAATGCACCCTACCTGGCCCTGAAGGCGCGCGGCGGCTATCGCTCGGGCCATGGCAGCTTCTACGACCACGTCGCGCTCGACGGGCTGGAGGACGCCTACGAGCGCGGCCGGCCGATGGGCGAGTTCGGCGAGCAATGCGCCTCGCATTACGCCTTCACGCGCGAGCTGCAGGACGCGTTCGCGACGGAATCGCTGCTGCGTGCGCAGCGCTCGCAGGCCGAGGGCCGCTTCGACTGGGAGATCGCGCCGGTCGAGCTGAGCACCAGACAGGGCAGCGTGTCGATCGCGGCCGACGAGCAGCCGCAAAGCGTCGATCCGGCCAAGATCCCCAAGCTCAAGCCCTCGTTCAGCCCGACCGGCACCATCACGCCGGCCAGCTCCAGCCCGCTGTCGGACGGTGCCGCCGCGCTGGTGCTGACGCGCGAATCGGTGGCGCGGCGGCTGGGCCGGCAGCCGATCGCGCGCATCCACGCGCATTGCGCCCATGCGCAGGACCCCGAATGGTTCACCACGGCGCCGATCGGCGCGTTGAGGAAGCTGTTCGCGCGCACCGGCTGGCAGCCGCGCGAGGTCGATTACTACGAGGTCAACGAGGCCTTCGCGGTAGTGCCGATGGCGGTGATGCACGACTTCGACATTCCTCGCGAACGCATGAACGCCCATGGCGGCGCCTGCGCGATCGGCCATCCGATCGGCGCCTCGGGCGCGCGCATCGTCGTCACGCTGCTGGGCGTGCTGCGCGCCCAGGGTGCCAGGCGCGGCGTGGCGAGCCTGTGCATCGGCGGCGGCGAAGCCACGGCGGTGGCGGTGGAATTGCTGTAGGCAGCGGGCGCGAGCCGGGTATCGGGAGGCCTGGCGTCCGTGCCGGGCACCTGGAGCCGATTGGCCGCGCCGCCGGCCGCCGCTGACGCGCGCAAGCGGCCTGCTCGCGCCGCATTCTTGACTGCCGCTCAAGACAATCTGACTCGCGCACGGGTTGTTGCCGAGCCCGCGCGCCCTCACACTCGATGCGCCTTCCCTTTGACAGCGGGCGGGGCGACATCGACACGAGGTCGCCCGGCGCCCCCACACGACAGCACATCATGCGAATCGAGATTCCCGACCAGATCGGTTTCGGTACCGCGCCGCTTGGCAACATGTACCGCGACATCCCCCATGACGAAGCGCTGGCGACCGTCGCGGCCGCCTGGGACAGCGGCATCCGCTATTTCGACACCGCCCCGCTCTACGGCGCGGGCCTGGCCGAGCTGCGCCTGGGCGAAGCGCTGGCGGCCTACCCGCGCGAGGCCTACCGGCTCGGCACCAAGGTCGGCCGGCTGATCCTCGACGAGCACGAAAGCGCCGCCGAGCGCGACCTCGGCGAGAAAGGCGGACTGTTCGAGCACGGCCTGCCGAACCGGATCGTCTACGACTACAGCGAGGCGGGCACGCTGCGCGCGATCGAGGACAGCCTGAAGCGCCTGCGCACCGACCGGCTCGACACGGTGTGGATCCACGATCCGGCCGTCGACTTCCACGGCGCGGCCTGGCGCGAGGTGTTCGACACCGCGATGTCGGGCGCCGCGGTGGCGCTCACCCGGCTGCGCGAGCAAGGCGTGATCGGCAGCTGGGGCCTGGGCGTGAACCGCGTCGAGCCCTGCGTGCTCGCGCTCGATCGCGCCGATCCGGACGGTTTCCTGCTGGCCGGCCGCTACACCCTGCTCGACCACGCCGACGCGCTCGCCACGCTGATGCCCAAGGCACAGCAGCGCGGGCTCGGCATCGTGGTGGGCGGCCCCTACAACTCGGGGCTGCTGGCCGGCGGCACGCATTACGAATACCAGCCCGCCACGCCCGAGATGATCGCGCGCGTCGAGCGCATCAAGGCGATCTGCGCGCGTCACGGCGCCGACATTCGCGCCGTTGCGCTACAGTTCTCGCTCGCGCACCCGGCGGTGGCGGGGGTGATTCCCGGCGCCAGCCGGCCCGGGCGGATCGCCGAGAACCGGCGCCTCGCCGACGCGCGGATCGCGCCGGCACTGTGGAGCGAGCTGAAGGCCGAAGGCCTGATCGCCGCCCAGGCGCCGGTCCCGCAGCACTGAACCCCAACAACAGAGGCAGCAAGCATGTCGAATGTCAGCATTTCCGTCGAGATCGCCGCGCCGGCCGATCGCGTCTGGGCCATCGTCGGCGGATTCAACGGCCTGCCGGCCTGGCTCGCCCCGGTGCGCACCTCGCGCCTGTCCGACGACGGCAAGACGCGTCATCTCGAGGTCGGCACCGATACGCGCATCGTCGAGCAGTTGCTCGAACACAGCGACGCCGATCGCCGCTACAGCTATTCGATCCTCGAAGGCCCGGATCCGGTGGTCGACTACGTCGCGACCATCGCGGTCGAGCGCAGCGGCGAAAACGGCACCAAGGCGACCTGGAGCAGCCGCTTCACGCCGAACGCCGGCGCCGACGAGGCCAAGCTCATCGCGCAGTATTCGGGGCTCTACGAAATGGGCCTGAAGCAGGCCAAGGCGCTGGCCGAGGGCGCCGCCCAGGCCTGAACCCGGCAAACCCGGCCTCGCCGGGCAGGCCACACGGGGCGATCGTCGGCGACATGCCGGGCGGTCGCCCCGTTTTTCTTGCCCCGGCGGCTTCGCCATGTCCAAGTATGGAAGACGGATCGGTCTCGGCGGCAGGCGATCCGCAGCGCCGCCCGGCGAGCCGAAGCCAGCCCTCGCGCCCAGCCTGCCCTCGACTGTGAAACGAAGCACCAGGTCGTATCATGTCGGGTCCCGTATCGCGCGCCTGATCCGCCGCCCGGCCGTTCCGGGCGAGCACCGATCCGCCGCTTTTGCCCCTGCTTTCGACATCCCGTTTCCGATTCCCGCCCGCCCCAGCCGAACATCCCACCATGAAACCCGCCCTCGCCGACACCTTCGGGCAGCATTGGCATGCCGACGACCCCGCCACCCTGGCGCGCTGGAACCGCGCGATCCGCGACTACTTCACGTTCCGCGGCAACCCCGTGGGCGACGCGCTGGCGCTGTCGAACGACGCCACCTTCGTGATGGGCGACGTGTTCGCACTGAGCATGCTGCTGTTCGACGGCGAGCCGAAGACCTCGCCGCGCATCGCGCCGCGCCTGCAGCGCCTGGCCGAGCGCTTCGCCGACGCCACCGAGCAGGAGCAAGGCCATATCCGCGCCGTGCAGGCCTGCGCCGAGGGCGAGATCACGCGCGCCACGGAGCATTGGCAGGCGGTGCTCGAACGCGAGCCCGGCGACCTGCTGGCGATGAAGCTCGCGCACGAGGCGCACTTCCTGGTCGGCGACGCCGCGCGCATGCTCGATTCGATGCGGCGCGCGATGCGCGACTGGCGCCCCGACCAGCCCGGCTACGGCTTCGTGCTCGGCCAGTACGCCTTCGCGCTGGAGGAGAACGGCCATTACGCGGCGGCCGAGGGCCCGGCCCTGCTGGCGCTGGAACGCGAGCGCGACGATTGCTGGGCGCTGCACGCGCTGATCCACGTCCACGAGATGCAGAACCGCCACGACGCCTGCCTGGCGCTGCTCGACGCGCTCAAGCCGCGCTGGAGCGAGCAGCCGCTGCTGCTGGCGCATATCTGGTGGCACCTGGCCCTGCGCTACGTGGCGGCGCGCCGCTACGACGAGGCGCTGGCGATCCACGACGCGCACCTGGCCAGCGTCGACGCGGCCAGCGCGTTCCGGCTGACCGACGGCACCTCGCTGTTGTGGCGGCTGGAACTGGCCGGGCAGGAGGTGGGCGAGCGCTGGCAGTTGCTGGCCGACAAGTGGCTGGGCCATGCCGAGCGGCACGGCAACGGCTTCCTCGACGTGCATATCGCGATGGCCTTCGCCGGCGCGCGCCGGACTGACGAGCTGCGGCGCTTCCTGGCCGGTTTCGACCAGCCCGCGCTGGCGGGCGGCGCCAGCGAGCTGGACCAGATCCGCCGGCAGGTCACGGCGCCCGTGTGCGCGGCGCTGGCCGCCTATGGCGACGGCGAGCACGCGGCCGCCTGCGAGATGCTGGGCGCCGCGCTGCCGGCCCTGCACCGGATCGGCGGCAGCAACGCGCAGCGCGACCTGTTCAAGCGCACCCTGGCGGCCAGCCAGTTGCGCGCGGGCAAGCTCGCCGAGTGCCGGCGCTTCCTGCTCAAGTGCCTCGACGAGGCGCCCAATACCACCTGGGTGCTCGACGAGCTGGCGCGCGTCGAGGAACGTGCCGAGGATCCGGCCATGGCCGCGCATTACCGCGCCTGGGCACGCCTCACGATCGAACCGCTGCGGACCGAGTAAGGCGGCGGACCGAATAAGACGGTGGGCGCGCCGTGACCGGCGGCGGCGCGCGACATCAGACCAGGATCACGCGGCCCGTCGCGCGCGCCTGCTCGGCGAGTTGCCGCCGCACCGGCTGGCTGATGCCCGAATTGCCGCGCAGGTCGAGATGGAGCAGCCGCGGGTTCGCGGCCAGCGCGAGCGCGCCGCGATCGCCGATGTCGTTGTCGGGCAGGCGCAGCCGTTGCAGGCCCGTCATGCCCGCCAGCGCCTCGGCGCCGCGATTGCCGATCGCGCAGTTGTCGAGCGTCAGCTCGCGCAGCCGGCCGTTGCCGGCCAGCACTTGCGCCCCCTCGTGGCCGACGCCGGGGCTGTTGCCCAGCGCCAGAGATTCGAGGCCGGGATGCGCCGCCAGCGCGCGCACGCCGGCGATCGTCAGGCGCATGTCCCCGTAGCCGAGCTTGCGCAGTTGCGGCAGGTTCGCTAGGTACTGCGCGCCGGCGTCGCCCGCCCCGGTGCCCGCGGCGTTCAGTTCGCGCAATTGCGCGCCGTCGCCGATCAACTGGATCAAACCCTGGCTGCCGAGGTTGCCGTTCTCCTGGAGATCGAGCTTCTCCAGCTTGCCGAGTGCCGGCAGCGGCGCCTCGCCGAACGGCGCGGCCAGCGAGCGGCGCGAACTCGGCGCGCGCAGCTCGAGGCCGCTGGCATCGAGATGCGAGAGCTTCGGATATCGTCCCTGGTCGATCGCCTGGGCTACCTTGCGCAGAAGCATGCTGCTGGTGAGGCGGCGCTGCGTGGTCTGGTCCTCGGCGATCGCGTGGAATTGCCGGCTGACCGGGCGCATCGCGCGACGCGTCTCGGCGCCGCCCGAGGCGGCGATCTGGTGCAGCAGCTCGGCCGGCACGCGCGCGCGCTGTCCGGTATTGCCGGTGGCGTCGGCCGTTGCGGGCTTGGCGCCCGAGCCGCCGGCGAAGGCGCGGCGCAAGACGCCAAGGCCGGACAGCAGGCCCGGGTTCGCGTTCGTCGAAGGCGCGCCGTGATCGGGTTCGGGTTGCGTCGCGTGGCTGTCGGCGACGGGGATGCCGGCATCGTGCGATGCCGACACGCCGGTGAGGCTGCTTTTCATGATGAGGGCTCCGGTCGCGCCGGCCGCTTGCCGGCGCCTCGTGGGAGCGCATTCTGGACGATCGTTTTTCGCGGCGCGGCCGTGGCGGGCGAACCGCGCGGGCCGCATGCGAAGCCGGCCGATCGCCGGCGTGGCGCGCTTCGCGCCGGCCGACGACAGATCGGATCATCGTCCGCCGACGCACCCGCGCGGTGCCTGCCTCAACCCGCCACCAGCACGCCGTCGCGCGCGACGATCGCGCCCGAGGCCACCACCAGCCGCCGCGGCGGGCGCGCGACCACCGCCTCGGCCGCGCCGGCCGCCTCCACCAGCACCAGGTCGGCGCGCGCGCCCGGCGCCAGGCCGTAGTCGCCGAAACCGCAGCCGCGCGCGGCCGAATCCGTCACGCAGTCGAGCGCGACGGCCAGCTCGTCGTCGCGGCGGAAGTTGTTGCGCATGCCGATCAGCATCGCGCGTTCGAGCATGTCGGGGCGGCCATAGGGCGTCCAGGTATCGCGGATCCCGTCGTTGCCGCCCACCACGGTCACGCCCGCCGCGCGGCAGGCCGCCACCGACGGCACCTCGATGTCGGGCGGCGCGCTGGTGACGATCGGCACGTCCAGCGCGGCCATGCGCGCCAGCAGCGCGTCGCGCACGCGCGGCTCCACCCCGCCCAGGCAAAAGCCATGGCTGATCGCCACCCGGCCGCGCATGCCGAGCGCGGCGGTGCGATCGAGGACCAGCCCCAGCGAGGCCGCGCCCATCTCGCCGCGCTCGTGCAGGTGCAGGTCGATGCCGCTGCCGTGCCGCTCGGCGAGCCGGAACATCAGGTCGACGGCCGCCACCGGGTCGCCCTCGATCGCGCAGGGATCGAGCCCGCCGACCAGGTCCGCGCCGGCGCCCAGCGCCGCGTCGAGCAGCGCCTCGGTGCCGGGCCGCGCCAGCACGCCCGATTGCGGGAAGGCGACGATCTGGATTTCCTGCCGGCCGCGCATCGCCTCGCGCGTGGCGAGCACGCCTTCCAGGTGCTTCAGGCCCGCCTCGGTATCGATGTCGACATGGGTGCGCAGCCGCGTGGTGCCGGCCGCCAGGAAGGCGCGCGCCAGGGCCAGCGACTGCCGGCCCGCGTGGTGCCCCTGCTCGGCGCGCCAGCGTCGCTCGAACTCGATGCGATCGACCAGGCGCGGGCCGACCTCGTTGCGGAACCAGGGCAGGCCCCAGTGCGTCTTGTCGAGATGCGTGTGGCCCTCGACCAGGCCCGGCAGCGCCAGCCGGAGCGCGCCGTCCTCGATCGCGCAGCCGGGCGGCGGCGCCAGCGCGGGGCCGATCGCGGCGATCCGCGAACCGGTGACGAGGATGTCGGCGCGCGCGCCGTCCAGGGTGCGGATGTCACGAATCAGCAGGGAGGTCGTCGTCATTGGAGAAGCGGGAAAAGGTCGGTGTCGGGCAGGTCGTTGCATGCGCAACGGGATGGTGCGCGCGGTTCATGTCGCCGGCTCACATCGCGGTGACAGGCAGGTCGGGTTCGAGCTTGCGCCAGACGAAGCCGATATGCTCGACCATCAGGCGCCGCGCCTCCTCGGGCTGGCGCGCGCGGATCGCCTCCCACAGCCGCAGGTGCTGGGCGAGGATGTGCTCGCCGGCCTGCTCGCGCAGCTCGAACAGGTTGGTGTTGTTGAGCGAGATATGGGTGTGCAGCATCTTGGCCAGGCTGCCTTGCAGGTGGCGCAGCATCGCGTTGTGCGAGGCGCCGGCCAGCGCCGCGTGGAAATCGCCGTCGAGCCGCGATTCGCGCGCGTGGTCGCCCTCGCGATGCGCCTCGACCATCGCCGCCATCACGTTGCCGATCCGCGTCAGGTCCTCGTCGGTGGCGCGCATCGCCGCCAGGTAGGCCGTGGTGGCCTCCAGCATCAGGCGGAATTCCAGCATGTCGGGGCGCAGCTCGGGATGGTCGCCGACCAGTTGCCGCCACGGCGAGATCAGGCCCGTCTGCAGGCGGTCGGAAACGTAGAAGCCCGACATCGGGCGGCTCGTCAGCAGCCCGCGCGCCACCAGCCGCTGCAGCGCCGTGCGCACCGTCGAGCGCGCCGCGCCCATCGACTCGGCCAGCTTGCGCTCGCCCGGGATCCGTTCGCCGGGCGCCCACACGCCCTCGATCAGTTGCGTCTCGATCTCGCGCAGGATGCGCTCGGTCTGGCTGGGGGTTTTCATCGGGAGGCTGGGCTGGCGTGGATGGGTGGATCGAATCGAAGGATGGCGGAAGATCGGGGAGATCGGGAAAGCGCGGCCCGGCCGACAAACCGTAAACTGGTCGTACCAGTTTGCCGGAAGCCGGGCGGGCTGTCGATCATGGCGACCACCGATGCCAGGCCAGCCCCGCCCGGCGATCGGACCAGACAGGCGCCGCCCCGAGGCGGCGCCACATCCCCCAGCAGGAGAATTCCATGAAGGTGGCCCTGTTCGTGCCTTGTTTCATCGATGCGCTCTACCCCGAGGTCGGCATCGCGACGCTGGAGCTGCTCGACAAGCTCGGCCTCGACGTCGACTATCCGCGCCGCCAGACCTGCTGCGGCCAGCCGCTCGCCAACAACGGCTGCGAGGCCGACGCGGCCGGCGCCGAAGCGCTGTTCGTCGACAACTTCGCCGGCTACGACTACGTGGTGGCGCCCTCCTCGAGCTGCGTCCACCATGTGCGCCAGCACCTGACGGCGGCCGGCGAATCGCCGCGGATCGCGGCGGTGCGCGCCAATACCTACGAATTGACCGAGTTCCTGCACGACGTGCTCGGCGTGCGTGCGTTCCCCTGGGCACGCTTCGAGCACACGGTCGGGCTGCACAACAGTTGCAGCGCGATCCGCCACCTGCACGCGGCCTCGATGAGCGAGATCCAGGGCGAGCCCTGGTCGAAGGCGCGCACGCTCCTGGAGGGCGTGGCCGGGGTCCGCTTCGCCGCGCCCGCCCGGCCAGACGAATGCTGCGGCTTCGGCGGCACCTTCTCGGTATCGGAGGCGGCCGTCTCGGTGCGCATGGGCCAGGACAAGGTGCGCGACCACCGGCAGGCCGGCGCCGAGTTCATGGTCTCGGCCGACATGTCCTGCCTGATGCACCAGCAGGGCTGCGCCGCGCGCGAACGGATCCCGATGCGCTTCCTGCACATCGCCCAGGTGCTCAACGGCGTCGATACGGCCGCGCCGGCCAGCCCCGGCCGCGTGGAGGTGCAGGCATGAGCCGCGCCAAACCCGTCGATCACGCCGGCGCCGCCGAGGCCTTCCTTGCCAAGACCGAGCACGTGGCCTTCCACGACCGCCGTCTGTGGGACCTGCGCAAGAAGCGCGACGCCCAGGCCGCCTCGATCGAGGAATGGGAAACGCTGCGCACGCTCGCCTCGCAGATCAAGGAACACACGCTGTCGCGCCTGGCCGACTACCTGGAGCAGTTCGCCTCGAACGCCGAGGCCAATGGCGTGAAGGTGCACTGGGCGCTCGACGCGGCCGCACACAACGAAACCGTCTACCGCATCCTCGAATCGCATGGCGTGAAGACGCTGGTCAAGAGCAAGTCGATGCTGACCGACGAATGCGAGCTGCGCGAATACCTCGGGCCGCGCGGCATCGAGGTGATGGAGACCGATCTGGGCGAGCGGATCCAGCAGCTCGACCAGCAGCCGCCCTCGCACGTGGTGGTGCCGGCCGTGCACAAGCTGCGCGGCGACGTGGCCGAATTGTTCGGCCGCACGCTCGGCACCGATCCCGCCAACGACGACATCCACTACCTGGCCGAGAGCCAGCGCGTGACCACCCGCCCGGCCTTCCTGGAAGCCGGCGCCGGCATGACGGGCTGCAACTTCGCGGTGGCCGAGACCGGCACCGTGGTGGTCTGCACCAACGAGGGCAATGCCGACCTGTCGGCCAACGTGCCGCCGGTGCATATCGTCTCGATCGGCATCGAGAAGCTGATCCCGCGCATCGCCGACCTCGGCGTGTTCGTGCGGCTGCTCTCGCGCAGCGCGCTCGGCTCGCCGATCACGCAGTACACCTCGCACTTCCGCAAGCCGCGCCCCGGCACCGAGATGCATTTCGTGATCGTCGACAACGGCCGCTCGGCCCGCCTGGCGATGGACGATTTCTGGTACTCGCTGAAGTGCATCCGCTGCGGCGCCTGCATGAACACCTGCCCGGTCTATCGACGCAGCAGCGGGCTGTCGTATGGCAGCACCTATGCCGGGCCGATCGGCGCGATCCTCAACCCGGCCTACGATC
Organism: Burkholderia sp. SJZ089; assembly: GCF_007828315.1. Classification (NCBI taxonomy): domain Bacteria; kingdom Pseudomonadati; phylum Pseudomonadota; class Betaproteobacteria; order Burkholderiales; family Burkholderiaceae; genus Burkholderia; species Burkholderia sp. SJZ089. The sequence goes on along the minus strand of NZ_VIUM01000005.1, from coordinate 27,338 downwards.
TCAAGCGCTTCAGCACCCTGCCCTTCGCCTCGACCATGAACGGCAGTTGCAGCAATGTCTGCCCGGTCAAGATCAATATCCACGAGCAGTTGTATCGCTGGCGCCAGATCGTCGCCGAGGAAGGCGAGCTGCCGCGCGTCAAGCGCGGGCTGATCAAGGTGGCGGGCAAGCTGCTGGCCAATCCCTCGCTGTATCGCGCCTCGGTGCGTTCGATGCAGACCGCCCTGCATCGGCTGCCGAACCTGGTGCTCTACAACCCGCTCAATACCTGGGGCAAGGGGCGCGCGTTGCCCGAGGCGCCGAGGCAGACGTTCCGCGATTGGTACGAGGCGAATCGGGGGAAGGACGGCGCCCAGGCGGGCCCGGATAAGGACAAGGACGAGGAGTCGACATCATGAGCGTGTCTCGCGAGGAATTCCTGATGCGCGTGCGCGCGGCGCAGCGTGTGGCCGTGCGCGAGGATGGCGGTAACGGCAGCTTCGCGGCGATCGGCGGCGACGATCCGCATCCGTTGCCGGTGCTGCCGGTGTTCGAGACGCCCGCGGGCGATCGGCTCGAACGTTTCCGCGCGAGCCTGGCGACGATGGGTGGCAAGTGCGTCACGCCGGCCTCGCGTGCGGAACTACCGGGATGGTTCGCCGAGCGGTTTCCGGGGCATGTGCCGCTGTCGGCCACGGACGAGGTGCCGGGCGTCGAGTTGCTCGATGCGGCACGGGTGCCGGCTTCGCTGCACGAGGTGGAGGTGGGCGTGGTGCGGGCGCGCCATGGCGTGGCCGAAACCGGATCGGTCTGGCTTTCCGAGGCGGAGTATCGCGTCAATGCGCTGGGTTACCTGGTCCAGCATCTGGTGGTGCTGCTCGATCCGGCCGATATCGTCGACGGCTTGCAGGACCTGTATCGGATTGCCGATTTTCGTGAGGCGAGCTACGCGGCGCTGGTGACGGGGCCCTCGGCCACGGCCGATATCGAGGGCGTGCTGATCCAGGGGGCGCAGGGGGTGAGGTCGTTGACGGTGGTGTTGCTGGGGCGTGGGACACGAAGAAACGCCGTCAGTTCCGAGTCCTCCCTCGGCGCGGCCGGGCTGGCGCGATCTTGAACGATGGGAGCGCTCGCCGTCAGATCAGAACTGCGCCGTCGCCTGGAAACCGACCGTGATCCGCGCGGTCGGGAAGCCGGACGGCTTGTAGACCGGCGTGCCAGCGAACAGGTCGTAGCCGTAGGCGACGAAGCGTGTCGCGACGCTGCCCTTGACGCCGATCACCGCGCCCGCGAGCTGCGTGCCCACCAGCACGATCGGCTGCGGCCCCACACGCGACCGTAGTCGAGGCCCACGTAGATCGCCTGTCCGCTCTGCCCGATCGGCGCCTGCAGTTCGTTGCGCCAATAGAAGCCGCGCGACGCCGCCAGCATCGTTTCGCCGTCGAATCCTCGCACCGTGTAGCGGCTGCCGATCGTCAGGACAAGCGAAACTGCGCGCCGAATACATCGTTCTGACTGCGTGACAGCACACGGTTCAGCTTGAAATCGATCGTCTTCGAATTGCCGCTCGCGATGAAGGTCTGGTTTACGCCGGCGATCTGCTGATAGTAGGTGTTCGTGTAAGCGGATAGCGTCGCGGTCCAGTAGCCCCACGGGATCGAATAGAAACCGTTCCAGCCGTGCGAGCCCAGGCGCTTGTCGCCAAACTCCAGATCCTGGCTCACGCCGATGTTGAAGATGTCGTTCAGGCCCAGGGGATTGTCGATGCCGAGCGACAGGTTGCCCTGCAGGCGGCCGGTCGCTCGCGTACCCGAGTTGTCGATCGAGGCGACGACTGTCCACGGCTTGCCGCGCTTCACGTCGAGTACGACGTCGCTCTCGCCCGGCACGTCGGCGGGAACGATCTGCATCGATACGTCCTGGCTCGTCACGCGCTTCATCTGCTCGAGGCCCTGTTCGAGGTCGCGCAGGTTCAATAGTTCGCCGTCGCCGGTTGGGAAGGCGGTCTTCCAGGTGGCGCGGAGCTTTTCATCGGCGAAGCGCACATGGCGGATGACACCGGGGATCAGCGAGAGCTTCAGCGTGCCGGTGGAGAGATCCTGTTCGGGTAGCAGCACGCGCGTCGTGACGTAGCCGCGTGCCAGGATGGCTTGCGACAGGCCCTTGATCAGCATGTCGAGACCTTGCTTGCCGACGCACTGCCCGGCGTAGTGGGCGAGCCACTCACGCGTGAAGGCGAAGCGGTCCATCGGCAATGCCGATGCGCCTTGCGATTTCAGGGAAGCGGGCAGCGCATCGGGGACGTCGAGTGCAAAACGATCAACGCGAAAGCACCGCGTTTCTGATGGCAGTGTTGGATATTCAGCATTCGCTACCACGTCTGATCGCACCCCGGGTGCGGTGACGGTCCGTTCGCGTTCACGTGCCTCTTCCTGCTGTCGGGACTGCTGATCGTTGCTCGGAACGGTCAGGCGCGGCGCTTCCTGCGCCGACACACTGGTCGCGATAAACAGCAGCGCTGCCGCAGCAAAATTCCCCCTGTAAATAGTTCTCATGTGTTTTTCTAGGCATCTGATCGTTGGCTACAATTCAGTCGAGCATGTTATAGGTGCATTATTCTGTGACGATTTATAAATATATATTAATGATTGTTTTGCAATAGTAATTTGATATATTATTGCCGTGGCTTTTTCGGCTCGTCGTTATTTACCTCATAGCTCTTGCGCACCTTTTTGTAGCTGTTATAGAAGGGCTTGATCTTCAGCATATGCGCTCGACTGGAAATGCCTCCAAGGGCCATCATCCCAAAGCCGAAGAGGAATACCCCAGCTCTAATCCACCGGGGAATTTGGTCAAATCCAAGTCCCCCGACGGTCAAGGCCAAGCCAACCAAAAAAAGGACAACTCTAAGCCACCCTGAAAAATTGCCGTCTTCAATGAATCTCATTTCTTCCCCTTTTCAGCACTCGGACCGAAAATCGAAGTCAACTGTTGGCCTACCCAGTTGCCGATCGTTGTTGAGAATGGCTGCTTTTTTATGACCTCGGATGTGCCATTGATGACCAGCGACGCGATAGGGATCTTATCTCCAACCACTTGCCCACCCAATGCCAAAGCACCTTCGTAGGTGTATTGACCTGCATTGGGGCTTACCAGTTGAGACACGGCGTCAGCTCCTATACCTACGACGGTCGCTCCGTAAACAATCGTTCCAAACGCTGGAGCAAAGGGTGATGGCACGGCGGCCCCAGTTGCCGCAGTCGACGAAATCCACCCGGCAGTATTCGACACCATCGAGGCCGTGTCCGCAGTCGTTCCCTTCACATAGTTCGCATCCGACTGGTCGAACTTCGTAAACGGTCCCGTCAGATTGAACCCCGCCCCACTGCCTGTAGAACGATCATAGCTAAACTGACTCGGCACCTGACTAGGCGCAGCCGAATCCGCGTTTGCCACGATATAAGACTGCAACTCAAGGTTTGCGGTAGCCGTTTTCTGCGTTAAAACCATCTTGCCATCGGCCGTAGCCGGTGCGCCGATCCATTGCGCACCCATGTCAGCTGGTGTCGTGCCAACGAGCGTCGCCGGCGTACCAGATTCGTCGATCCCATTCACGGACACACCCATAATCCGCATCTGATCTTCGATCTGCGCTTGGGTATATTTTCCTTTGCTCTTATCTGCCAGTTGCTTCGCCAGCGTCTTTTCCTCAGGGTGAAGCTGCCGATTGAACCGGTCGACGTTGTACCCCGAGAACGCCCCCGATTCACCGCCGCCGACACCACCGGCCCCCGTCGCCAGCGCGTTCGCCACGATGTTCCCCAGCGCCTGATTCATATTCGCGTTACCGGTCGGATCGCTGCCAGCGATCGCGCTGCTGAGCTCGTTCAGCTTGCCGGAGGCGATCGACGCAATCGCCGCACCGGCAGCGCCGCCGACAGCATTGCCACCCGCCAGCCCCGTCACCAGCGCCGCGCCAGCACCTTGCATCAGCGCTCGATTCGCTCCACCTTCCTTCCACGCGTCAACGCCCGCCTTGTCCCCGTTCGCCGCGGCCTCCTTCATCATCTTGTCCGCGTAGTCCCCGATACGGCGCGACACCGCTTCACCGGCGGCGCTGGCCGCCGCCATCATGTCCGCCTGATTGCTCAGCAGGTTCTGCATGTCGGGGAGCTTGGAAACTGGACCGTTCGTATTCGTCGTATCGCGGTTCAGGCTTGCCACATCCTGCTTCTGGCTCACTGAATCCCTAATCGTGACCGTCCCCGCGCTGACGCCGCTCTTCGTCGTCGCGCGATCGCTGCCACTGTCGTTCTGGCCGAGCATGGGCGCCGCACCGCCTGTATTCTTGCCTAATGCGCTGCCATGTGTGCTGGATACTGTCAGGCTATTTGGAAGTCAGAACAACCTTAACCCATCCTCATTAATTTCTTGTCATAACCCCGGGTAGCATCTTGCAGCACCAAATAAAGTAAATTATGAAAAATGGCCCGCCAAAAAAAATTAACGTTTTGTTCTCGTCTAATCCAAACAAATGTCTGATCAGCTCTGACGTGAGAAACGCCCAGAAAACACCCGTCCCAAATGATATTGAGGCAACGACCACAAAGAGACGGGCTTTAGCGCATAAATCCCTATTCATTAATTACCCACCTTTGTTTCCTTTGACACGTCGTTGTAGACGGCAATCCCTCGGGACCCCACACCAAACAGCATCAAGGGCTGATTTACCCCCGGCAATGGCATTTTTGTTGGCGGAAACAATGTGACATTATTGTATGCAGGAACTGACACGCCAAACATAGACTGTGGCCGACCAAGCCCATCAGCAAGACCAACATTAAGCGTGCGAGGTGCCCAAAGACCCCCAACGCTTACACTAAAATTTACGACATCGTATGCAGTTCCGCCCCATTGGGGGGAAATTGAAGAGAAAGTCTCCCTCAGTGGGTTGTATCCCGCGGCGCCCTTTCCCATGTAAAAATTAAACAATCCAGAGGCACCCTCGGCAAAATCGCTCGCCCCCATTGCGGCCATTGGACCACCAACAATACACGCCACACCACCAAAACCGCATACGCCAAGACCAGTGGCTGCAGTAAGGCCACCGGTAACGAGTTTAATGGCATCCTTGCCGGGAGCGATAATATTTGCTTTAACATTGTCCACGTACTGTTGACCGCCGGTGTAAACAAAGAGGCCTTGCCCCTGCTGCGATTTCACCCACCCAATTTCTGACTTCAAATTTTCTGCCTCAACAAGTGAGACGAAGCTTGCGTTGAAAGCCGCACTGTTGGGCGGGAATTCGATCCAACATTGGTCAATAAAACATGCAGCGCGAGTCAACCGATCTTCGAGTGCCCTATCTCTGTTTGCCTTTTCGCTAATCGCCTTCTTTTCTTCCGCATGCAATTGCCGGTTGAACCGATCCACGTTGTACCCCGAGAACGCCCCCGATTCACCACCCACCGCCGCACCGGCCCCCGTCGCCAACGCATTCGCCACGATATTGCCCAGTGCCTGATTCATATTGACGTCGCCAGTCGGATCGCTGTCCGCGATTGCACCGCTCAGTTCGTTCAACTTGCCCGACGCGATCGACGCAATCGCCGCGCCGGCTGCGCCGCCTACCGTGTTACCGCCCGCCAGCCCCGTCACCAGCGCCGCGCCGGCACCTTGCATCAGCGCTCGATTCGCTCCGCCCTCCTTCCACGCGTCAACGCCCGCCTTGTCCCCGTCCGCCGCGGCCTCCTTCATCATCTTGTCCGCGTAGTCCCCGATACGGCGCGACACCGCTTCACCGGCGGCGCTGGCCGCCGCCATCACGTCCGCCTGATTGCTCAACAGGTTCTGCACGTCAGGGAGCTTGGAAACTGTACCGTTCGTATTCGTCGTATCGCGGTTCAGGCTTGCCACATCCTGCTTCTGGTTCACCGAATCCCTAATCGTGATCGTCCCCGCGCTGACGCCGCTCTTCGTCGTCACGCGATCGCTGCCATGTGTGCTGTAGTTCATCCCGCCATCGCCGGTCGTCGCGCCCGCACTGAAACCGCTCGAACTCGCATCGTAGTGCGACTGATTCTGAACGTCCGAGAAGGAGAGCGACCCTGTCGTCAGCGAATTCCTCGACGCATCCGCGTCGCTCGCAATCAACCCACCCTTCAGGTCGGTATTGCCGGCCACGTTGACATTGAACCCGCCATCGCCCGCATGAATTCCGGCCTGCTCATTGACGCCCGCATAGCTTCCCGACGCGTCGCCCTTGCTCTGGCTGAAGTTCCCACTGGCGCCGCCCTGGCTGATGCTGAAGCCGCCGCCCGAACTCGACTGATGCGCCGCGCTCGACAACGTATCCTGCACGCTCGCGATGTTCAGATTTCCGCCCACATCGGCATTCACCTGATTGCCCTTCACGGTCGAGCCGATGAGGTTCGTATCGCCGCCCGAGATGATCGTCACGCCGTTTGTCGCGTTCACATGGCTGTTGTTCTGCGTGACCAAGTCGCTGTTGCCGTCGCCGCTGGCTTTCGACATCGCCGCCGAGACACCGAACCCGCCCGTGCCGACCGACACACCAACGCTCGCGCTCTTCGAATCGTTCGTGCTGCGCGTCGAGTCCGTATCGGTCGTGTTGACGATATTGACCTGATTCTTTGCCGCCAGGATCACATCGTTCGCGTTCACGTTCGAGCCCGCGATCATCACATTGCCGCTTCCTGGCTGGCCGTTACCCGTCGCCGCGAACGCCGCGGTTCCGCCTGCCATGACGCTGGAGCCGCGATTCGTCACGCTATCTTCCGAGAACGCGCTCTTGCTGTGACTGCTGCCGACGCTGACCTCAACCTTGAACTGGGGCGTTTCGCCTGCCCCCAGTGTATTGACCAGATCGCCCGCGGCCATGTTCGCATCCCACGCCGCGCTGGCCGCCGCCATCCCGTGCAACGCTGCGGCGCGGCCATCCTGGCTACGACTGGCCGCTCGCGATTGACCCACGGCATTCGACACCGCATCGATCACGGGCGCTTTCAGCGCCAACGTCAGGCCGCTCTTCGACACGTCCTGCGTCTCGCCCCGGTGACGGGTATCCTGCGCAGCGTCGATCGTCACGTTCGCGCCTGTTCCGCTCAGGTTCTGGGCCGCAATCAGGTCGCTTCCCGTTACGTGCAGATCGTTCCCCGCAGCGATGCTGAGGTTGCCTTTCAGCGAACCGATCGTGCTGCCGTTGTTCGACACCTCGGTCGTCTGACTGCGGGTCTTCAGCGAACTGCTGCCAACCGACACTGACAGACCGCCGCCCGACATCAGCCCCGATTCCTTCTTGTCGTAGTAGTTCGACCACTGCAAGGTATCCTGCGACGTCGTCACCCTCACGTTGTGCGCGGCAGTGAGCGTCAAGTCGTTCGTCCCGACGAGGGTGCTGCCCTGAACATTGACGTCCTTTCCACTGACTATATTCACACCGTCCGCCGACACCAGACTGCCACGATTGAGCGTCATCGTCTGGTCGATCCCGCTCGCAATCTTTACGCCGCTCACCACATTGCTGTGGCTATGCGTTTCGTATGAGTTGAGCTCATGCGTCTCCATTGCCGCACCGACGTTCACGTCGCCGGCCGCCAGCAGGTTCGCGTTGCCCTTGTTGAGGCTAATCGCGCTGCCGGAAAGCGTAATGTCCTTGCCCGACACGATATTGACCGTATCGCCCCCCTTCAGCGTCGAGCCAGTCAGTGCCTGGTCGGACGTGTGCAGCGTCTCGGCATAGCTGCCGTGACTGTCGCTGCCCGAACTGTTGCTGTTCACGGTCGAGGTCGCACTCGCCGTGCCGAGCGTCACGTTGCCCTTGGCCGCGATCGTCCCACCTTGGCCCAGGTCGATCTGCGCGCCGCGTGCGGTCAAATCGCCGCCGACGCCGATACTCGATTGTCCACCGACGCTGACCGAACTACCGGTGACCTTGTTGATATCGGTATTCGACACACCATTGGCTCGCTGCACGATCTTGTGCTCGCCCGTCTGCACGGCACCGAGATCCCAGTTGCCGCCGACATTCATGCCGAGATTACCGCCGACCGACAGGTCACCCGCGTTCTGCTGGACGTTACCGCCCGTCGTGATCGACGCGTCGCCCACGACGTCCAGTTTCGCGGTCGGCCCGAGCGTCGTCACCACGCTCGTCGCGCCGTCCCGGCTCACGCGTGTGTTCGCCTTCGTCGCCGTGTCGAGAATCAGGTCCTTGCCCGCGTCCAACTGCAGGCTGCCGGCCTTCACGTTCGCCGACGTCAGATCGATGTTGTTCTCGGTCGAGAGCGCCATCAGTCCGCCGCCTTGCAGCGCGCCGAATGCGTTGTCGATCTGCTTGCCCTGGATCGCCAGCGTATTGGCCGCCTTGATCGTGCCGCTGTTGGTGAACGACTGCGCGTTCTGCAGATCGATGTTGGTTGCGGCGATCAACGGGCCATTCATGTTCTGCTGGCTGGCCTGCGCCAGATACACGACCGGCACCAGCACCGACTGGCCGTCGACCACGCGCGTTTCCATCAGGATCACGTTGCTGGTCAGCCTGGCGACCTGGTCGGCCGACAGGCTCGCGCCGATCGGCAAATCGAGCGACTTCGACAGATCGGCACCGGCCGCCATCAGCGACTCATACATCGTCTGCAGGTCCGCGTACGGTCCGAGCACCGCCTTGCCCGTCAGCGATGTCACCTGATTGCGTACCAGTTGCTGCTCGTAGAAGCCGTCGCCCAGCCGCTTCGGGATATGCGTCAGGTCGACACCGATCTGACTGAAGAAGTAATCGCTCGAGATGAAGTTCTTCTGGTTCGTGAACGCCGGGTTCGTCTCGATCACATAGCTCGCGTTCGGCGCGGCGGTCGGCTTGAACAGGTCACCCTGCTGAATGGTGAGATTGTTCAGGACGTTCAGCGCCGTCGCGCTGGCAAGGATCGGATCGACCGGCGCGGACGGCGCGCCGTGCACCGACAACGCCCCCGATTTCGCGCCGCTCGCGTTACCGCTCAGCTTGGTCGGCGTGAGTCCTGGCACCGATTGCCCCGGCAGCAGGCCGAGCGACGGAATCGACGCGTTACCGGCCGTGTTATTGACGCTGGCGCCCGTGCCCGAGATCGTGCCGTTCGAACTCAGCGTCGAAAAATAGCCCGGCAGCGTGTAGTCCTTGAGGGAAGCCGGCGCCGCCTGTGTGTAGCCACCCGGGCGCCCCGTCACGAACGGCGCGTTGCCGAACGGCAGTTGCCAGTCGTGCTCGGTGTTGTCGTAGTTGTTGTAGTGGTATTGCCCCGAATAGGAGACCGTCACGCCCGGCAGTTTCTGGCCGGACGCCGCCCAGCCGTCGGCGTCGTAGCGGGCCGGCATCTTGATGTCGCCGACCGCCGCGATGTTGCTCCAGTAGTTTTGCAGCGTACCGCCCGACGACGCATCGATCTTGCCGCCCGACACGATCTGGGCGGCCGGGCTGAGATCCGTTACGGTCGTCGCTGTCGCGCTGTCCGCGTAGTAGGTCGTGAACTGATAAACGCTGTTCCACTGACCGCCATGAGGCGGCTCGGTGTAGACACCGCCGATGCTGTCCGGATCCTTCACGCCGATCTGTCCCGTGCGGCCGTTGATCGGAACCCCGAACTGCGCGAGCGATGCCGGCTCGATCTGGCTGGTGGACGTCTTCATCACGCGGCGCGTGTTCGTCACCTTGTTCGCGTGCAGTTCCATGTCGCCGCCGGACTGGACCAGGGCCGACACGTTATTGACGAGCGCGGCGTTCGTATAGCTGCCGCTCGCGTCCTTGCCGCCCGCCAGCACGACCTTGCCCATGCCGAAGATGGCCGTGGTCGCCGTCGAGTCGGTCGCGGTGGTGTCGTCGCGGTTCTCAATGTCGTGCGCGAGAATCTCCAGCGTGCCGTTGCTGTCCGACGCCCCGATCAGCGCGGTCGACCCGAGGTTCACGATCGTATTCATCGCGTTCAGCGAGGCGCTGGCGCCCACCAGCGCGCCGGTATTGGTCAGGTTGGTCGACTGCGTGCGCAGCAAGCCGCCGGCCGTCAAGGCGCCCGCGTTGACGATGTTGCCTGCGTCGACGCTCAGCGTGTTGACGGACTGCAGGCTCGCGTTGTTCGTGAAGGTGCCGGGCAAGGTGAACGCGAGGTCGTGACCGACATTGAACTGGGTATCGGACGCCGCCGTGTAGTCGCCTTGGAGATGCACGTTGGCGTCATGCGTCGCGCTGTAGGTGCCGCCGCCTTGCAGCGTGGCCGCGGCGATCGATAAGTCGTGCGTCGAACTGATCTGGCCACCTTGGTTCGACAGGGCACCGCCATTTGTCAACGACAGCGACGCGTCAGAACGAAGCAAACCCTGCGCATTGTTCAAGTGGCCCGAAATGGTCGCGTCGATGCACCGTTGCGCGGCGAGGATACCGCCCGCGTTGTTCCAGCCAGCCGCTTGGACACTGGCTTGCCCCTTCGTCACGATGGTGCCCGACGCGTTGTTCAGCGCGTTGGCTCCCGTGCCGGGTGCAATCGTCAACGTCCCGATCCCGCCGTGCGTAATGATGCCGCCCGCGTTGTCCAGCTCGGCCGGCGTGAGCGTCAGGTCGGTAGCGTTGGTCTGGATCACGCCGGACGCCGAGTTATCGAGCGTGCCGCTAACGTTCATCCCCATCGTCGACGATCCATACTGCGTGATCGTACCGCCGTGGTTCGACAGGTTGGCACCCGTCAATGTCATGCTGCCGCCGCTCGACACACCGCCGTGGTCGTTGATCACCGTGCCGGAAGCCTTCGCGTTGACCGTACCTTGTGCGCTGGTCGTCGCGCTCGACAGGTTCACGTCGCCGGCTGTCGCATCCAGCGACAGATTGCCGTTTGCTGTCGTCTGGCTGCCGGCGAGATTCACACTGGCACCGGTCAACGACGCATTGCCACCAGCAGCATTCTGGCCAGTTGCGCTCAACTGGCCGGAGGCCGTCAGGTTCAGATCGCCGCCCTGGCCGACCGCTCCGTCGTTGTTCACGCCCGCACCGAGCGTGCCGGTTGAATTGACGCTGCCGGCATTCACGCTCGTATCCTGCTGTGCCGCCAGTGTCCCGCTGTTCGTGAGATCGGTGCCGATGCTGGCCGACAACGACTGCTGCGCGTAAGTCGTACCGCTGTTCTGTATCCCGTTCGCGGCCGACAACGCGAGGTTGCCGCTCGCCGTCGTCTTGCCCGTGAGCATCAGGCGGCCGTTCGATTGCAGCGTCAGATCGCCTGTCTGCGCCGCGATCGTCCCTGCGTTCGCGACACCGACGCCTGCCGAGTTGCCAATCAAAAATACCCTGTTGGCATACATGCCGCCCAACTGGGCCACATCAATCGCGACAGCGGGAGCAGGACCGTCACCGGCGATCGGCATCGCGGCAAGCGTGTCGTGATTGATCTGGTTCGCGCCGGCGATCACGTTCAGATTCTTCGCGTAGATCGCCGCATTGGCCTGCACGGCGCGGGAAATGATGTCGACCTGATCGAGATTCGAGGCATTGAGGCCCGCCCCGGCAACGGTCACGAGGCCGCGGTTGACGTTGTAGCCAGCCAGCGAGCCGTCGGCTCCGTAGAACGGCAGGCCCGTGGTCAGGGCCGCGCGGCTGGTATTGATGAAGCCCGCGCCATCCAGGTAGATGCCGGACGGGTTGGCCAGGACAAGTTCGGCGCGGGCGCCTGCGATCTCCAGCGCGCCGCGGATCTGGGAGGGGTTCGGGCCGTTGACCTGGTTGACGATGATGCGCGCCACATCGTTCGGCCCGAAGTTCGGGTTGCCGTTGATCCATCCGCCAAGCTGGGTCTGGACCATGGTGGCCGAGTTGTTCAGGATCGCGCCGGCCTTCTGCACGTCGAACTGGTTGTAGGTGTTGACCGACACACCGCTGCCGCCTGGCTTGTTGATATTGACTTGTGGCAGCCCGTTCGGCGTCTGAATCACCACCGGCGCGCTCGGCCCCGCCCCAACGATTTGCGCCTGGACCGCCGTCGACAGAGCACCGGCCACCGCCGAGGTGGCCAGCAACGCGGCAGCGCGCATGCCTGACGATCGCTTGACCCGCCGCGCCTCGCCGCTTGCGGATTTGCCCTCGGCCGTGGTCGTCTCGGCGACGGCCATCACCATACCCCGAAGCCTGGAATACACCAGGCGATGCGCATTCTTGTTCATTCTCTTCGACGTGGCCTGCGTCCATTTCGTTAGTTATGGGACGCGAGCTTATCGAAGCAATGAAAGATAGCTGTCAACAACTGCCAAGTTCTTGACTCAAACGACTCAAGTTCTGAATTTCAGATGAATCTGATTGATTTGCGCCCAGGCGCTCTTGATCTGCTTCGATACTTGCGTGAGTCCCGGCGGGCAGTTGCTTCCAGCATGCTCCTTGCACGGTCGCACCCGCCTGAAGCCCACACGCCCGTTAGAATGCCGCATTAAAGCGACATCGAGAGGCCTTCATGCTGGAGGGAAAACAGATCGTCATGGTGGCCGCGATGGCGGCTAATCGCGTCATCGGTTTCGGCAAGGACATTCCCTGGACGATCCCCGGCGAGCAGAAGCGCTTCCGCGAACTGACGATGGGACAGTTGCTGGTGATGGGGAGACTGACCTTCGAGTCGATCGGCAGGCCCCTGCCTGGCCGGGACGTGGTGGTGCTCAGTTCGCGCGACGAGGCCCTGGCGGGCGCACGGCGCGCGGCATGCTTCGAAGCGCTGGTGGACATCATCCGCGACGACCCGCGCGAGCGGGTACTCATCGGCGGCGGCCAACAGATCTACGAGCGCTTCCTGCCTTTCGCCGATGTCGTCCATCTGACCGAAATCGATCTGCAGGTGCCTGGCGACACGTTCTTCCCAACGCTGCCGGCGCGCTTCACGGCCGTCGATCGGATCGAGATCGACGGTGCCGTCGCTCACGCCTTCGTCACCTATGCCAGCGCCTCGCCAGGCGGAAACCTCCGATGAAACACGCCGACAGCGCCGCCCTAGATCGACTCGAACCGCTGCTCGCGGAAATCCGCCAACTGGCCGGCACGGGCCTGAAGGAACGCGCACGCGGCGTGTTCTACCGCCAGTCGCGCGCCTTCCTGCATTTCCATACCGACCCGGCCGGCCTGTTCGCCGACCTGCGCCGCGGCGAGGCCTTCGAGCGCTTCCCGCTCGCCTGCGCCGCCGAGCGCAGCCGCTTTCTCGCCGCCGTGCGCGAAACCCTCCGAGCCTGAACCGGCCCTTCCCCACTGCGCCCTACACCGACTGCCGCGAAAAAATCCGGATCACCGAATTCAGGTGAGTCAGCATCGCGCGCCGCGCGCCCTTGGCATCGCGCGCCTCCAGCGCATCGAGGATCGCGCGGTGCTCGATCTCGGAGCGATGCGGCATGTCACGCGGCGTATACAGCTTCTGCAGCCGCTGGAACAGCGGATCGTAACGATGCGCGAGCATCTGCTTGATCATCATCGCGTAGGCGTCGTTGCCGCTGGCCTCGGCGATGCGGATATGGAACAGCCGGTCGCCCGGATGCGTGGTCGAACCGCTGCGATTGTCCTGCTGATTGCGCAGGAAGGCTTCGCGGATCGCCGCGAGCTGCGCGTCGGACGCATTGAGCGCGGCCAGCTCGGCCGCCTCGGGCTCGATCAGCTTGCGCGCCTGCAACAGGGAAAACGGCGGAATCTCGGCATTGAGGTCGAACTCGATGCCCAGCTCGGGATCGACCTCGAGCAGGTTCGAACGCGGGGCCGGCGCGGCCTCGGCGGGCGGCTGCTCGCGCTGGCGCACCGAAACGCCGTCACCGACACGCACGGAAACCAGCCCGATCACCTCCAGCGCGATCAGGGCCTCGCGCACCGAGGTGCGCGACACGCCGAACTGCACGGCCAGCTCGCGCTCGGGCGGCAGGTAGCTGCCGGGCGGGAAGCTGCCGGATTCGATCATCGCGCGCAATTGATCGGCGATTTGCTGGTAGAGACGGCGATTCTGGATAGGTTGGATCGGCATACGTTCGCTGGCGAGTCGCGTCGGGATCGTGGGCGTTCGCGGCCGCCGCCCCTCGGGCGGTACACGCGAACCAGACGGCGATTCTAATACGTATGCGTCGATCGGCCGACGCGCGCGCTTTCCGGCCTGCGCGCGCGCACGCCTGGCGGGCGCCGGCCAGCGGCCCGCGCGCAGCCGGATCATGGCTCAGGCGATGCGGCTGCCGCGCCAGCCGTACCAGGCCACCACGGCGAAACAGGCGAGCGGCAGCGCGTAGGCGATGCTCACGCCCGAGCCGTCGGCGACGCGCCCCATCGCGTAGGGCATGATCGCCCCGCCGACGATCGACATCACCTGGAACGAGGCGCCGCGCTTGGTCTGCGGGCCGAGATCCTTGACGCCGAGCGCGAAGATGGTCGGGAACATGATCGACATGAAGAAGAACACGCCGATCAGCGCGAGCACCGACAGCACCGGGATGCCGGCCAGCACGATGGCGCAGAGCGCGATGTTGGCGAGCGCGTAGAGCGTCAGCAGCCGGGCCGGCGAGACCTTGCCCATCGCGGCGGTGCTCACGAAGCGCCCGGCCATGAACAGCAGCAGCGCGATCGACAGCATGAAGGAGGCGCGCTGCGCGCTCAGCTCGGGCCAGTGCACGATCGCGTAGTTGATGAAGAAGGCGCCCACGCCCACCTGCGCGGCCACGTAGAAGAACTGCGCGACGATGCCGCCCACGAAGTGCGGACGCGACCAGATCGACTCGCCGGCGGCACGCTGCGCGGCCGAGGCCGGGCGGCGGATGTCGGGCATCGGCGTGCGCGCGATCAGCAGCGCGAGCAGCACCACCACGCCGGCGATCGCCACGTAGGTGATGCGCACCGAGCCGAGCCCCTCGGCGGCGGCCTGGCTGGTCGCGCCCGAGGGGAAGAAGAAGGCGCCGCCGATCAGCGGCCCGAGGAAGCTGCCCAGGCCGTTGAAGGATTGCGAGAGGTTCAGGCGCCGCTCGGCCGTCTCGGGCGTGCCGAGTTCGGTCACGTAGGGATTCGCGGCGGTTTCCAGGCAGCCGAGGCCGGAGGCGATCACGAACAGCGCGAACAGGAAGAACGGGAAGCTGGCCACGCCCGAGGCCGGGATGAACAGCAGCGCGCCGATCGCGTAGAGCGTGAGCCCCAGCAGGATGCCGCGCTTGTAGCCGAAGCGCTCCATCAGCAGCGCGGCCGGGATCGCCATCACGAAATACGCCCCGAAATAGGCGCCCTGCAGCAGGCCCGATTGCGCCTTGCTGACGTGCAGCACGTCCTGGAAATGCTTGTTCAGCACGTCGAGCAAGCCGTATGAGAGCCCCCACATGAAAAAGAGGCTGGTCACCAGAATGAACGCGGTGCGCCAGTCGCGCGAGCGTTGCGCCGTGCCGACCGGCGTGACGCCGGCTTCCGATACCTGTTGCATGAATCCTGTCTCCTTCCGTCCCGGTCACGGGCTCGTCTGTTTCTGTTTCCGGTTGCCGTCGCCGGCCCCGCTCACTGCCCGCCGAGATCGAAGATGCGCGCCATCGGTGCCCACTTCACCCCGGCCGGCGTCCATGGCGTGGGCTGCTGGAAGGTGCTCATCAGCGTCTCCCACTCCACCACCTTCGGATCGGCGAGACTCGCCGCCGCCATGCGCGCGGCGTCGAAGCGCGCGTCGTCCGTTTCCATCACCATCGTCAGGCGGTTGCCGATCCGCCAGATCTCCATCGAGGTCACGCCCTGCCCACGCAAGTGCGCGGCAATCTCCGGCCAGATGCGCTCGTGATGCGCCTCGTAGCGCGCGATCGATTCGGGGTCGTCTCTCAGGTCCAGCGCCAGGCATTGCCGCATCGTCGTGTCTCCGTTGTGTTCTTTCGAGGGTCGATCGGCGCGCGGGCCTCAGCCCAGCGCGCGGTCCAGGTGCGTGTAGCCGCCGTCGACGAACAGCCATTGGCCGGTCGTGTGCGAGGCGCGCTCCGACAGCAGGAACACGGCCGTCGAGGCGATCTCCTCGGGCGTGGTCATGCGCTTGCCGAAGGGGATGCGCTGCGTGATCGCGGCCAGTTTCGCCTCGGGATCGTCGAAGCTGGCGAGCCAGGATTCGTAGAGCGGCGTCATCACCTCGGCCGGGATCACGGCGTTCACGCGCACGCCGTCGCCGGCCAGCGAGGCGGCCCATTCGCGCGTGAGCGACAGCACCGCGCCCTTCGCGGCGCAATAGCCGCTGGTGCCGCCCTGCCCGGTCAGCGCCGTCTTCGACGAGACGTTGACGATCGCGCCGCGGCTGGCCTTCAGGTGCGGCTCGCAGTAATGCGCCATCGCGTAGTAGTGCAGCAGATTGCGTTCGAGCGAGGCGACGAAGGCCGCGCGGCCCGCGCCCAGGCCGACGCCGTCGTTGACGCCGGCGTTGTTGACCAGCCCGTCGATGCGGCCGAATTCGGCGATCGCGGCATCGACGGCGGCCTGGCATTGGGCGTCGTCGAGCAGGTCGGTGCGCAGGAAGCGCGTGTGGGGCTGCTGGTCGCGCAGTTGCGAGGCGAAGGCATCGTCGGGCGCGTTGCGGTCGAGCACCACCGGGATCGCGCCTTCGGCCGCCAATGCGCGCGTGATCGCGCCGCCGATGCCGGCCGCGCCGCCCGTGACCAGCACCACCTTGTCTTGCAGATCGAGGTTCATCAGGATTCTCCGTTCGCGTTCGAGCCCTGCCGCTCAGGCGGCTGCATGGGCCACGGCGACGGCGGGATCGACCGATTCGCCCGACCTGGCCGTCTCGCCGCGAAAGCGATAACGCTCCAGCGATTCCGGTTTCATCTCGATCGAGAAACCGGGCGCGCTCGGCGGCATGTAGGCCGCGTCGCGCACCACGCAGGGCTCGACGAAATGCTCGTGAAGATGGTCGACGTACTCGATCACGCGACCTTCGCGCGTGCCGGCGATGCAGACGTAATCGATCATCGACAGATGCTGCACGTATTCGCACAGGCCCACGCCGCCCGCGTGCGGGCACACCGGCAAGCCGTATTTCGCGGCCATCAGCATCACGGCCAGGATCTCGTTGACGCCGCCGAGGCGGCAGGCGTCGATCTGCACCACGTCGATCGCGCCGCGCATGATGAACTGCTTGAACAGCACGCGGTTCTGGCACATCTCGCCGGTGGCCACCTGCACCGGGCCGATCGCCTCGCGGATCTTGCGATGGCCTTCCACGTCGTCGGGGCTGGTGGGCTCCTCGATGAACCAGGGCTTGGCGAAGGCCAGCTCGCGCACCCAGTCGATCGCCTCGTCCACTTCCCAGACCTGGTTGGCGTCGATCATCAGCTTGCGATCCGGGCCGATCACCTCGCGCGCAATGCTCACGCGGCGGATGTCGTCCTCCAGGTTCGCGCCCACCTTCAGCTTCACGTGATCGAAGCCGGCGTCGATCGCCTCGCGGCAGAGCCGGCGCAGCTTGTCGTCGCTGTAGCCGAGCCAGCCGGCCGAGGTGGTGTAGCAGGGATAGCCCTCGCGTTCGAGCGTGGCGATCCGCTCGGCCTTGCCGGGCGCCTGCTCGCGCAGCAGTTCCAGCGCGTCCGACTCGCTCAGGCAGTCGCCGAGATAGCGGAAGTCGATGGTGCGCACCAATTGTTCCGGCGTCATGTCGGCCACCAGGCGCCACAAGGGCTTGCCTTCGGCCTTGGCCCACAGGTCCCAGGCGGCGTTGACCACCGCGCCGGTGGCCAGGTGGATGGCCCCCTTGTCCGGGCCGATCCAGCGCAACTGGCTGTCGGAGGTCACGTGGCGCCAGAAGCGGCCCATGTCCTCGCGGATCCAGTCCAGGTCGAGGCCCACCACCAGGTGGCGCATCGCCTCGATGGCCGCGCAGCAGATCTCGTTGCCGCGGCCGATCGTGAAGGTCAGCCCGTGCCCTTCCAGGCCGTCGCGATCGGTTTCGAGGATCACATAGGCAGCCGAGTAATCGGGATCGGGGTTCATCGCATCGGAACCGTCGAGCTTCTGCGAGGTCGGAAAACGCACGTCGAGGACGCGCATCGAACGAATGATCGTCATGGTCGTATGTCGTGAATCGTGATTCGAGTGGCGGATGAGCTTGGCGCCATTGGCTCAAAGGATCAATGGTCCAACCAATTGGTCTCAATGATACGAGCTTCGGCCAGCCTCGTCACGCCGTGACGCCTCCGGGTTTTCCCGATGACGGGCCGGCATCGTGCCGGCCCGCGCCGCCTGCCCCGGTCTTCAGTCGATGCGGTAGAAACGGCGCGCATTGCCGCCGAACACGTCGGCCAGCGCCGCGGCGCCGAACCAGCGCGTGCAGGCCCGCTCGCAGGCGGCGAACCAGTCCTCGTAGCCGCCATACGAGGCCGCCAGGCGCAGCACCGGCCAGTCGCTGCCCCACATCAGGCGGCGCGGCCCGAACAGCGTCGCCACGGCCTCGATGTAAGGCGCCACGCCGCTGTCGTCGCTGCCCTCGCCGGCCTCGGTCCACAGGCCCGAAAGCTTGCAGCTCACATTGGGCAGCGCCGCCAGGCGCGCCATCGCGCTACGCCACGGCTCCAGCCGGCCGCTGGCGATCGGCGGCTTCGCGGCGTGGTCGATCACGATCGGCAGCGTCGCGTGACGCGCGGCGAAGGCATGCAGCGCATCGAGCTGCGGCGGCAGCACCAGCGCATCGAACACGAGCGCGTGCTCGCGCAGCGCATCGACCGCGGGCGCGAGCGCCTCGTCGTCGATCCAGCGATCGTCCAGCGCCTGCAGCATCGGCCGCACGCCGCGGAATTTCGGCTCGGCCGCGAACGCGGCGATCCGCTGCGGCGCGTCGGCTGCCTTCATGTCCACCCAGCCCACCACCGCCTTCACGCTCGGCGTCGCGTTCGCGAGCGCGAGCAGGTAGCGCGTGTCGTCGAGCGTGGGCAGCGACTGCACGAGCACGGTGCCGTCGATCTCCGTCGCGCGCAGATGCGGCGCGAGATCCTCGGGGCCGAAATCGCGATGAATCGCGGCGAGGCTCGGCGGCGGCCATTCGCCCTCGCGCGCGGCCATGAGCCAGTAATGCTGGTGGGCGTCGATTCTCGAACTCATCGAGCGGTTTCCTTTGCCTGTTCAAATTTGGTTGCACTCACAACTTTCCGTGCTTGCCTGGCCCGGCGCCATCCCGAGCGTCGCGGCTGCTTGTACACACCGACGACATCGGACCAATGGTCCAGCCAATCACGCGACCTTCGACGACTTGTCTCGCCAGCGCCATCGGGGCTAACCCGCAGCCGGCCCGGCATCGCCTCATGCCGATTTTCGATCGGCATATTTTTCATTCGAGTAAATCGAAACGGCAATAAATTCACCTACAGATTTTTCAACAAACCTCTTGTTCCATTACAAAAAATTACGTTGTATATTCACTCGCGGATTGCTTGTCAGGTTCCGGTATCGAGAACGTCGGCAAACTGTCCGGATTTGTACCACCCGGGTAATCGTTCGAACCCCGGGCCATGAAAAAGGCCAACGTCGAGAATCGCGCGCAAGTCCAGTGTTTGCGCGGCGCAGCACGTGGCCAGGTTGAGCAAGCGCGTACAAACCCATGCCGCAGAGCATGGTTTGTTTCCTATTCGTTTATAAACAACAGGGCCTTCCAACATGCACGCCTTCACATAATTCCGCGCAAGCCTTTCCGGTAATTCATTCAAAACCGCCAGCCATTTCATTTCGCTGCGAAAAATCGGCGAGGGTCTACTATTGCCCACCGATTTCGACGCGCGATTAACCGTTCATTTCACCCTCGAAGGAATCGGCATGAGGATCACACCGCGTCAATTCCGGTATCTGCCGCTCGTCAGCGCCGTCGCGCTGGCACTCGCCGCCTGTGGCGGTGACGACGGCGGCTCCGGCTCGCCCGTCTCGTTCGGCGCCGCCGCGAACAACCAGACCAGCAATGCCGCGCCGGCACCGGCCGTGGATCGCGGCACCAAGCCTGTCGAAATGCCCGATACGGTGGTGCCGGTCAACTACAAGCTCTGGTTCCGCCCGAACGATGCCCTGAACCAGTTCCAGGGCCGCGCCGACGTGGAGATCAACGTGCTGAAGCCGGTCAACGCGATCGTGGTGGCCGCGCACCGCCTGCAGTTCACCAACGGCAAGATCACGCTGCAGCCGGGCAACATCCCGCTGATCGCCACGCCGCAGGGCCAGGGCGACTACGTGCAGCTGCGCCCGGCGAGCGGCACCATCGCGCGCGGCAGCTACTCGCTGCACATGGAATGGCAGGGCATCATCAACTTCGACTCGCATGGCGATCCGGCCCAGGGCACGGTCGGCAGTTGCGACAACGATCCCTATCCGGGCTGCTCGGCAGCCGAAGGCATGTTCCGCGTCGACCTGGTCGCCACCGACGGCACCACCAGCGGCGCGGTGCTCACGCAGGGCGAATCGGACCTGTCGCGCCAATGGTTCCCGGGCTGGGACGAGCCGGCGTTCCGTCCGACCTACGAGCTGTCGGCCGAGGTGCCGCAATCCTGGAAGGTGGTGTCGAACGCGGCGGAGAAGCCCGCGGCCAACATCGGCGCCGGCTACAAGCTGGTCTCCTTCGAGAAGACCCCGCCGATGCCGTCCTACCTGGTGTTCTTCGGCGGCGGCAAGTTCGACACGCTCGAGGACGACTTCACCAGCCCGCTGCCCGACGGCCGCGGCATGCACCTGCGGATCTTCACGCCGCCGGGCATGAGCGAGTGGGCCAAGCCGGCGATGCAGGAAACCAAGCAGGCGCTCGACTACTACTACCGCTACACCGGCATTCCGCTGCCGCTGACGAAGTTCGACACGGTGGCTGCCAACGACAAGTTCAAGGATCAGAAGGACCTGAACTTCGGCGGCATGGAGAACTGGGGCTCGATTCTGGAATTCGCCGACGACATCCTGCCCAAGCCCGGCACGCCGATGTCGAACTACGGCCTGACGGTGCTGACGCACGAGGCCGCGCACCAATGGTTCGGCGATCTGGTCACGCTCGACTGGTGGGATGACGTCTGGCTCAACGAGTCCTTCGCGACCTACTTCGAGACGCGTACCAAGATCCAGTTCCATCCCGAGGTCTTCAACTGGGTGCAGGACGTCAACGACAAGGCCCGCGTGATTCGCTCCGACATCGGACCGAAGGCCTTCCCGGTGCAGCCGAACTTCAATGCCTTCGGCTCGAACGACTTCGTGATCAATGCCGGCACCTTCGTCTACAACAAGGGCGGCCATGTGCTGAAGATGCTCGAGGGTTATCTCGGCGACGAGGTGATGCGCAAGGGCCTGCAGGCGTACCTGAACAAGTACGCGCTCGGCAATAGCACGCCGCAGCGGCTGTGGGATGCCTTGTCGGATGCGAGCGGCCAGAAGGTGGGCCCGATCGGCGACAGCTTCGTGCGCCAGACCGGCGTGCCGCTGCTCTCGCTCGACACGCAGTGCGACCTGACCAAGAACGAGAACATCGTGACGCTGAAACAGTCGCCGTTCCCGAACAAGAACGCCTATCCGGGCACGCAGTGGACCATCCCGGTGACGCTCGCCTACGGTGACGGCCTGATCAAGCGCACCACGTTGTCCTTCGGCGGCACGCAGACCCAGGTCCGCCTGCAAGGCTGCACCCCGGTGCTGGCGAATCCGAGCGGCTTCGACTACTACGTGACGAACTACAGCGATACCGCCTGGAGCGCGCTGCAACCGCAACTGGCACGCACCACCGATCCGGTGCTGCTGGCCAACCTGCGCAACGACACCACCCTGCTCGTCAACAACGGGCTCGCGCCGGCTTCGCGCAGCGCCTCGCTGACGGCGATCAGCCCGCCGGCCGCGATCATGTTGCGTCAGTTGCCGGCCACGGAATCGGTGGTTCGCGAGAGCCAGCCGGTGGTTCGCTTCCACGGCAAGTTCGCCGCTCGCCAGCGCACACAGTAAGCATCCCGAGCCGAGTGCGACGCGCTCAGGCGTGTCGCACCCGCGGCTCACCTGCCGACGCGCACCCGTCATTGCAGCAGGGACGGACGTGCGCCGGCATCCCTCCCTTCGTCATTCGCATTCCGAAGCGTTGTCGGTCGCGTGATGCACGCGTATCCCGATGCCGCCGGACATCACGACTGCCTCGTCGACCTCACCCTCCCCTGGTTCGCCGCCACTCGATCGCATCGAATGGGCTTGCTCGAAGCCCCAAACGCGTCCTGCCCGCCAAACTCGCTGAAGTGTCCGGCTTCCCGGCCGGGGTATGGTTATCCCCGACTGGCGCTATCTCCGTAACGAGATAGGATATCCGACAACAAAACGGCAAGCCGACAGTCAGCCGTCCGTAACGGTGCCCGGATGGACGGCGACTGGCGCATCCCGCGAGACCATCGCGGTGAAATGCCCCGTGGATAAGAAGTATCAGAATGAAGAGTCCTCGGACTCGAGGGGGAGGCGAATCGATACGCACGCCGCGCCGCGTGGCTGCATTGATTTCACTCCATGTCATCTGACGACAGATGATTTAAAGCCACAAGCCTGCTGACGTGCCCGTTTCCGCGACGGCCGCGCGCGGCGACACGCCTGTCGCCTGTGCCGCCCGCGGTGCCCGGGTGCGGCCGCGAGCAGCCGTGACCGTCCACCCGGACGTCGTCGCGCGGCCTCGCTCGCGCCGGCCGACTGGCCGATGAAAAGGAGATGCCTCGATGCACTGACGATTCGCCCCGCTTCCCGCTGCCTCGCTGTCCTGATCATTCCAATGGAGACACCATGTTTTCGATAAAACAAACACGATCCGCCCTCGCCGTCAGCACTGCCCTCGCCGCCCTCTTGCTCGCCGCCTGCGGCGGGGAAACCAGCACCCCGCCCAGTGCCGGCACGCCGGGCACGCCGGGCAATCCCGGCACGCCGTCGACGCTGGCCAGCTCCTTGCAGGGCATCGTCTACGGCACCGCCACCACGGCGGTGCCGAGCGGCGCGAACATCCCGATCACGATGATGGGCCAGATGCGCGCGTTGTTCGACAAGATCAAGGCGGCGCCCGATTTCACGCAGGTGGTGATGGACCTCGGCGACGGCAGCCCGGTGCACGTGCTCGATACCAACACCGGCGACAAGTTCCTGCCGGGCAAGCTCGCGCTGGGCCTGTCGTGGATCCTGATCGACATGAAGTCGAAGAACGATCCGCAGTACGCGGACTATCTCGCGACCTACCAGAAGGTGACGTCGGCGATGATCCAGGGCACGCACGGTACGGATTACCTGTATGCGAACACGTCGTGGGGCGAGTATTACTACCTGGTTGCACTCAACAACTTTCAGGCGCACGGCATGCTCAACGAGGTGTTCAGCGATTCGATGCTGGCCACGCTGCAGCAGCGCCTGCTGTTCTGCGACATGTTCGGGCCGGACGCGAGCGGCAAGACCAATACCTGCCCGGCGGCCGGCACGCCGATCGACATCGCCTCGCTGAACACGGCGCAGAACTACTACGCGGTGTCCTATGGCATCGCCGGCCTGCGCCAGAAGCTCGGCTGGAGCAGCCCGGGCTTCTCGTCGAAGACGGACGCGACGGTCGCCACCATGAATGCACGCGACGCCCTGCTCTACACGCTGACCAACCACATCCGCAACGACTCCTCCGGCGGCTTCTCCGACGAGGCCTCGAACACCAGCAAGACCTATTACGACCAGGCGCGTTTCGACCGCTACAGCACGCTGCTGATCGGCGAGGTGACCGAGCGCACCTTCGAGATGGGCAACGAGGCGAATCTCACGCCCGAGCTGAAGGGCTATCTGCGCAAGTCGGTGGACCTGATCCTGCCGCAGTTGAACACCGACGGCCAAGGCTTCAACTATGGCCGCTCGATCGGCCCTTACGGCGATTCGGCCTTCATGGAGGTGCTGACGGCCGCCGCCAACGCGGGCGTGCTGACCGACGACGAGAAGAAGGTCGCCTATGCCTTCATCTACCGCGCCGCGCTGCGCTTCGAGAACTTCTGGTACGACCCGACGCTGCCGACGCCCTCGGTCAACATGTGGGTCAAGGGACGCGGCACCGATACCTATCGCGGCAAGCCGCGCGTGATGGGCGAGAACTTCAGCCTGCTGCACCAGTACATGTATGTGAACGCCTGGTGGAACAAGCTCGGCTTCGGCAGCACCGCGCCGCTCACCGACACGCAGTTCCAGTCGTGGCTCGATACCACCCAGCCGCATTACAAGCTGACCTGGTACAACCAGCCGACCGACACCGCGCATCCCTATAGCGCGGCGCTGGTGACGGTGCGCGACGGCAAGCGCGTGATCAACCTGAACCTGAGCCAGGCGCCCGACTACAACTCGTTCACGCCGTATTACCCGGTGCCGTTCTCGGACAAGCTGATCTACGGCACGACCGACCTCGCCTATGCGCTGCTGATCCCGCAGGTCAGCTACAACGGCAAGACCTACCAGCCGGTGACTTACTACAAGAACCTGAACGTGCAGGAGAGCAACGGCCAGGTGGTCGTGTCCTTCGACACGGCCAAGTTCCGGGTCGCCTCGAAGAATGCGGCCGCGTCCACCGATCTCGACCTGCAGACGCATACGGTGGTGACCTTCAGCCATGGCACGATCTCGCGCACCGATACGCTGAGCTCGGGCACGCTGACCGGCAACCTGTCGGTGGAGACCGACTACACAGCGTTCAACGACTTCTCGAACAGCACGGCGAATGCCGATGGCGTGTCGGTGTCTTACACGAATGGCGCGGCGACCCACTACGCGACCACCGGCTTCGACAGTTGCGCGTTGTCGGACTTCAGCACCGCGAACGGCACCACCAACCCGCTCTCGACCACGCCGATCGGGCAGCTGCATTCGAAGTTCGCCTGCACGACGCAAGCGTTCACGCTGGGGACCGGCCAGAGCAAGACGCTCAGCTGGACGCTGAAGTATGCGGATCCGGCGTAAGTGCCGCTGAGCCAGCGGGCGGCCTGCCCCGCCTGCTGGAAACAAAAGCCCCGCGCCGGCCATGAAGTCAGGCGGGGCTTTTTCGCGTCCTTCATCTAGATCGACGAGACGGCCTCGCGATTCGCATGCACATGGAAGCGGCAGACCTCGCCGAACCCGAGCCGCCGATACACGCCGAGCCCATCGGGCGAAGCCTGCAGCGCGGCCCGGCGCACGCCGTCCCGCTCGCGCGCCAGCGTCAGCGCCGCGTGCATCGCGGCCGACGCCAGGCCACGTCGACGCTGGTCCGACGCGGTACTGACATCGAACACATGCGCCACGTCATCGTCGGTGTAGAGCGCCGCCGTGCAGACCGCGCGCCCCTCGACTTCGCCGAGATAAAGCTTCAAGGGCTCGCTGCCGTCGAGCCCGAGCGCGGCGACCTGCGCATAGAAAGTCTCGATGCAGGGATCCGGCGGCACGAACAGCGCACCGATCAAGCCGGCGAAACGCGCGATATCGTCCCTACCGCTTATCGCGCGCAACACGAAACCCTCGGGATAGGCCGGCGTCGGCAGCGTATCGAGCTCGGCCAGCATGCCGACGCTGGTCTCGTCGTAGCGGAAACCATTGGCATCGAGCATGCCGGCGATCCCCGCGCTGCCCGCGCTCTCGACGAACCACCAGGCAGCAGGCCGGCGCGCCTCGTTGAATCCGCGCGCGATGGTCTCGACCGTTTCCGCTCGCGCAAAACCCGTTGCATCGCCGATCACGAGATTGAAGGTATCGGAGCGCAGGCCGCTATCGATCACGAGCTGCCCGCCCAGGCTGCTCACACGCATCGCGCCGCCGATGCGGCACGGGAAATAGGCGTTCTTGCTGCGCATGCCGTCGATCAGCGTGGCAACCGATGCGTGATGATCGTGACGCCTGGAAGAAGCGGTGTATGTCATGGCCCTCTCGATTCGTTGTTATCGACCGCGAAACCGTTTCGACAAAACCGGCCGCGGCTTCGCTTATCATGTCGCGCCGGTGCCGGCCTGGGCCTGCCAGGAAGGCGGAAACCGGGATTTCAATATCATTCGGCCGCGTAGGATAACTGAAGGAATCATGGAAGGAAACATGAAGCGAAACTCACCCACCCGCCACGCTCCGATCCTCGCGATCGCCGCGGCGATATTGTCGAGTCTGAGCCTGGCCGCCTGCGTGGTCGAACCCGCCCAGCCGGTGGTCGTGCGCACCGCGCCGCCGCCGCCGCGCGTCGAGGTGGTGCCCGAGCCGCGCGTCGGTTATGCCTGGGAAGGCGGCCACTGGCGCTGGGTGCATGGCGCCTACGAATGGGAGCCGGGCCACTGGGAAGTGGTGCGCGTCGGCCATCATTGGGTTCGTGGCCACTGGGTCGAGCGCGGCCCGGGTTGGGTGTGGGTCGGCGGTCACTGGGACTGATCCGGCCGAGTGCGCGGGACGCTGTCGGTGCCCTCGCCTCGCCACCATGAAAAAGGCCGGCAGGACCGCGTAGGCGATCCTGCCGGCCATCGCGAAGCCGCCCACGGGCGGCTTTCGCTTGATCAGCGCCCCAGCATCGGCAGCTTGAGGCCGGCCTCGCGCGCGGTTTCCTGCGCGAGTTCGTAGCCGGCATCGGCGTGACGCATCACGCCCGTGGCCGGATCGTTGAACAGCACGCGGCCCAGGCGCTCCTTCGCCGCATCCGTGCCGTCGGCCACGATCACCACGCCCGAGTGCTGCGAGAAGCCCATGCCGACCCCGCCGCCATGGTGCAGCGACACCCACGACGCCCCGCCTGCCGTGTTCAGCAGCGCATTGAGCAGCGGCCAGTCGCTGACCGCGTCCGAGCCGTCCTTCATCGCTTCCGTCTCGCGGTTCGGGCTCGCCACCGAACCCGTGTCGAGGTGGTCGCGCCCGATCACGATCGGCGCCTTCAGCTCGCCCTTGCGAACCATCTCGTTGAAGGCCTGGCCCAGGCGATAGCGATCCTTCACGCCCACCCAGCAGATCCGCGCCGGCAGTCCCTGGAAGGCGATCCGCTCGCGCGCCATGTCGAGCCAGTTGTGCAGGTGCGCATCGTCGGGGATCAGCTCCTTCACCTTCGCATCGGTCTTGTAGATATCCTCGGGATCGCCCGACAGCGCCACCCAGCGGAACGGCCCCTTGCCCTCGCAGAACAGCGGGCGGATATAGGCCGGCACGAAACCCGGGAAGTCGAAGGCGTTGTGCACGCCCATCTCCAGCGCCATCTGGCGGATGTTGTTGCCGTAGTCGAGCGTGGCCGCGC
The DNA here is from genome assembly GCF_007828315.1 of Burkholderia sp. SJZ089. NCBI lineage: Bacteria > Pseudomonadati > Pseudomonadota > Betaproteobacteria > Burkholderiales > Burkholderiaceae > Burkholderia > Burkholderia sp. SJZ089. The sequence goes on along the minus strand of NZ_VIUM01000005.1, from coordinate 159 downwards.
CGCGTTCCTGCAGCGTCAGCATCGCCTGCACCTGCCTGGCCATCGACTGCTTGGCCGGCTTCACGATGCTCTGCGGATCGACCTTGCGCGCCTCGTGCCATTGCTCCACGCTCCAGCCTTGCGGCAGGTAGCCGTTCACCGGGTCGTGCGCGCTGGTCT